>CANRXB010000001.1 GCA_947643715.1 uncultured bacterium
GGTGACGATCTCCTCCCGGATGGCGTCGATGGGCGGGTTGGTCACCTGGGCGAAGAGCTGGCGAAAATAGTCGAACAACGGCCGGTCGCGGCGGTCCAGCACCGCCAGGGGGACGTCCGCTCCCATGGCGGCGGTGGGCTCCGCCCCCGTGCGGGCCATGGGCAGGATGACGTCCCTCACGTCCTCATAGGTGTAGCCGAACGCCTTCTGCACCTGGACGCGGCGCTCCGGCGTATACGCCTCCACCCGGCGGTTGGGGATGGGCAGATTCTCCAAATGCACCAGGTCCCGATCGAGCCACTCGCCGTAGGGACTGCGGGCGGCGTAGTCCTCCTTGATCTCGCTGTCGCCGACGATCCGGCCCTGGAGCGTGTCCACCAGCAGCATCTTCCCCGGCTCCAGCCGGGACTTCTCCACGATATGGGCAGGATCCACGTCCAGCACGCCCACCTCGGAGGACAGGATCAGCCGGCCGTCGTCGGTGACGTAGTACCGGGCGGGGCGCAGGCCGTTGCGGTCCAGCACCGCCCCCACCTGGTCCCCGTCGGAGAACAGGATGGCCGCCGGGCCGTCCCAGGGCTCCATCATCACGGCGTAATACTGGTACAGGTCCCGCCGGGCCCGGGACAGGTCGGGAGCGCTCATCCACGGCTCCGGGATACACACCATCACCGCCAGGGGCAGCTCCATGCCGCTCATCATCAGGAACTCCAGGGTGTTGTCCAGCATGGCCGAGTCGGAGCCATTCGTGTCCACCACCGGGAACACCTTGTCGATGTCCTTGTCCCACACGCGCGCGTGCATGGTCTCTTCCCGGGCCAGCATCCGGTCCACGTTGCCCCGGATGGTGTTGATCTCCCCGTTGTGGGCCATCAGGCGGTTGGGATGCGCCCGTTCCCAGGAAGGGTCGGTGTTGGTGGAGAACCGGGAGTGGACCAGGGCGATGGCGGAGGTATACCCCTCGTCCTGGAGGTCGAGATAGAACTGCCGGAGCTGATCCACCAGGAACATCCCCTTGTAGACGATGGTCCTGCTGGACAGGGAGGCCACATAGGTGTTGTCGTTGGACCGCTCGAATTCCCGCCGGGCGATATACAGCCGCCTGTCGAACTCCAGGCCCCTGGCCAAGCGGTCCGGGCGGCGCACGAAACCCTGCACGATCCGGGGCATCTTGGCCAGCGCCTTGTGGCCCAGCACCGACCGGCACACTGGCACCTCCCGCCAGCCCAGGAACTCCATGCCCTCCTTGGCCGCGATCAGCTCGAACATCCTCATGGCCTGCTTCCGGCGCAGGTCCTCCTGGGGGAAGAAGAACATCCCCACACCGTAGTCCCGTTCCTCTCCCAGCGTGAAGCCCAAGCGCCGCGCCTCTCCCACAAAAAATCCGTGGGAGATCTGGAGCAGGATGCCCACGCCGTCGCCGGTCTCGCCCTCGGCGTCCTTGCCCGCCCGGTGCTCCAGCTTCTCTACGATCTTCAGCGCGTCGTCCACCGTCCGATGGGTCTTTCGGCCCTGGATGTCCACGACGGCCCCGACCCCGCAGGCGTCATGCTCGAACCTGGGGTCGTACAGTGGGGCGGTATGCTGTGTCCTGTCTCGCTGCATGTGGATCCCTCCAAACGAGGACCGGCCCAACGGGCGCAGGGAGGGCGCGTTCCCCCTCCCTGCCCCCCGTTGGGCCGGCCGATAGTTTTTTTCACAATACCGATGCGATCCTCTGGACGGCTCGCTTCGTGTCGTCCGCGTCGCCGAAGGCGGTGACTCGGACGTACCCTTCCCCGCTGGGCCCGAAGCCCGCGCCGGGAGTGGTCACCACACACGCCTTTTTCAGCAGCAGATCGAAAAAGTCCCAGGAGGACACGCCCTCCGGCGTGCGCACCCACAGGTATGGGGCGTTCACTCCGCCGTACACGGTCAGCCCCGCCGTCGTGAGGCCCTCCCGGATGACCTTGGCGTTGTTCCGGTAATAGTCGATGGCGGCCCGCGTCTGCGCCTTCCCCTCGGGCGTGAACACCGCCTCCGCCGCCCGCTGGACCACATAGGACACACCGTTGAACTTGGTGCCCTGACGGCGGTTCCACAGCGCGTTGAGGCACGCCCCGTCCCGCTCCAGCGCCTTGGGGATGACCGTATAGGCACAGCGGGTCCCGGTGAAGCCGGCGCTCTTGGAAAAGGAGCGGAACTCGATGGCGCAGGTCTCGGCGCCCTCCACCTCGAAGATGCTGTGGGGGATGCCCGGCTCGCTGATGAACGCCTCATAGGCCGAGTCGAACAGGATCACGCTGCCGCTGGCGTTGGCGTAGTCCACCCACACCTTGAGCTGCTCCTTGCTCGCCGCCGTCCCGGTGGGGTTGTTGGGAGAGCAGATATAGATGAGGTCAGGGGCGCGGCCCTCGGGCAGACTGGGGAAGAACCCGTTCTGCGCCGTGCAGGGCAGATAGATCAGGCCGTCCCACCGCTCGCCGTCGTGATCCCCGGCCCGGCCCGCCATGGCGTTGGTGTCCACATACACCGGATACACCGGATCGCACACCGCCACCACGTTGTCCACGGAAAAGATGTCGCCGATGCTGCCGCAGTCGCTCTTGGCGCCGTCGGACACGAAGATCTCGTCGTCGGCGATCTCCACGCCCCGCTCCCGGTAAGAGTCCCGGATGGCGAAGCGCAGGAAGTCATAGGCGCAGCAGGTCTCCTCGCAGTAACCCCGGAAGGTCTCCTTGACCCCCATCTCCTTGGCCGCTCCCACCATGGCGTCCACCACAGCGGGGGCCAAAGGCTGGGTCACGTCCCCTATCCCCAGGCGGATCAGGGGCATGGGCGTGCCTTGGGCCGAAAAGGCCCGTACCCTTCGGCCGATCTCCGGGAACAGGTAGCCGCCCGGCAGTTTGAGAAAGTTTCGATTGATGCGGGCCATCAGGACCACTCCTCACCTTATCAGATCGGACCATTCTACCACAGGAGCGCAGATCCGGTCAAGCGTCAAGTTCGCCATGGAACACCGTCACGGCGGGGCCGGTCATGAACACATGCCCGGAGCTCTCGTCCCAGCGGACCTCCAGCTCGCCCCCGGCCAGACAGACCACCGCTTCCCGGCCCAGCTTCCCCAGCGACGCCATGGCCGACACGCTCGCGCAGGCCCCGGTGCCGCAGGCCAGGGTCTCCCCGCTGCCCCGCTCCCACACCCTCATCTCCAGCCTGTCCCGGCCCAGCACCCGGACGAATTCCGCGTTCACTCTGTGGCGGAACGCAGGATCGCGCTCCACCGCCGGGCCGAGCGCCCGCAGATCCAGGGCGGCGGGATCTTCCACCTCCACCACCGCGTGGGGGTTCCCCATGGACACGGGGACGGCGGTATAGCCCTCCCCGCCGATCACCAGCGGGACAGGCGGCTCCACCACGGGCGTCCCCATGTTCACCGCCGCTCCCACGGCCTTCCCGCCCCGGATCATCAGGGATATCTCCCGCTCCCCCGCCAGGGTCTCGATGGACAGATGCGCCCGATCCGTCAGGCCCTTGTCGTACACGTATTTCCCGAAACAGCGGATGCCGTTGCCGCACATGGCCCCCTCGGAGCCGTCGGCGTTGAACATCCGCATCTTGAAGTCCGCCCGATCCGACGGGCAGACACACACGATGCCGTCTCCCCCCACGCCGAAATGGCGGTCGGACAGGCGGCGGGCCAATTCGCCCAGATCCTCTGGAGTAGAGCCCATGCAGTCCAAAAAGATGTAGTCGTTCCCCAGACCGTGCATCTTCGTGAATTCCATGGCCATCCCTCCTCGTCTGCTGATCGGGAAGCCAAAAGGGGCGCAGCGGGGCGGCGATCTTCCGGCCGCCGTCCCGCCTCGTTCACTGATCCGCCAGTACCAGCCTCGCGATATCAGTCAGCCGGACGCCCTCGTCCATGCTCTGCTTTTGCAAAAAACGGTGGGCCTGCTCTTCCGTCATGCCGTAGCGGTCCATGAGCACCGCCTTGGCCTGCTCCACCAGCTCCCGCTCCTCCTGGGACCGCCGAGAGGCCCCCCGGTCCTTCCCGGCGGCACTGAGCTGGGCCAGCAGCCGTACCGAGGCCACCAGCTCCGAGCGGCGCACCGGGGCCTGGAGCTTGAAGATCCCCTCCGCCTCGCACAGCTCCAGCCGGGCCTGAGGGGCGATCATCAGCATGGAACACCGCTGGGGCAGATCGTAGGACAGCGCTTCGCAGCTCTCGTCCCCCAGCTTGAACCCGCACACCACGACGCTCAGGCGCAGCTTGCGCACCGTGCGGCGCACCTGGTCCGCGCTGCGGCACACGATACAGGAGAACCCACCGCTGCTCTCCAGGACCTCCCGGAGCCTGTCACAGTTGGCCTGGCTCTCAAAGGCCAAGATCACCTGGCACATCCCGTTCCCCTCCTTTCATGACTGGCCGGCGAGCGGGACGCTCAGTAGTTGATCATATACTTGTCCCGCTCCCAGCTCGACACGCGGGTGCGGTACTCGTCCCATTCCGCCTCTTTCCCCGCGATGTACTGGGAGCTGACGTGCTCGCCCAAAGTCGCCATCACCAGCTTATCCTTCTTCATCGCGGCGAGGGCCTCCTCCAAAGAGCCGGGCAGCGCCTCGATGCCCCGGCGCTTCCGGGTGGCGGGGGTCATGGCGAAGATGTTCTCCGTGATCTCGGGGGGCGGGGTCATGCCCTTCTCGATGCCGTCCAGCCCGGCGGCCAGGCACACGGCCAGAGCCAGATAGGGGTTGCAGGCGGGATCGGGGCAGCGCAGCTCCACCCGGGTGCCCTGGCCCCGGGACGCCGGGATGCGGATGAGGGCGGAACGGTTGGAGGCGGACCAGGCCATGTAGCAGGGGGCCTCGTAGCCGGGGACCAGGCGCTTGTAGGAGTTGACCAGCGGGTTGGTGATGGCGGCCATGCCCTTCATATGGGCCAGGATGCCGGCGATGAACGAATAGCACTCTTTCGAGAGCTGCTTGTGGCCGTCCTCGTCAAAGAACACGTTCTTGCCGTCCCGGAACAGGGACATGTTGGTGTGCATCCCGGAGCCGTTGATGCCGAAGATCGGCTTGGGCATGAAGGTGGCGTGGAGGCCGTTCTTCTGGGCCAGGGTCTTGACCGCCAGCTTGAAGGTCATGACCTTGTCGGCGCACTCCAGAGCGGGGGCGTATTTGAAGTCGATCTCATGCTGGCCCTGGGCCACCTCATGGTGGGACGCCTCGATCTCATACCCCATCTGCTCCAGGGCCAGGCAGATCTCCCGCCGGGTGGACTCGCCGTGATCCAGGGGGCCCAGGTCGAAATAGCCCGCCTCGTCGTTGGTCTTGGTGGTGGGCTTGCCCTCCTCGTCGGTCTGGAACAGGAAGAACTCCGCCTCAGGCCCCACGTTGAACGTGTCGTAGCCCATGGCCCTGGCCTTCTCCAGCACCCGCTCCAGCACGCCCCGGGGATCGCCTATGAAGGGGCTGCCGTCCGTGTCGTACACGTCGCAGATCAGTCTGGCCACCTTGCCGTGCTGGGGCCGCCAGGGGAAGATGACGAAGCTGTCCAGGTCGGGGTACAGGTACTGGTCGGACTCGTTGATGCGGACGAAGCCCTCGATGGAGGAACCGTCCAGCATGATCTGGTTGTTCACCGCCCTGTCGATCTGGGACGCCGTGATGGCCACGTTCTTGAGCTGGCCGAAGATGTCGGTGAACTGCATCCGGATGAACTTGACGTCCTCTTCCTTCACGATGCGGATGATGTCCTCTTTGGTATAGCCCATATTGACTTCCCCTTTCATTTATATTGGCCCGCCGGGAGATCATGCGTCTCGCCCCGCCCGCCAATGTCTCTGGGTCGATCCAACACAGGAGAAGGCGCTCCAAACCTACAGGTCCGGAACGCCTTCGTTCTCCTGATCATGGCTCTCAGTATACCACGAAGCGCGTTTTTGTCAATGCTTTTTTGCATCGATGCAAGATCTCATCGCAAAAAACAGGTATCGCACCTTCTCAAACGCGTTTTTTGTGATATGTCACATCCCGGCCGGCCGGTGCGGACAGACGCTGGAAAAACATGAAAAGGCTTCCAACTCTCACTTGACCATTCCCCCGCGTTCTGATAAAATATCTTTATTGGATCCTCTTCCTTGGTTCCACCGCACATCCGATAAAAATTGGAGGAATGTACAATGGCTCACAAATACGTCTATCTGTTCTCAGAGGGCAACGCCGATATGCGCGAGTTGCTGGGCGGCAAGGGCGCCAATCTGGCCGAGATGACCAACATCGGCCTGCCCGTCCCCCAGGGCTTCACCATCACCACCGAGGCGTGCACCCAGTACTATGAGGACGGACAGAAGATCAACGACGAGATCCAGGCGCAGATCATGGAATATATCACCAAGATGGAGGAGATCACCTCCAAGAAGTTCGGCGATAAGGAGAACCCCCTGCTGGTCTCCGTGCGCTCCGGCGCCCGGGCCTCCATGCCCGGCATGATGGACACCATCCTGAACCTGGGCCTCAATGAGGACGTGGTGGAGGTCCTCTCCCGCAAGTCCGGCAACCCCCGCTGGGCCTGGGACTGCTACCGCCGCTTCATCCAGATGTACTCCGACGTGGTCATGGAAGTGGGCAAGAAGTATTTCGAGCAGCTCATCGACCAGATGAAGGAGAAGAAGGGCGTCACTCTGGACGTGGAGCTCACCGCCGAGGACCTGAAGGAGCTGGCCGGCCAGTTCAAGGCCGAGTATAAGGCCAAGATCGGCTCCGACTTCCCCTCCGACCCCAAGGAGCAGCTCATGGGCGCGATCAAGGCCGTGTTCCGTTCCTGGGACAATCCCCGCGCCAACGTCTACCGCCGCGACAACGACATCCCCTACTCCTGGGGCACCGCCGTCAACGTCCAGTCCATGGCCTTCGGCAACATGGGCGACGACTGCGGCACCGGCGTGGCCTTCACCCGCAACCCCGCCACCGGCGAGAAGAAGCTGATGGGCGAGTTCCTCACCAACGCCCAGGGCGAGGACGTGGTGGCCGGCGTGCGCACCCCCATGCCCATCAGCGAGATGGCCAACAAGTTCCCCGAGGCTTTCGCCCAGTTCGAGAACGTGTGCAAGACCCTGGAGGACCATTACCGCGACATGCAGGACATGGAGTTCACCGTGGAAGCCGGCAAGCTCTACATGCTCCAGACCCGCAACGGCAAGCGCACTCCCGCCGCCGCGCTGAAGATCGCCTGCGACCTGGTGGACGAGGGGATGATCGACGAGAAGAAGGCCGTGGCCATGATCGAGCCCCGGTCCCTGGACACCCTGCTCCATCCTCAGTTCGACGGCAACGTCCTGAAGGAAGCCCCCGTGCTGGCCACCGCTCTGGGCGCTTCCCCCGGCGCCGCCTCCGGCCGCATCGTCTTTTCCGCTGAGGAGGCCAAGGAGCAGGCCGCCCGCGGCGAGAAGGTCGTGCTGGTCCGCCTGGAGACCTCTCCCGAGGACATCGAGGGCATGAAGGCCGCCCAGGGCATCCTGACCGTCCGGGGCGGCATGACCTCCCACGCCGCCGTGGTGGCCCGCGGCATGGGCCGCTGCTGCGTGTCCGGCTGCGGCGAGATCAAGATGGATGAGGCCAACAAGCAGTTCGAGCTGAAGGGCAAGACCTTCCACGAGGGCGACTGGATCTCTCTGGACGGCTCCACCGGCAAGATCTACGACGGCGCCATCCCCACTGTGGACGCCGTCATCGGCGGTGAGTTCGCCCGGGTCATGGGCTGGGCGGACAAGTACCGCCGCCTCCAGGTGCGCACCAATGCCGACACTCCCCACGACGCCGCTCAGGCCAGGAAGTTCGGCGCTCAGGGCATCGGCCTGTGCCGTACCGAGCACATGTTCTTCGACGACGACCGCATCCCCGCCATCCGTGAGATGATCTGCTCCGACACCGTGGAGGAGCGCGAGAAGGCCCTGGCCAAGCTGGAGCCGATGCAGCAGTCCGATTTCGAGGGCATCTACGAAGCCATGGAAGGTATGCCTGTCACCATCCGCTTCCTGGATCCCCCCCTGCACGAGTTCGTCCCCACCGAGGAGGCCGACATCGAGAAGCTGGCCGCCGACATGGGCAAGAGCGTGACCGACATCAAGAACATCATCGCCGGCCTGCATGAGTTCAACCCCATGATGGGCCACCGCGGCTGCCGTCTGGCGGTCACTTATCCTGAGATCGCCGCCATGCAGACCAACGCCGTCATCAAGGCCGCTCTGAACGTCCAGGCCCGCCACGCCGACTGGAACGTGGTGCCCGAGATCATGATCCCCTTGGTGGGCGAGGTCAAGGAGCTGGCCTACGTCAAGAGTGTGGTCACTGCCACTGCCGACAAGCTGATCTCTGAGGCGGGCTCCTCCATGAAGTACAAGGTGGGCACCATGATCGAGATCCCCCGGGCCGCCCTCACCGCCGACCTCATCGCTCAGCAGGCCGACTTCTTCTCCTTCGGCACCAACGACCTGACTCAGATGACCTTCGGCTTCAGCCGTGACGACGCGGGCAAGTTCCTGGAAGCCTACTACGACAAGAAGATCTACGAGAGCGATCCCTTCGCCAAGCTGGACCAGACCGGCGTGGGCCGTCTCATCCAGACCGCCGCGAAGCTTGGCCGCGGGGCCAATCCCGACCTGCACCTAGGCATCTGCGGCGAGCACGGCGGCGACCCCTCCTCCGTCGAGTTCTGCCATAAGGTGGGCCTGGACTATGTGTCCTGCTCCCCCTTCCGTGTGCCCATCGCCCGGCTGAGCGCCGCTCAGGCTGCGATCGCCAACGGCTGATGATAACTGTGGTCTAACCAAAAGCCAAGGGTCGTTTTGACCAAGGCTCGAACGCTCGAGCGTCGGACTGACCACCGATAACAATAGAGTGCGCCGCAAGCGCCCCGGTCGGGGCTGCGGCGCACTCTATCGTTCGTTATCCCCTATCGACCTTGTGCTGCTCCTGCTTCTTTATTTCAAGATCGCCTGTATCCTTTTTGATACCGCAAGACCTTTGATATATAGGAGATACATCACGATACAGAACGATGACATGAAAAAGCATATCCACCAGCCCATGGCACGTCCTCCTCTAAAATCATGTTTCATCCAGCAGATCTGCTGGTCATCCACTTTTCCGATCGGCAACACTCAACTGGATAAGGGGCCTTTCGTTTCGGGACGATCGCAGTCCAGCCAGCGGCCCGGCTCACATCTCCAGGTGTTGGGCCCGGAACATGAGCGCGAGCCGGTAAGCCAGGCCCTCCGAGCATTTCGGCTCCATCCTCATGATGTGCCTTTGTATCTCCCGCGTCTTGGCTTCGTATCGCTCCTTCCAGTACTGCATCGCCTTATCATAGGTCCTTTTTCGCTCCACCCGGGCTGGGTCGGCAGGATATGCGACGTGATGCATACCCATCCCGATCGCATGGCCATCCACCTTGACGGGGGCTCCGCCCACGTTCCAATAGACGATGGGGATCTCCTGTGCGCCGTCCTCCAACTCCATGGACGCATCGTCCTCCTTCACCGTGATGCCGTCGTTCGTCCGGTTCACATGGAAAAAGATCTCCACATTGGCGTCAGGACTGCGCAGGGACACACAGTAGTCCGCCGCCTCTCGGGGCTGCGGCTCCTCCAGGAGCTCCTCGTCGTCAGGCTCCTCACCGACAATCACCTCCACCTCCTCCGGCAGATCGCCGTCACGGTTCCTGCCCTGGAGGATGCGCGCTTTCCACCTCCGCTCCCCTTCCTTCCGGACGAGGGCGCTGCCGGCCCCCATGCCGGTGATCGTCCGGTCCAGCGCCACCACGCAAAAGCCCGGTCCTGCTGCGATATCCCTCTTCCTGACCAGCGACGCGATCTCATCTTTGAGCCTTTTCTTGTCCATACGTCGTTCCTCCTCTTCGATGACATCGGACCGACAGCGTATATCGGCCCCCACTCGGATGCTCAAATATATCATAGCACATCTATGGTCCAATAAAAAGGCATCATATCGTGGCCGCTCAAATCCAACGGCGCCAAAATGATCCAATCGGCCATTGACATCCTTGCGGAGATCTGCTATCATCATAGTAGGCAAAGAACGCCCCCCTTTTGAATAACGAAGTCATATCAGGCTGAATGCGGTATGATCTGCGTGGAACGCGTGTATGCGGTCCGCAAAGGTTTCATATCCTTTCGGTCTTTTTTCTTGCCGCGTCCACCGGGAACGGGTCTTGAGCGCGGTCTTTGTCATTTCGAACAGGAGTCTCTATCCGAGCTCGCATTTGGAGGTGCACACTATGCCAACCCTGTTCTCCTGGACTATAAAAGCCCACGGTCCTGTGTCCATCGCCCACGGCGTCGTATCAGGACATCCCAAGCTGCCGGAAGGGGAACACATCCACACTTCACCGATCCTCCGTTCCACACAAGAGGAGGGCTGCATCCTGCTGGAGACGGCCTCCGGAAGCACGTACCGCCTTCGTCTGGAAGAGATGGACAGCTCGTCGAACGGATCGGATCCCCCACTGGCCGATCCTGACCGGCTGGGCCTCTCCCCGAATCTTTGGGCGCGCTGCGCCCAGGCCCGTCAGCGAGCCGCCGAAGGCGAAGAAGCAGCGCTGCGCGCCTTCTGTGCCCCCTGTACGCTGCGGCTGCGCATCGTCGGCACGACCTCCCTGTCCGCTTTTTGGAGCGATCCGGACTGCCGGATCTGGTGTGCCCCGATCGGCAGACACCTCGGGACGTTCCAGGATTCCATCCTCATCCGAAGATATCTTCCGGACATGCCCGAGGACTTCCAATTGGACTTCCGATACTTCCCCTTCCCACACCGCATAGAGCCATACCAGATCTCTGACGGGACAAAAACGCTCCTGATCGTCAACGACGGCCACCAGGACGTGGTCTTTGGCTATCCATCGCACGAGATCGTATGCGCGGCAGGGATGATCACGAAGATCGATACCGAAACAGAAAGGTGGGGACTCTATTGATCTATTTTACCGCCGACACCCATTTTTGTCACGCCAATGTCCTCGAATATGAGGCCCGCCCCTTCCAGACGACGGCGGAGATGGACGAGGCATTGATCCGGAATTGGAACGCCAAGGTACTGCCCACCGACGACATCTATATCCTGGGGGACTTCACGCTGAAAGGTCCCTCCCTGGCCAACGCGCTCCTGGAGCGGCTGCATGGCCGCAAGTTCCTGATCCGCGGGAACCACGACGGCTTCGCCGACCGGAAGTCTTTCCGGTCGGACCTGCTCGTGTGGGTCAAGGACTATTTCGAACTGTCCTGGCAGGACCAGTATCTCATCCTCTGCCATTACCCGCTCTTGAGCTGGAACGGTATGCACCGGGGCTCCTTCCATCTCCATGGCCACCAGCACAACAAACGCTGCTATAACCTGCGATCCCGGGACGACGGCATACGGCGGCTGGACGTGGGCGTAGACGCCCAAGGGATGTCCCCCGTCAGCGTCGAGGACATCCTCGCCTTTTGGGACCGCGCCGAGGAGATCCCCAGCCGGACAACGGATGACGAAGCGTCGCCGGATATCGCCACGGACCAATGAACGGAGGGCCGTCCCATGCTGATCGCCGCCTATACCTGCTGCGGGAAAACCACCGCCGCCCAAAAGCTGGGGCCGGATCTGCTGGACCTGCCCAGTATGCCCTACCGTTGGCTGATGCCTTTCAAGGACCTGAGCCTGTGCGACAGCGCAGAGCTCGAACAGGAGAAAGGCGCTCTTTACCGGATCGCGGACCCTCGCTTCCCGGAGAACTATGTGTTGGATATCTTGAAAGCGGAACACTGCGGAAAGATCGTGCTCTTCCCCACCATCGTCCCTGTGATCGATATGCTGACGGAGCGGTATGGCCGGGACGTCCTCGTCGTCTACCCTGAGGACGGGCTAAAGGAAGAGTACCACCAGCGGTGCCTGGACCGGGGCAACAGCGAGAGCTTCCAGCATCTGTTCATCGATGATTGGGAGGATCGGATCGGATACCTCAAGGAGAGCGGCGGCCGCCACCTTCGGCTGAAAAGCGGAGAGTATCTGCTGTCGGTCCTCCCGGAATTGCTGCGCGGCCGTCCACACCAGCCCGCTGCCTCCCCCACTCCCGATCGCGCACTGGCGCAGCTCCGGCAGAAGGTCGCCGAACAGGGGAAAGAGCCGGTCCTTTGGCTGGATAGCGCCCCGTCCTGCGCCACGGCATGTCAAGTGGACGATCTGGATCGTCCCTCAGTACGCAGCTACCTGGACGCCATCGGCCGGGCAGCCTACGAAAGAGATCTGGATATCTTCTTCCTCCCAAAACGGCTCCTCCACATCTATGAGCAAGGATGCTCCGTCACGTGGGCCAGGGACCTGGATGAGTTCTATCAGGCCGTCACGCTGACACAGTAGCCTCGCGGCGCCGGGCAAGGCGGCTCCCATCAAAAAATGAACGTCCGCCGTACTGTGGAAGTACGGCGGACGTTCGCTTCACGCCCTGGCGGGAACGTTCGAAGGTCAGACGCATGGCACCTCAGGCCAGGGGACATCTTCTTCCGTCGAAGTGCCTAGCTGTTCCAGATAAGGCAGTTCGGCGGTGCATTCCTCCATCAGCTCCAATGTCGGGGCCTGCCGCAGCTTTTGGAGATCATAGATGATCCCTTTCTGGAAGCGTAAACTTTGTTTCTTCCAGCCCAGCCCGTCATCCCTCATGCCCACACCATAAAAATGCATCACCGCTCCCTCTGATCCATCGCGCATACTGCGGATATAGATCTCATGATCTGGATCGCTGGGCATATCACCCAGGATGACCTTGGCCCAGCCAAGACTGGAAAAAGTTTGGACCACGAACGTGCCGTCCAAGATCTGTTCTCTGCCCCTTCTCCGGCTCCCCTCATCCATCATGCCGCTGGCACAAATGTTCATGGGCCTCCAACGCTCACCATCCAAGATCAGCGCCGACATCTTCGCTGAGGATCCCTCTTCACTCGAACTGCCGTCTACCGTCAGCAGGACCTTTTTCTTCTCCCTTTGAGGGGTATTTTCGTCCAGCCTAAGGCACGTTCCCGCAGGGACGGAATATTTTCCGAGGAAGGTATCCACCCAGACCGTCTCCGCGCCAATGTTCATGATCACCACCGGCTTGGCTGGACCAGCGACCTGTCTTATGCGATCGCCTCTATCGTTCCGGAGGAAAACCCACCTCTCATCAGCAACCTCGACCTTCAGGACATAGTTGCCCCTTTCAACGATGTCGACCTGCATCTCTTCATACACGAAACGGACGCCGAGGTCCTCTGAACTACCGTCCTTCCAAAGATAGACATAGACATTTCTATGATCTTCACAGTTGCTGGGGGCAGCACGAAACCCTTTCGGGACCGTCCCCAAATAAAGGGCCAGCTCTCCTGTGCGGATTCCAGTCTTTGGCAGCTCTCTACCAAAAAACGAATAATAGGTGCTCATCCTCAAAGCCCTCCTCTGTCCCGATCGGACATAGTGAACAACGTCTCCAATGGATGGATGTCTCGATCTGGCGGGACCATCCATCCATCATGCCCGGCAGCGCGCAGCTCCAGGGGCCACTTGCCCACGTTCCTGACGTACCACTGCGTGGGACCGTAGCCGTCGATGTCCAGCACCTCCAGAGCGGGCCGCTCCAAAAAGTAGCTGGAGTAGGAGTCGAAAACGCCCAGGCAGTCATCCTGATACTTGACCCGGAGATAGTAGCTGTCCACATGATCCCCGGTGTACATGAACACGTCCCCCTGCCGCCACGCTCCGTTGTCCAGGACATGGACAGCGCGGATACGGATATCCAGCGGTCCGCCGCCATCATCCACGTCCAGCAGGACCTTCCAGGGACCGATCCGAGCCAGAGCGTTGGACGGCGTGAGCGGCTGGGGCTCCCCGGCTTGGACGCGATACATCAGTCCATCGGCCGTTTGGAGCCGCACCGATCGGAAGCCCTTGTTCCTGAGCCAGATCGTACCGGTCCCGGTCTGTTCCACTCGATAGAAATTGCTGTCCGGGTCGGCACTCCTGCAAAAGATGCAGCATGCCTGATGGTATTCCGCTAGTTCTTCGCTCCTCTGGGACAGCGGCCGGTCGAACGTTTCCTGGTCGCGGCACCGGTCAAGGTTGATCGACAGCCGCAGCCCCTTCGGATACAGCAGCGACGAGCCGTCCAGGCATTTGCTGCCATCCTTCGTTTTCAGGTACATCTCCTTACACAGGACATCGTTCCTATCCCATGTCTCCGACTCATGGAGTGACACAAAAATATCGCCCGGCTCCATTCCTTGATAACACGTTCGTTCCATGGCATTCACTCACTTTCGTCAGGATCGCACTCGTCCCCCGCCCCTACGGCGGGGACGTTCGCCAACACGAGGCAGCCGTCTGGCTCCACCACATCGCCCAGCATGGCCATGCGCTGCGCGGAATGGTTCCACAGCACGAGGCGGAACCCCTCGAAGTCGCCGACCTCCATGCCGCCGTCCACAAGGAAGGACAGCTCCACCAACGGCTCACCGTCCACCTCCTCCCCGATCTCGGTGACGTCGTCCACGCCGTCGATGTCCTCGGCGCCCATGGTGGAGGACAGACACAGATTTCTGAGCTCATCCTTCGCCGGGTCATACATCGCGGCGTTCTCTATGCCCTGTTGGGCGCCGAATTCCACCACGAGCAGCAGATGCGCGGACCCGACGTCCGACAAATCGACCTTCTCCATGAGCCGCTCCACATCTTGACTTTTAATCACGTTCCATATCCCCTTTCGGTCATTTCCGCCAGGTCCGCTCCACAAAAAACGCCTGTCCTCCGGATCGATCTCCGTAGGACAGGCATAGAAAAAGGCGCAAATGTCGGCCCCCTGAACACGATCCCACGAGATCGCATCGGAAACACCGCATTTCGCCTGATGATCCAACGATATTCGGTTGACGGCACCGGAGGAGACTACCTGCCCCGGCTGTTGGAAACAGTATACACCAGCCGGGGGCAGTTGTCAAGAGGGATCTCAAGCTCTTCTCGCGGGCGGAGCGCCCCGCGCCCCGGCTGGACGTCCACGGACGCTCCACCGGGACGCGGGGACGTTTCGGATATCGCATCGCTTCCGTCAAACGCCGTCCGCTTCCTTCTGGTATCGGTCGCGCACAGCGCCAAGCCTCATCCTGGATATCCCCAGAGACCAGCACAGCTCATCTATCGACTCCAGGTCGCGCCGTGTCCCGATCCCTCTCTTGAAGCATCTCACCATCCCTTGGAAAGAATCCCCTACACACTTCGGCCAGCTCCCCGAACGCCTTGGGGGGACAGTCTCGCCGTCTGCCTGGGGCCCTGGCCCTGTGTAGAGCCTGGCCAGCTCGAACAGCGCCCAATCCAAAAATTTCGAGCCCGCCCACTGCTGGACAGCGCACTCGAACAGCGCCTGGCCCTCAGCCATGAGCGCCTTCTTCGACTCCATCAAGCAGACGTATCCCCGCTGGTGGGCGTGATCCTCGAACACGGCCTTGTATAGATCGAACGCCTGCGCACCGTCCCCTTCGCGCCCTCTCTCCTCCAGACTGCGAGCGAGATCGCGCATCACATCGTATCTCCATTCATGATATACTTGCTCCGGGATCTGTCTGAAATGCTCCATGGCCTTGTCAAGATCCACCGATCGATAATGATCCACCAGCTCGTACCGCGCGGGCACATAGCCCTGTCCAGCAGACTTTTCCCACCAGGAAACAGCCTCCGGCTCCGCAAGGCAGTGGCCATACATATACTGTGCAGGCGCATATCCCTGTTCTGCGGCAGACTTGAACAAGCTTGCCGCCCCCTTTTTCTCGTTCCAGGTCTTATAGCGGTACATATCTCGCTGATACTGCGCGATGGGATGATCCTCCACAGCCCAGCACATATATCCATGATAGTCATCTTTGGAGTTTATGAAGCTTTCCACCAGCAGCTTGGAGAGCCAGTCCCGATACGTTTCGACCGTGTCCTCATCGCTCCCGCCGAGCGGCCGGGATACATCCGACAGCTCCTTGCAGAAATCATGGAACCTCCGGCGGCTGTCTCTACAGATCCCGTCCAAACACTCCTGTACGCTGATGGACTTACATCCTACCTTCGATACGTCGCTTTCGTCTACGTTCGCGATGTAAGTGATGCGATCGTCCTCCGGCGGAGCCAGCAGCCCCTTGCGTTCCTCCAGACATTTTTGCAGCTTGGGTCCGCACCGGCACTCATCTCTCACCTTCGTCAGTGCGGCCAGAACGGCCCTCCTGAACTTCTTCGCGCTGCCGCCCTCCCAAGCGCTCAAGTCCTCGTCCTCACAGCAGAATTCGATGATGTCCCCCCATCGCCCCTCCTCGGGCACGGCCTCATGTTCCAGATGGCGCTGGAACGCCTGGTACACGCTCCAGAGCTTGTATTCATCGTCCAGGACCTCTCGCGTCTTGGACTCAAAGTCGCCGAGCATCTTGTTCATCGTGAAATGCCGCTCGATGACTTCGCCGCTGAGCAGTGCGTTCCTGGCGGGGAGATAGCACATCAAGTCCTCGAGGCAGATACCGACCGCGTGGTGGAAGTTGATGGTATCGGTGTCCGGAATCCCTTCCTTCAACAAATAGCAGGTGAAGATCTCATCAAAATCGCTCTGATCGCGGTCGATACGGCCGAAACGCTGCTCCAGAGCGGCGGGATAAGACGGGATATGATGATCCACCACGTGATCGAAACCGGGCAGATCCACCCCTTCTCCGGCGATGGGATAGGTCACGATCAAGACCTTCGGGAGCTGGCTGGCCTCTTCCCCCCGTTTCCCGTACATAGCCAGCGAGGTGTCCCCCGAATAGTCGGCCTTTTCGCATGGCGGGTCGCAGCGGTACTGCCCCGTCACAGCCGCGACCTCGCGATCCTCAAAAAATCTGACGGATCCATCGCAGGCGTCCGAAAGCGGCTCTTTGTGCCCCGTCAAGTATTCTCTGAGGTATCTCGCGCCGCTTTTCCCCTCTACGTATTTGACGAAGACCAGAAACCGGCTCTTCCCGTTTTTCTCCAGCGCTTCCCGGATCGCGCACAAAAGCGCCTCTTGCTTGCTCCGGCCCTTTCCCCACTCCCACAAGATCGGAGGACGACGCTTGGGATAATGCGGGATCTCCCGGACAGGGCCGTCCTTCAAAGCGTTCCAGATACTCTTGAAATACCGGGTCACCGGAGCCTTCTGATCGAACCTGGCGCAAATGGGCAGACCGGCCTTCTGCCCCTCTTCGATCTCATCGATCCAAGCGTCGGAAAGCTCTTTCCCCGGCAGCATGATACTGGCAAGCTCATGGTAGCGTCTCAGATCGCCGAACCCATTTTTGATGGGGGTCGCAGTCAAAAAGACGACCTTCTCTGTTTCGACCCTGTCTCCGCGGCGGACCCGGCTCCGATAGCTTTCGGCCAGAGCCTGGTAGCGCTCATTTTCCGTTTTGAGGAAACGATGCGCTTCATCGATGATGACGAGTCCATATGCCCCAACGTTCCTGATGTTCGTATGATGATCGTTGGTGATGTGGATCCTTCCGGTCAGATGCAGATAGCCAAAGGGCAGCTTGTCCCGCCACTTCCCGAGGAACTCTCCATCCCAGCCGCCTCTCTCCAGGGCCGGAGTGGTGATCACCAGCACCTTTTTGTCCAGATCCTTGTAGTTGTTGAACAGGTAATGGAGCGCCATCAGCCCGGCGGTGATCGTCTTGCCGCAGCCCACCTCGTCAAAGATGTACACCGCATCGTTCTCGTCCAGCCGCGCACAGTCAGCCAGTTGAAGGGGGTATCGGCGGATCGGATCCTTAGTACGATCCAATGCGCGCACCCAGTCCCAATTCGTTCCCTCATCCATCCCCATCGCCCCTTTCTTTTTCATGCTTTCGCTCGAACACAATATATCACGGAAAAAGAGCGTCGTCAATCGTCATGGCCGCGGCGATCTTGCGGCTTGACAAATCGAGCCAGGTGCGATATGATAGATGCCGACAGGACAATAAGATATCATGACCAGGCTTTTGCGGTCACAGATTCTTGCCGGGCGGCGCGTTCGCCCCCAGCAGGTCTCGTGGCCGTTTTTTTGTTGCCTGCGAGGCCGCTCACAAAAGCTCACGCCAAAAACATCCAGGAACGGTCAGCGATCTGACCAGACAGGAGGAGACCATGGAAGAAAGATACTATGCCATCGAGTTGGAGGACTACTCCACCCCCCCGTTCTGCTCCGGCTTCACCAGGACTTACGCCGGAACGAAAGAAATGCTGGCCAGATTCATGGAGAAGCTGGCCCAACGCGAGCATTTCAGCGCGCTGGTGGATGCCTATCACGCCTGGCTGAAAGATGGACGCATCGGCACGGTCGATCACGATTACTGCCAATGCTGGAACATCCGCCCACTCGAGGTATATCGGATCACAGATATCGACCGCTCCGATCTCTCCATAACGCACATCAACACGTACCATTACCCTTACGACTTCCATGCCGATCGTGTGCAGGCCCAGATCCTTCACGCCAAAGATGGAGGGACTTGGTGCCGCTTCGTGCGCGCGGCATTCTGGCAACTGCAATGCGACTCGCTCGGACTGGGATATGCACCGATCGACATGACCTGGGGACATCCCGCCATGCTGGAACGTCAGGGCGTCGTCCTGTCCGATCGGCTGTTGTTCCAAGAACGGATACTGGACAGTGAGGGAGCCGCGCTCCGGGACATGGACTCGCCCGCAGAGATCGACTTTTCCGGATTCATGAAGGACATCCTTGGAGACGGATGACGAGACCGGAAGATCGCCCCCGCCTTGCCTGACCCATATCACGGATGGGAAAGGCGGGCAGGGGCGATCTCCTCATGTCAGGACATCAGACCGCATCAAACTGCGGGCGCAGTTCGGACAAGGTCGTCCATATAGGAGGAGACCACCGTGTGGATGGTCTCCTTCACATCGAACTCGCCTTCGAGCAAGCACCAGGAATAGACGATCCCGCGAAAGATGCACAGCAGGTCCAGCACGGCGGAACGGATGTCCGTTCCCGAGGGCAATTCTCCCGCTTCGATCGCATCCTCCAAGAGCCTGCACAGGTTTTGGCCGAACGGCCTGGTGATGTCTGAAAAGAAGCTCCCCTCCACATCCATCTGGATCTGATAGATGGTGGTGGCAGCCCTCAGTCCGAAATAGTCCTGCGCCTCATCACCCGTGTGCGTGATGTACTCCAAGATCTTGCCCACATAGGACCCTGCCCGCAGCGTTCGATAGATCTCATTGAATCGATCGTCGATGTGACTATAGATGGCCCGGACGATGCTGTCCTTGTTCTTATAATAATAGTAATAGGTGCCCACGGACACGTTCGCCCTTTGGCACAGCTCCGAGATCTTGACTTTATCGGCGGGTCTTTCCCGGATCATATCCAAATAGCACAGGACGATACGTTTTTGTGTCTCTTCAGCCTGGAGCTGCCGTGAAGTTTTCATGCGCATGACCATTCCTTTCCGCTGTGGTCCAAGGCGTAGAGGGGGCGGACTCAGGAACCCCCAGCGCCGCAAACATCGGTCCATCCAAACGCGCTCAGGGAAGTGAAGCGGCCTCGGTCCCGCCCGCTTCCCGCGCCCCGGCGCTCCAGCTACCGCGCCCGGACCATTTCCTTCCCTGCCTTTGCGCTCTGTACGGCAGGGTCCAAGGAATCGAGATAGACCCCCACCAGCTTTTGCGAGAGCGTCTTTGCCGCCAGCGCTCCTTCGGTGAGGCACCAGGAATAGACCGCCCCGCGCTCGATGCTCATCAACGCCGTCGCGATCTCCTGCGCGCTCTTTTCGCTGACCAGCTCGCCCTTTTCCATCCCCGCCTCCACCAATTCCAGGAGGTGATGGGCGAACCCACGCTTGAAATCGCCGAAAAACCCGTATTTAGAATCCAATTGTTCGTAATAGACGCTGCGGGTCTGCTGCAGGCCGCAGGACTCCGCGAACTTGGCGTGCCGCAGGAGGTATTCCAATATCTTTTCCCGGCAGGAGGTCCCATGCAGCTTTTGATAGAACGCGGTGAACGCCTGGTCGATCCGAAGGTAGAGCTCCGGGATGATGTCATCCTTTTTCGAGAAATAGTGATAGAAAGCGCCTGTCGTCACCCCGGCTTCCGCGCAGATGTCCAAGATCCTGAGCTCCTTGAACGACTGGCCGCTCATCAAATGGAGGCAGCTATCCAATATCTTGTTCTTCGTATCAGCTATTTTCATCCCACACATATGTTCCTTCAGCATAGACTGTGATCTCCTTGGAAGTGTTTCTAAAATTCTATCATGTCGGCCGGGCATTTGTAAACAGCGGTTTTGGATAGATCTACAAGGATCTATCCTTTTTTGATTGACAAAACTTATGATAAGTGGTATAACATAATCAGGTTCAGTGAACCAGGTTATGTAACACGACCGGCAGATGCCACGAAGATCTGCCGTACTTTTATCAGCCGTACATAATCTAATTCAATGAATCAAATTATATCAAGTAGGAGTGAGTGATGCTATGGATCTGATGCTGACGGAAGAACAAAGGGAGCTCCAGCAAATGATCGCCAAGTTCGGTAAGAACGAGGTACTGAAAAGAGCTCGCGAATGCGATCGGACCGGCGAATTCCCCGTCGATCTCTATGACAAGGCCATCGAAATGGGCCTGCATATGATCGATATCCCTGAAAAATTCGGCGGAGGCGGTTTCGACCCTGTGACCGCTGTGATCGTGCAGGAGGAGTTGGCCAAATATGATGCCGGCTTTACCGTCAGCATCTTCGCCAGCGGCCTGGCCGCCAAGCCGCTCCTCATCGCAGGGACGGATCGTCAATTGCAGATGTTCACCGATGTGCTCGCTCAGGGCAAGATGGCCGCTTTCTGTCTGACCGAGCCCCAGGCCGGCTCGGACGCGGGCGCCAACCAGACCACTGCTGTGAAGGACGGCGACGAGTACGTCCTCAACGGGACCAAATGCTTCATCACCACCGGCGGGATGGCGGGGATCTACCTGGTGTTCGCCATGACCGATAAGTCCAAGGGCGTCAAGGGCATGTCCGCTTTCATCGTAGACCGGAACGCCAAAGGCGTGAGCGTGGGCAAGGAAGAGGACAAGATGGGGATACGCCTGTCCAATACCACCGACGTGATCTTCGAAGACGTCCGCGTCCCCGCCGAGAACATGGTCGGTCCGGAGGGCGGCGGCTTCAAACTGGCCATGATGACCCTGGATATGGCCCGTCCGTCCTGCGGCGCCGCTGCGGTCGGCATCTGCCAGGCCGCTATCGACCTCAGCAAAGAGTATGCCTTGCAGAGAAAGACCTTCGGCAGACCGATCGCGACGAACCAGGCCATCCAGTTCAAGCTGGCCGACATGCAGATCGCCACCGAGACGGCCCGGCAGTACGTCCGCTATGTGGCCGGTCTGATCAAAGAGGGCAAGCCCCATTCCATGGAGGCGGCCATCGCCAAAGCGTATGCCAGCGACTGCGCCGTCAAGGTGACCCAGGAAGCCATCCAGATCTTCGGCGGCTACGGCTACAGCAGGGAGTATCCCGTGGAGAAGCTCTACCGGGACGCAAAGATCTTCCAGATCTTCGAGGGCACCAACGAGATCCAGCGCACCGTCATCGCCGGAAACCTTTTGAAACAAAAAATGTGAGCATATGGAAAAAGAATATTTGGATCTCTTCGCCTTCCAGGCCAAGTGGAACCGAAACAAAGAGGCGATCTACGACTGCGACGCAGACGTCAGGTACACCTACCACGACCTGGACGAGCGCTCCGATCGGCTCGCCCGGATCTTGGTCGGCCGGTTCGGCCTGAAAAAAGGCGATCGTGTCGCGTTCTGCGCCCGAAACTCGATCGCGCATTACGACATGTTCTACGCGGCCTGCAAGACCGGCATCATCATCACTACCTATAACCACATGTTGAAACCGCCGGAGATCCTCAGCCTGATGGACCAGGAGCGGCCGAGCGTGTTGTTCTATGATACAATCCTGGAGGATCGGGTGGAAGGATGGTCCTCCCTGCCCTATCTCAAGGCCCTGGTCACGCTCCACGGACATGCCGTCAAGGACGGCGTATGGGACTACGACGCGCTGACGGAGCCGGACGCGTCTCCCCTACCGCCCGTGGAGCTCGACCCGGAGGACATCCTGATGTATATCCACACCGGCGGCTCCACCGGGCTCCCCAAGGCATCCACGATGTCTTACCGGGCCGTGATCAGCAACTGCATCAGCGAGATCATCTCCTTCGGGCTGTCCTACCGGGACGTGGGCCATCAATTCCTGCCGCTGTTCCACACCGGCGGTTGGAACGTCATCAACCTCCCCCTCTTGTTCTGCGGCGGAAAAATGGTGATCGAGCGGGCCCCCGATCCGAGCCGGGTCCTGCGCATCATCGGACAAGAGCGTATCACGGTAGGCGTCGCGGTCCCCACGGTCTATTCCGTTTTGGCCGAGCACCCCGATTTCGCCGCAGCAGACTTCTCCTCCGTGCGCTGGCTGATCGTAGGCGCGGCCCCGGTGCGGCAGAACACCTTGGAAAAATATCTGGCCCGAGGCGTCAAGATGTGCAATTCCTATGGCATGACCGAGGTGGGACCCAACAATCTGTCCCTCCCGATCGACTTCGTCAGCGTAGAGGATCTGAGGGCGCGTTGGAACTCTGTCGGAAAGCCGATGGGCCTCAATGAGATCCAGATCGTCAGCGACAACGGGGCCCCGGTGGCTCCGGGCGGAGACGGCGAGCTCTGTTTCCGCGGCCCGATGCTCTTTTCCGGATATCTGGGCCAAGAAGAGGAGACGAAGAGCGCTTGGCACGACGGCTGGATGCACACAGGGGACATCGCCCGGCAAGATCCGGACGGGCACCTCTATGTGGTCGGCCGCAAAAAGAACATGATCATCGTCGGCGGAGAAAACGTGTTCCCGGTGGAGATCGAGGAGTGCATCACACGGTTCGAAGGCGTCCGGGAAGCCTGTGTCTACGGTATGCCGGACGAGCGGTGGGGCGAGGTCCCCCACGCGCTCGTGGTGCCAAAAGACGGATCGCTCTCCCGGGAGGAGCTGAGCTCCTATTTGAGAGAGAACCTGAGCGGCGCCAAACGGCCGCGGGAAATCCATTTCGTAGACAGCATCCCCCGGGGCTCAGTGGGGAAAGTGGACTATCAGCAGGTCCGAGCCCTCGCACAAAAATTGAAGGAGGATCACCATGAGTGACTGGAAAGCAGATTATCAAGCCAAATTGAAGTCTTTCGACGAGGCCGTGGCCCTGATCGGCGACAACGACCGCGTCTGGATGAGCCCCGCCTCAGCGACCCCGATCCAACTCATCGAGGCACTGCAAAAGCGGGCCCTGGCGAAAGAGATCAACGGCGTCCACCTGGTGTCCGGCCAGATGCTCGTCCCCTTTGAATTCCTGAAGTCCGCGGAGCACCGTCCGCACCTGACCTATGACACGGTGTTCTTCGGCGTATTGGAGCGCAAGCTCGGCAAGTTCGGGAACATCAACATCAATTCCTGCCAGTTCAGCCAACTGGCCAACGCCTTGGAGGACTATAAGATCAACGTCTGCATGTGCGACGTGGGCGAACCGGACGAGGAAGGGTACATGTCCCTGGGGCCCATGGGCGTGTGCATCACCCCGAAGGCGCTGGAGCTGGCCGACGTGATCCTGGTCCAGGTCAACAAGAACCAGCCCAAGGTCAAAGGCAGCAAGGGCCGCATCCACGTCAGCCAGGTCACCGCGATCACAGAAGGCGATCACGTCCTGCCGGAGTTCCCCAGTCCGGCCCCCTCTGAGCTGGACCAGAAGATCGCGGCGCTCATCCTGCCCGAGATCCCCGACGGCTCTACGATCCAGATCGGCTTGGGCGGCCTGTCCAACGCGATCGGCTACGGGCTGAGGTCCAAGCGCGGCCTGTCCATCCATGCGGAGATGCTCACCGAGTGCATCATGCACCTCTACGAAGCCGGTGCGATCACCGGAACGATCGAGGCCGCGCTGGGGCTGGGCAGCAACAAGTTCGCCCAATGGCTGGGCGAGCACGCGCAGTTCTCCCCCTTCTGGGAGATCAACGATCCCCGGAACATCCAGAAATACGACAAGCTCATATCGGTGAACCAGTGCCTCATGTCCGATCTGACCGGGCAAATCTGCTCGGAATCCGTAGGCCACCAGCAGGTCAGCGGCATCGGCGGTCAGATCGATTTCGTCCAGGGCGCGTCCTGGTCCAAGGGCGGCAAGAGCTTCCTGTGCATGACCTCCACCACCGAGGTCAACGGCAAGCTGACGTCCAATATCATGCTGGATCTGCCCGCCGGCCAGGTCGTCACCACGCCCAGGGCGATGGTCATGTATATCGTCACGGAGTACGGCATCGCGGACCTGAGGAACCGATCCATCCCTGACCGCGTCCATGCTATGATCAGCATCGCCCATCCTGATTTCCGAGAGGAACTGACGCAGCAGGCGATCAAGGCAGGGCTGATCGTGTCGTGAAGGAGGGGACGATCCAAATGAAAGAGCTCGTTTTACTGACCAAAGCCGGCCACGTCGCGACGCTGGCCTTCAACAGCCCGGAAAACGGGAACGCCCTGGATTTCGATATGTATGAGGCCCTCAATGACAAGCTGGCGCTGTGCGAAGCGGACGAGGACATCCGGGTCGTGATCGTCACCGGCACCGGGAAGCATTTCTGCGCCGGCGGCGATATCCGCCAATTCAAAGAGCGGATCGCCAAGGGCATCTATCTGACCACCGAGGAACTGAGCTATGCCGCCAACACTGCCTATCGGATCCGGAACTTCAAAAAGCCCGTCATCGCGATGGTCAACCATGCGGCGGCCGGCGCCGGCTTCAGCATCGCATGTGCCTGTGATTTCCGCATCGTCACGCCCAAGACCAGCTTCATCATGGCTTTCGTCAACGTGGGGCTCTGCACCGACACCGCCGGGCTCTATCTGCTGGGCAAGCTGATCGGTCCCGGCCGCATGTCCGAGATCATGATGACCGGCCGGCCGGTGGGCGGTGAGGAAGCCGCTCAGATCGGGCTGGCCACCCGCTGCGTACCGGAGGAAGAGCTCGCCGAGGCCACCTCCCGTTTCGCCGCGGAGCTGGCTAAGGGCGCCGGCAAGGCCATCTCCTGTCAGAAGGAGCTCATCAACAAGTACTTCTACAACGGAGACTTCCCCTCTTATATGGCCGACGAGGCGCAGGCCAATCATCTGTGCTCGAAGTCCGCCGATTTCGAGGAGGCGGTGGATGCGTTCATCGAAAAGCGCAGACCCGCATTTTCCGGGAAATGATCCTCCCTCCCCCTGTCCGCCAGCCCCTCCGGCCCGGGCAGAACGGACAGGAAGGCCGTGGGGGCCCGCGCGATTGTCGGGGCCCCCCCCCAGAACCCGGCCGGCGCGGGCCGCCCCATTTACCCTCCCCCCCGTGTGCCCCCCCCCCCCCGGGCCGGGGCTTACGGTACTGTTGGGCGTGGGTCCCGCGTTTTTTGCTCGGTCCCACGGCCTTTCCCGGTCCTGCAGCGGCAAGCCCTCACACGTCGATCCCCGGCCCGTCACGTCCGCGCTTTGGCCCTCAACGGGAAACGCGCCCGCTTCGCCCCCGACACGGCCACCTTCAGCGCGATATTGACCGCCAGGATCAGCAGCGAGACGAAAGCCGCGCTCTCCATCAGGAGCTGCGACTCGAATTGGTTGATCATCAGCGCCACCGGCTTGGGCGAGGGCGGCACCAAAAACGACACCGCCGAGATCGTCATCATGGAGTTCACAAAGAAATATCCGAACATCTCATATACCGTGCCCCGCACCTTGGGCAGTATCACGTCCCGGATGATGCGCAGCCGCCCTACGCCCAGACACTGGCCCACCGCCTCCAGCTCCGGATCGATCTTGCCCAGCGTGTTGTACATCATCAGATACGGCGAGGCGAAAAAGTGGATCGAATCGGCGAGCACCACGATGAAGATCGTCCCATACAGCGCAGAGCCGTGGAAAAAGATCACGTACGACAGGCCCAGCACGATCCCGGGGATCGCCATGGATGTGATCGAGACTAAGTGCAGCCCCTTGCTGAAGCGGCCCTTCACCCGCGCCGTCAGATACGCGCAGCAAAACGCCATCGCCGTGCCGAACAGCGCCGCCAGCACCGAATACAGCATGGACCAGAGCAGATATCCCCCCGCTCCCCGGTTGAGCGCTTTCTGGATATGATACAGCGTGAACGTGGTGTCCACCGGGTATTTCGCCGCAAAGGTCATGATGCCGAACGACGCGATGGGCGCCAGCACGCAGATGCCCAGCAGCGTACAGAACACCCCCGCCAGCGCGTCCGGGCCCCGCCGCCGTTTCGGCACGACCGTCTGCGTCAAAAAGCCGCTGCGCCCCTTCTCCCGGTTCAGCAGGTCCACCAGGAACGCCACCACCGCCGGAAGCAGCAGCAGCGCCCCGATCACGCTCCCTGCGTCGTGGTCCATCATGGACACCGCCTTGTCGTACATCAGCACCGACAGCGTGATCCGTTTGCCCCGGACCATCAGCGGGACGCCGTAGTCCGTGACGATCATGGTGAACAGCGCGAAAAAGGCCGAGATCAGCGTCTTTTTCAGATAGGGCAGCGTCAGCCCCGTGAAACGCCGCACCGGCGGGATGCCCAGCACCTCCGCCGCCTGGTATGCCGTCCCGTCCTCGTATTGCAATATGCTGGAGAACATCAGGAACGACACCGGGAAGGAATACATCACCGATCCCGCCACGATCCCCCAGAAGCCATAGATGCTCCCGTCCATATGGAAGAGGTTCGTCAGCAGGCCGTTCCGCCCGAACAGCGTCACCAGTCCCAAGGCGTGGGAGATCGACGGGATCAGCATCGGCAGCACGAAAAGCACGCTGAACAATGCTTTCCCCTTCATCTGCGTGCGCTCCACGCACCACGCCGCCAGCAGGGACAGCACCACGGAGATCGAAGCCGCTGTGAACGCCGTGGACACCGAGTTCCACACCGCCGGCCAGAACTGCGGCGATCCCAGCACCGACCGGAAGCCCTCCGGTGTGATCCGCCCCAGCATGGACAGGATCGGTACGATCACGCACACCACAAAGAACGACGCTGTACACAGCTCGACGATCCGTTTTCCCCTGTTCTTCATCTCATCCCTACCGCTTTCCATTCGTGAACCGTCTCAAGGAATCCAGCTTCGCCTGGAGATTGTCCAGCACGAAGGTCTGGACGTACTCATTGGCCGGAGCCCTCACGATGTTTTCCGGCGTGTCCAGTTGACAGATCACACCGCCGTTCATCACCATGATCCGGTCGGACATGGCGAACGCCTCCTCCTGGTCGTGGGTCACGTAGATCATGGTGGTCCCGAACGTCTCCTGGAGCCGTTTCAGCTCCGTGCGCATGGACAGCCGGGTGTCCACGTCCAGTGCGGACATGGGCTCGTCCAGCAGCACCACGTCCGGGCCGAGCACCAGCGTCCGGGCAATCGCCACCCGCTGCTGCTGCCCTCCGGAGAGGGCCCCCGGCAGCTTTTCGAGGTGATCCTCCAGGCCCACCGCCTCCAGCATCTGCCGCGCCCTCTCCCGCGCCTCAGCCTTCGGCACCTTGTGGAACCGCAGGGCATACTCCACATTGCGCGATACGCTCATGTTCTCGAACAAGGCGTAGTTCTGGAACACGATCCCCATCCCCCGGTCGGCCGGGGCGGCGTGGGTGATGTCCACGCCGTCCTTGCGCACCGTCCCGGTGTCCGGCTCCAAAAGCCCGATCAAGATCCGCAGCAGCGTACTCTTCCCGCATCCGGACGGGCCGAGGATGGACAAGAACTCCCGACCCTTCACCTCGAGATCCACCCGCTGCAGGACCTCCCGCTCCTGATAGCCCTTGGACACTCCGGAGACCTCCAGCTTGTTCGTCAGTTGAAGTCCCATTTCTCCAGCAGCCTTTCTTTCTCGCTCAGCGTGTCGTTGGACATATCGCCGTAGTCCACCCCAGTCGGGAACCCCTCTACCTCGGGCGTGAAGTCTTTGAACACCTGGTCCGGGAAAAAGCGCTCGTTGTTCCCTTTGCACAGGTCCGTGGCCAGGTACTGGAACACCTCCATGACGCATTCCCGCTCCGCGCTGCCGGCCAGCACCGCGTTCCCATACATGCTGAAGGGCGCGCCCTCCTCGAAGAACAGGATCTCCAGCTCCACGCCCTGGTTCATCTCGGTGACCGCTTGGGACGTCATGCCCAGGCCGATGGCCACCTCCCCTTGGATCAGCGCGTTCACCGGACCAGAACCGGAGGAGGTATATTGGAGCACGTTCTCCGAGAGCTTCTCAAAATAATCGAACGCCTCGTCCTCGCCCCATTCGTTGGTCAACTGGCGCAGGAACATGTAGCCCGTCCCGGAGGAACTGGGGCTCGGCATGGAGATCAGCCCTTTGTAGCGCGGGTCCAGCAGGTCCTGATAGCTGCCGGGCACGGGGAGCCCCAGCTCCTCCAGCGTGTTCGGATCGATGATGATGCAGCCGCCGTTCTTCGCTTCCGGGGTGAACCTGTGGCTTTCGGGCACGATATCGTCCAGGAACACGGAAAAGTCGAGATCTGTCAGCTCAGCCAGATACTCCTCGCACCTGTACAGATATCCGTATTCTTCCGAGAGGATGATATCGCAGGAGCAGTCCTCTCCCTCCTCCACCACCTTTGCGGCGATGCTGCTGCTGTTCATGTACTCCAACGTGATGTCGTAATCAGGGAACCTTTTCTGACATTCCGTCAGATAGTACTCGTTCTTGTAGTCCTCCCCGCTGGTCCAGATCGTGACGTCCTTGCGCTCCCCTCCCCCGGTGCACCCGGGCAGCATGGCCAACGCCATGGCAGCGGCGCAGCTCAGCGCCAGCAATTTTTTCTTCTCCATCGTTCATCGTCCTCTCTTTTCATACGTCATAGGTCTTGTCCAACGCTTTGAGTTCCTTGAAGGTATCGATCTCCACCACGTCCGCCGCGGAGCATTCCCTGACCTTCACCCGGTACTCCTCCGGGAAGTCTGAGAACGGCACCTGATCCCAATACTTCTCCTTCCCGCCGGGCATCTCGTAGGCCAGCTTCAGATGCTCTTCCAGCTTCTTGCCGTCTGCGGCGTCCCAGTAGGAGATGCCCACCTCCTGGAAACAGTCTATCCCGCCGATCCTCTGTCCCCGGATGATCCCATCGCGCACTGTGAAGCACCAATCGTCCGACCGATCCATCCGGATGCCCAGAAAGTTCGAGGTGTAGTGATACTTCTTCACGATAGACGGCTCCCGGAGCAGCAGGTCCGCCTCGAACACGTAGGCGTTCTGGAACAGCCTCCGGGCCCGCACCGCGGACGAGATGTTGTTGGCCTCATTGTAATCCGGGTTCTCCAGGAACTGGATCATAGGGTACTTGCGCAAGAGCTGGTCGAACTGTTCCGCCAGATACCCCCGGACGATGTAGATCTCATCGATCCCGATGGCCAGGCAGGCGTCGATCAGGCCGTCGATCAGCCGCTTCCCGTTCACGCGGACCAGGGGCTTCGGCGTGTTCAGCGTGATCGGCACCATCCGGGAGCCGAACCCCGCCGCGATGAACACCGCCCGCTTGGCCCGGTAGGGCTCCAGCGCCGCCATCCCCCTGGGCACGATCCGGTTGTCCGCCACCAGCCCCGCCTCGGTCAGTTCCTTCACCACGCGGTTCACCGTGCCCAGCGAGTGGCCCGTCAGCTCCTCCAGCCTGCGCTGGGACAGCGCGGACTGGGCGTAGACGAACTGGGTCAGCACGTCGAACTGCTTAGGACTGAGTCCCGCTTCCATAGACATCCTTCCTTTCGTTTGCCCCGCCGTGTTCGATCTTTTGGAAAGCAGCCGGCCGATCGAACGCGGCAGCCCTGTTTTTGGGTGCTTTTGAGCGGCAAATATCCTGTGTTCAATCCACACAGGATGTTTGCCGCCAGTGAACGCCGTCCCGCTCACGCTCTCTTGTCCGCTTTGATCTCGATGTCCTCCTCCACCTCCTTCTTCGCGTTCTCGTCGATGCCCAGCTTGTCCTGCATCTTACGCTTGGCCCTGCGCCACAAGATCCCTGCCGTGGCGCCTATCGCCACCACCACTCCGGCCACCACTTGGATGGCATAGGTCATCACGCTGGGGTCCAGATAAGCCCCCACGTCCACTCTGGTCAACATCATCAGATCCATCTCATTTGCCCTCCTTCGTTTTTTTCGCTTCTTGCCGCTTCTTCAACTGCTCCAGGATGTCCGCCGCGCCGGCCTGGGCCGCACAGCCGAGGTTATAACGCTCCTGCCGGCGGATCGTCTCGATCTCGGCGCGGTACGCCTCGCCGGACGCCAGCAGCTCCGCCGCCGTGCCGGCGATATCGTCCAGCCGCTCCGGATACAGATCCTTCCCCACGCGGCCGCGGAGCCGTTCCGCGAAGCTCTCGATCTGGATGAGCTGGTATTCCGGGTTCATGATCTTCATCGGCGTGTGGATGAACAGCACCGGGCGACAGGCGGTGAAACAGAACTCCCATCCCACCCCGGACCAGTCCGTGATCAGCAGGTCCGAGCCGTATACGCTTTCGAACGAGGAGAAGCCCGTGTCGAAGCGCACTTCCTCCGGGCAGTCCCGGTACTTTTCCTCCAGCCTTTTCATATCGGCCGCATGGTGGCGCATGTATTGGGGGTGGGGCCGCACGGTCAGCTCATACCCGTTCCCCCGCAGACCGTCCAGTATCTGCTCGATACACCCTTCCATGATGTTGTCCGGCTGCCACGAGGGGGCGATCACGATCTTCTTGCGCCCCCCGTCCCGTGCCCGGGGCGGGAGCTTCTCATACTCCCGCAGCAAACGGTCCATCAGCGGATAGCCGTACTCCACCAGACGCTTCTCCGGCAATCCCTTCGCCGCTTCCCACGCCCGGATCTCCCGCAGGTCCTGGTCGTTGTTCAAATATATCGTGTCGAAATGATCCAGCGCTCCGGTCCGGTACTCCGTGTTGACGCTGCCCAACCCGTGATTCACGAATATGTACTCGATGTCCTTGCGGACATAACTCCTCTTGATGTGGAAGTTCTCCAGATCCGGCGTGGTCATCACCACGATGTCCGCGTCCATCTTCATCATCAGCGTGATCAGCTTCTTCTCCCCGATGTAGTAGGGACGGATGCGCGGCTGCCGTCCGGCGATGTCGAAGATCTTGTCCGCCGGGTCGCTGGTGACGTAGTGGATCACCACGTTGGACCGATCCAGCAGTTCCTGGATCAGATCCTCGTAGTACTGGTAAAACCCGCTCTTCTCCGAATAGAACACCAGATGTTTGTTGGCCACGGAAAAGAAACGCTTATAGTCCGCCTTTTCCCGCTTCCGGTCCTCTTTGGAGACCTTCGAGCCCAGCTCCTCCATGCCCTCCAGCTCGTTCCTGCTCTCCTCCAGCGCCCGGTAGTCCACATATCTTTTGGCAGGCATGATCAGATCCATCAATAGCTGCTGGGGGATGGAGAAGAGGTTGCTGAAGATCCAGTAGACGCACGTCCCGATGGAGACGAAAGCGCCCAGGAACAAGGAGATGCCCACGGAGACCGCCCCCGTGCTGAACTGCTCCGCCTTGGACTGTTCCTTTTGTAGGGGGTTCAGCACGTTCTGCGCCAAGGTGAGCGCCAGCGACGCGGCCCCAGCGGCCAGGGGCATGAGCAGCGACGCGCCGCCGGACTGGGCCGGGACGACGTTCAAGATGTGGTCCGTGTCCCCCAGGAGGGCCTTCACCGCGTCGATGACCCCCAGCAGCAGCACGATCTGGACGATCATGGGCACTGTGCTGGCCAAAGGATGGTAGTTCTTCCGTTTATAAAGCGCCTGGGTCTCCTCCGCGATGGTGTCCTTATCTCCGTAATAGCGGATCTTCAGCCGGAACAGCTCCGGCATCAGCTCCACCATCCGGATCCCTGTGCGGTGCACCCACAGGGACACCGGCAGCAGGATGATCTTGGTCAGGAACGTGAAGAGCACGATGGCCAGCACGTAGCTGCCACACAGGGAATAGCACCACTGGATCACATGGCCCAACGGCACGCCTAATATCTGTTCGAGCAATCGAGACCGCCTCCTATCGGTGGATCCGCTTTTCCATGGCACCCTGCCAGACCGCCCAAATGTGCAGAAAGTATACTTTTTGCACATTTGGAGCCGAGTTGAAAAATTTTGGATATGGGGTTATATTTTTGACGATCCAGCCGAATAAATGATTATATGGTGTCGTGAAGAACGCCTGTCGTGGATGCGCATAGAGTATGCTCTGTGCGCATCTTTTTTCAACCGGATGGCCCCCGACACCGTCCACCCGGTGGCCAACGGGCACCGGATCGCCGTCTTTTTTTGAAGAACAGCATGAAATGCTCCGCATGGATCAACATGCGGAGCATTTCATCACACGGTGTGCGCTGAAGTATACGATCTGCTTCACGAGAGCTTTCCCTTGCACTCGTTCGTATCGATCCCATCCACGTCCGGCCCTAAAGATCACTCCCCGTCGATCCAAGGGCCCTCCCTTCCCGATCCCCGAGCTATGAGAAAACGCCGCAGACCTTGATGGTCTGCGGCGTTCTCCGGGACGTGCGTCGTTCATCCGCCCAACTTCGCTTGGACCCGCGCCATGAACCGCTCCGTCTGGATGACGGCCCGCTGGTGGGTCCCGCTGCCGATCTTTCCTGCCTCGTCGAAAGCGGACACCGTGAACGTGAGCTTCCTACCCTCCACTCCAGTCAGTTCCGCTTCCGCCCATACCTTCATGCCCACCGGCGTAGCGGCGTCGTGGGTCACATCCAGCCGCGTGCCCACCGTGCCTTCGTCCGGGGCCAGGGACGCCTGTACCGCCTGCACAGCGGCGCCTTCCATCAGGGCCACCATGTAGGGCGTGGCGAAAACGGGCACCAGCCCGGACCCTGCGGCCTGAGCGGTGTTCTCCTGGGTGACGACGGTCTCTGCGCGGCCCTTCAGGCCGATCTTGACAGACATAACGATCCCTCCATCTTTTTGGTCAGATCTAGTATACGTCATCCCGGCGGATCTGGCAATCCCAAATGTCTCCCCCGCGCTGTCTCAGCCCTCGCAGTACGCGGCGATCGCGTCGCTCATCCTCTGCGCCGTGCCCGGTCCATACTTCTCCAGCCCCTCTTTGAACCTGGGGTCGTTGGCATACATCTGTCCCAAACAGGCCAGGATACCGTTCGTGCAGTGATAATGATACTTTGTGATGTGATCCTGCCAGCGGCGCACCAGCGCCTGACCTTCCGGGCCGGTCGGGTCGCCACAGGCGCCGAAAGCGCTGAAGATCTCCTCCATCTCGGCACCGATTGCGGCCTCCTGTTCCGGGGAATAGCCGGCGTGCTTCTCCCGGCTCTCCAAGAACGCCTCTGTGTTGCCCCAGCGGTCCGCCGCTTCCTGGGCATACTGCTCTTTCACTGCCTCCCAGTCCGCCTGGGTGGGCTTTGGTCTCTCGTCATACATCGCGATACCTCCGATCGTTTCGTCCACCAGCCGCAGCATATCGTCCAGCCGCTGCCGCTTCATGAGCAGCAGCGTCCGGTGCTTTCGCAGGGCTTCGGTGCGGTCATTGTCAGGGGCGGACAGGATCCGGCCGATCTGCTCCAGGGGCAGGTCCAGCTCCCGGTAGAACACGATCTGCTGCAGGACAGCCATGGCCTCGTCGTCATAGGACCGATACCCGGCGGGGGTAATCTCTGACGGTCTCAGCAGACCGATCTCATCGTAATAGCGCAGTGTCCGCACACTGACGCCCGCCAGCCTCGCCGCCTGGCTCACAGAATACCTCATCCCGGTTCGCCTCCTCGATGGATACCATACACCATGACGCTGCGTGAGAGTCAAGGGACATTTCAAAAAAATTTCTGTACAACAGCGCGGAGCTGTGGTAGGATATCTGCGACCGACCTCCACTTCGGTCCAAACGGCGGGCAGAGAGCCGCGAACGGGAGATGCGTGGACCCGTTCGGAAGGGACGCCCGCCGCTGTGCCAATGCGCTGGCACTCTAAATATTGATTGGAGGTATCTTTACATGCGCAGATCTTTCACCCACGACCTGACCCTGGCCGCCATGGTGGCGGCGCTGTACGCCCTGCTGAGCTACTTCGGCGACATCTTCGGCCTGAGCTTCGGCCACGTCCAGATCCGTTTCGCCGAGGCCCTCACTGTCCTGCCCTTCCTGTTCCCCGCCACCGCCCCCGGGCTGGCCGTCGGCTGCCTCATCACCAACCTGCTGTCCCCTTACGGGCCGGTGGACGTGATCTTCGGCACGTTGGCCACCGCCATCGCGGCATGGCTCACCATGAAGATGCCCAAATGGTATCTGGCCGCCCTGCCCCCCATCCTCGTCAACGCTGTCATCCTGCCCCCCATGTGGGCCTGGGCGGAGGTCGGCGCCGTAGGCCCCGCGTTCTGGATGGCCTGCGGTCTCAATGCTCTCACGTTCATCCCCGGCGAGGCCCTGGCCTGCTACGTGCTCGGGACCTTGCTGCTCAAAACGCTGCCGAACATCGACGTGTTCAAGCCCTCGCTGCGCCAGGCGGCGTGAGATCGCGAAGCGTCCCGATCCCGGCCGGTGGAGCGTCCGGGCGTTGAGCGTCTCGTTATCGGAAGGACAGCCGCATGACGCACCGGTGTCGTGCGGCTGTTTTTTCTGCGTTCGGCCGCCCCCACCGACGCAGGAGGGCCAGGGCCCGTCCTTCTCTCATCGGGGGCCGCGCGAGCTCATATCCTATCATACACCTTTTTCACGAGAAAAGACAGCGTGAAAATACGAGCCGCCTTCGGTGCGGATGGAAAAACGAGGTGACCGTCATGGAGCGTTTGGACAAGCGGTTGTCTGCCACAGGGAGATGGAGCCGCAAAGAGGCCCGAGAGCTGATCCGGGCGGGCCGGGTATCGGTGTCCGGGCAGCCCTGCCGCATCCCTGAGACCAAGGTCGGTGAAGAGGCTCCCGTCACAGTGGACGGCGCCCCCATCGGGGCGGATCGCCCCATATATCTCATGCTCCACAAGCCGGCCGGAGTGGTGTCCTCCACGGACGAGCCGGGAGAACGCACGGTGCTGGACCTTTTGGGCCCGGAGCATCAGGGCCTCGGGCTCTTCCCTGCCGGACGGCTGGACAAGGACACCGAAGGTCTGCTCCTTCTCACCAACGACGGCCCCCTGGCGCACCGGCTGCTGGCCCCAAAAAGCCATGTGGACAAGGTATACTATGTGGAGGTGGACGGCGTTCTGGACCAGGACGACGTGCATGCCATCCGGGAAGGGGTGACGCTGGCGGACGGCTACACCTGCCTGCCGGGGGACCTGGAGCTTCTGCCGGACGGCGGGGCCCACATCACCATACACGAGGGGAGATACCACCAGGTGAAGCGGATGCTGGCCTGCCGGGGCAAGCCCGTGACCTATCTGAAGCGGGTGCGGTTCGGGCCGCTGGAGCTGGACGAGGGCCTGCCCAAAGGGGCCTGGAGGCCGCTGAGCGAGGCCGAGGAAGCTCTCATTTCCCGTCAATGAAACGAAATTTTTGGCAGTTTCCACAAAAATTTTTGAAAAAACTATTGAAATCCTCTAAGAGAGCCGGTATAATAGGAAAAGCGATGTATGAAAAATCAATAAAGTGGCAGAGCATTCGATCCCGCCGCATAGAAAGGAGAAAACGCAATGTCCAGCAGGGTTTTCCAAAGCGTCGTTCTTCAAATGAAGGACTGTTCCGACCGAGCCGTAGGGGTCATCGATGAGCAGGGGACCGTAGTGGCCTGCAACGAACTGGCCTGCATCGGTGAGAAATGGGGCAATGCGGCGGCGCTGCTGGCCGCTGAGCAGGACGTACAGGTGATCAGCGGCGGCTTCACCTTCAAAGCGCTGCCCGGATGGAGCGGGCAGTTCGATTATGCGGCGTTCGTCCGGGGAGAGGACGAACGGGCCTCCCTCATCTGCGCCATGGCGGTGATCGCCCTCAACGGTGCCAAGACCTACTACGAGGAGAAGAACGACAAGGCCGCGTTCGTCAAGAATATCCTGTGCGACAATATCCTTCTGGGGGACATCTATGTCCGCGCCAAGGAACTGCATTTCGTGTCCGAAGCGCCCCGGGCCGTGATCCTGGTGCGCCAGCTCGGCGCGCCCGATGTGTCCTCCGTGGACGTGATATCCAGCCTTTATCCAGATAAACAGACCGATTTCGTACTGTCTGTCAGCGAATCGGACGTGGCCCTGGTAAAGCACCTGAACGAGAACTCCGATTCCCGCGATCTGCACAAGATCGCTCAGACCGTCCAGGAGGCCCTTGCCCGGGATCTGGGCATCAAGACGGTGGTTGGCATCGGTACGATCGTAGGCCACATCCGGGATCTGGCCCGCACCTATAAGGAAGCCCAGGTGGCCATCGACGTGGGCAAGGTGTTCGAAACGGAGCGGTCCATCATCAATTACGAGAACCTGGGCATCGGGCGGCTCATCTACCAGCTCCCCACCACCCTGTGTGAGATGTTCCTGCGGGAAGTGTTCAAAAAGAACCCCATCGATGCGCTGGATCAGGAGACCCTGTTCACCATCAACAAGTTCTTCGAGAACAATCTGAACGTTTCCGAGACCGCCCGGAAGCTGTTCGTCCATCGCAATACCTTGGTCTACCGGCTGGAGAAGATCAAAAAGCTCACCGGTCTGGACCTGCGGGAATTCGACGACGCCATCACCTTCAAGGTGGCGCTGATGGTCAAGAAGTATCTGGTCTCCCGGGGCATCGAGTCCTGAGGCACGGCCTTCCTTCACCAACAGAGAAAGCCGCCCGGCCGGGCGGCTTTTTTGCCGCCGGGGTAAGGGCCGGTGTTTGCAAAAAATTTACAGGATATAGGCAAGGGGATCTCTGGGAAGCGCCCCCTTCCGGTTGACACGGCGGGATCGGGCAGATATAATAGCAGTGGTCTATGCCGACTGATAAAGAACATAAAGCAGTGACATAGGAGATGCGGTCCATGATACGATTGATCGACGTACATAAAGAATACGATAACGGGACCAAGGCGCTGAAGGGGATCAACCTGCGCATCGAGGACGGCGAGTTCGTCTTTCTGGTAGGTCCATCCGGATCGGGCAAGTCCACCATCGTCAAGCTGCTCACAGCAGAGGTGATCGCCTCTCAGGGCCGGGTCATCGTCAACGGCTACAACCTGAACAATATCCGCCGTTGGCAGATCCCTCATATGCGCCGCACGCTGGGCATCATCTTCCAGGATTTCCGCCTCATCGAGAAAAAAACGGTGCAGGGCAACCTGGAATTCGCCATGCGCACCGTGGGGGCCGGCAGCCGGGAAATGCGCAAGCGCATCCCCTACGTCCTGGACCTGGTGGGGCTGGACGACAAGGCGGACGCCTACCCCAACGAGATGAGCGGCGGCGAGCAGCAGCGCGTGGCCATCGCCCGGGCGCTGGTGAACAACCCCCGGATGATCATCGCAGACGAGCCCACCGGGAACCTGGATCCCGGGCGCTCCCTGGAGATCATGACGCTGTTGGAACGCATCAACGCCATGGGCACCACCATGCTGGTGGTCACTCATGAGCGGGACCTGGTCAACCGTTTCTCCAAGCGGGTGGTGGCCATCAAGGACGGAGAGATGATACGGGACGGTCAGGGAGGCTACTATAGAGCATGAGAAGATTGAATATCGGCTATTTCATCAAGGAAGGGTTCCTCAGCATCTTTTCCCATGGGTTGATGTCCTTCGCGGCGGTGTGCATGATCGTCGCCTGCCTCATCATCATGGGCTCCTTCTCCCTGTTGGCCGTCAACGTGGACGGGATGCTCAGCCAGCTCGAGGAGGAGAACGAGTTCCTGGCCTACATCGACGAGACCTGTACCTCCGACGACGTGGCTCAGCTCATGGCCCAGGTGCGCGCGATGGACAACGTGGCTTCCGTCTCGTTCATCACCAAGCAGGAGGCCAAGGCCGCGTATCTGGAAGGGCATGAGGGCGAGGGACTGTACGCCAACATGCCTGACGAGGTACTGCGGGACCGGCTGTCCATCCACGTGGTGGACCTGGAACGCTTCACCGAAACGGTGGAGGCGGTATGTGCGCTGCCGGGCGTGGCCAACCACCGGGCGGAGAACAAAGTCGCGGAAGGCTTCGTCACCGTGCGCAACGCCGTCACCGCCTTGGCCACGGTACTGGTGGCCATCCTGGCGGCGGTCTCCCTGTTCATCATCGCGAATACCATCCGGCTGGCCACCTTCTCCCGCCGGGAGGAAATCGCCATCATGAAGATGTGCGGCGCGACCGACAGCTTCGTGCGCTGGCCGTTCATCGTGGAAGGGCTGATCTTGGGCCTCATGGGCGCGCTGGTGGCCTTCTTCCTGCAATGGGGCGTGTACGCGGCCGTCGGCAAAGCTGTGACGGAGAGCGGAGCCTCCGCGCTGTTCACGCTGATCGATTTCTCCCTGATTTGGAAGGGCGTATTGCAGGTGTTCCTGCTGTCCGGCGCGGCCATCGGCGCGGTGGGATCGGGCTTCGCCATCCGGCGCTTCCTCCAGGTGTGACGTTCCCAGGATGAGACGGACCCAAATGTATGACCGGCGACGCCGGAAATCGGACCAAGGAGGGGCGACATGAAGAAAAAGACCCAACGGATCATCGTGGTCATCGTGACGGCGGCGCTGTTGCTATCGGTGATGCTCCCTGTACTCAGCACGTTCGCCCGGGCGGACGTGACCAAGACCGATATCCAGAACATCAAGAATGAGCTGAGCGACATCACCGCCCAGAAGAAAGAGGCGGAAGCCAAGCTCGCCTCGATCCGCAACGACATGTCCAAGACCAAGGAGCAGATCGAGCTGATCCAGAGCCAGGTGGTGCTCACCGAATCGGAGATCAACGCCAGCCAAGCCATCCTGGACCAGTACGACCTCGAGATCGCGGCCAAGGAGGCGGAGATCGCCAGCCTTGAGGCACAGGAGGCGCAGCAGTATCAGGAGTTCTACCAGCAGGTGCGGTGGATGGAGGAGACGGGGAGCATATCCTATCTGTCCATCCTGTTCGAAGCGGGCAGCTTCGCGGACATGCTGGACCATGCCATCCTGGTCACCGACATCATGGATTATAGCAACCGCATCATAGACAAGCTGGTGGCCACCCAGGCGGAGCTGAGCATGGTGCGCGAGACCCTCCAGACCGACCGGGACGCCCAAGCGGCGGTCCAGCAGGAGCTGGAGGAGCGAAAGGCGGAGCTGGAGCAAAAGCGCGCGCAAGCCAACACGCTGCTCAACCAAATCGCCGCCTCCGAAAGCGAATACGCCGCGGAGGCCAAGAAGCTGGCGGAGAGCGAGGCGCAGATCAACAAAGAGCTGAAGGAAGCGGAGCGGAAATACGCCGCCCAGATCGCAGCCCTCGAGGCCCAGCAGAACGCCAACCTGAACATGACCAGCGGGAACTGGTATTGGCCGCTGCCCGGGCGGTACAAGATCTCCTCCCTGTTCGGCGGCCGGAAGGATCCCATCACCGGCAGGGCCGACAACCATACCGGCACCGATATCCCCGCTCCGGGGGGCACTCCGATCTATGCCGCGCAGGCTGGGGTGGTCACCACCGTGAATCGGAACAGATACGCCTCCTCCTACGGTTACTATTGTATCATCAATCACGGCAGCGGCTACGCTACCCTGTATGCCCACCAGAACCAGATCCCCATCGTCCAGGAGGGCCAGACCGTGAGCAAAGGTCAGGTCATCGGCTATGTGGGCACCACCGGCCGGTCCACCGGCAACCACCTCCATTTCGAACTGCGCGTCAACGGCGTGCGCAATGATGTGCTCAAGCTCTACCCCGGTATGACCTTCACCTCCCCCAACGGAGGGAAGCTCAACGGCGGCTGATACGGTCCGGCCGGGCGCGGACGAACGTCATGATTCCTGGGGGCGCGGGGACACCCGCGCCCCGTCCTATTTCATGCAAGGAGGTCTGGAAGATGGAAGAACAGACGGCACAAGTGGGGAAAACGCGGCGTTTCCGGCTCACCGGATGGGGCAAGATCCTGCTCTCCATCCTATCCACGCTGTTGGTTACCACCGTACTGTGGTGCCTGGCGTTGGGCAGCAGCGGCATCGCTATGGTCCAGACCTTCCTGCTGGCCCGATTCGCCTTCGTCGATACCCAGGCCGATCTGGATAAAGCGGCGGACGCAGGGCTGTACGCGTTCGTGAACGCGCTCGGGGACCGCTGGTCCTATTATCTGGACGCGGAAAGCCACCAACGGGTGAGCGCCAACCGAGCCAACAACTACGTGGGCGTCGGAGTCACTGTGGACTACACCCGGGAAGAGGGTCTGTTGGTGCAGTCGGTCGCCGAAGACGGCCCCGCCCACAAGGCGGGCGTGGTCCCCGGCGACGTAATCGTCGCTGTGGATGGCACGTCCATCGCAGGCGAGGCCCGGATGGAGGGCTCGGACCGGATCGCCGGCGAACCGGGGACGAAAGTCTCCCTCACCCTGCTGGGGGCGGACGGCGCCGTCAGAGAGGCTACGTGTACCAGGGCCACCCTGCGCAGCCCCTCCGCCAGTGGGAAGATGTTGGAGGGGGACATCGGTCATGTCCGGTTGAAGAATTTTTACTCCGGCTCCTCCGACAGTTTCAAGCAAGAGGTCGACGCGCTGGTGGCACAGGGAGCCGTGGGATTGATCGTAGATCTGCGCAGCGACCCCGGCGGATACATCTTAGAGCTCGAAAAGATCTTGGACTACCTGCTGCCCGAGGGCCCGGTGTTCACCCAAAAGGCCCGGTGGTGGTTCCAGTCGGTCTACCAGTCCGATGCGGACTGTGTGGACCTGCCCATGGTGGTGCTGGTGAACAAGGACAGCTATTCCGCCGCGGAGCTGCTGGCCGCGCAGCTTCGGGAGAGCATCGGAGCGCCCATCGTGGGGGAAGTGACATCCGGCAAGGGATACTCACAGATAACCTTCCCGTTGGCCAATGGCGGCGGAGTCGGCCTGTCCACTGCCACGTACTGCACCGGCAGCGGGCATTCCCTCATCGGAGAGGGCATCGTCCCGGACGTGGAGCTGGAGCTCGCCGAGGGCGCGACCCTGGGCGGCGAGGACGACGGACAGCTCCAGGCAGCCCTAGAACTGTTGACGAAATAAAAAAGGATCGCCCTCGCGGGTATGCGAGGGCGATCCTTTTTTATTTCCGCAGGAAGATGAATCCCAGGGTATTGGGTCCGCAGTGGCAGGAGATCGTACAGCCCGCCACCGCAGGGACGACCTCCCGGAAGCCGTATTCCCGGGCCAGGCTGCATATGGCCTCGGGGATGGCCGGATCGCAGCGGGTATGGACCACGAACACCCGGTCCAAGCCGACGTTCTTGCCCGCGAGCTGCTCACGCACGTAATCAGGCAGCACTTTCTCGAATGCACCGCGATACTTCTTGCCCACGGTCATCTTGCCGTCAGCCAGCACGATGCAGGGCTTCAGCTTCAGCAGGTTGGCCCCCAGGGCCACCACCGACGAGCAGCGGCCGCCCTTGGCCAGATAGTCCAGCTTGTCCACCACGAAAGTGGTGTCCACCTTGCCGATCTTTTCCTCCAACATGGCCACGATGTCCTGTATCGGATCCCCACGCTCCGCAGCGACGGCCGCCTCGACGGCCAGGATGCCCTGGCCCGTGGTCAGGTTCTTGGAATCCACCACATAGACGTTGGGAAAGTCCTCTGCCGCGACCAAGGCATTTTGATAGCAGGAGGAGAACTCGCTGCCGATGGTGATATGGAGCACCGAATCGTATTTCGGGGAAAGGTCCGCGAACAGCTCCTGATAGTCGGCGATGTTGACGGCGGCGGTAGAGGGCAGATCTCCGCCCCCCTCCACATGGCGGAAGATGTCCTCCGGGCTGGCGTCCACGCCGTCCCGATAGGTGTTGCCGCCGAAGGACACATACAGGGGGACCAGGTCGATCTGATAGCGCTCCAGCAGCTCGTGGGGCAGATCGCAGGTACTGGTGGCAGTGATCTTGATGGACATGGGGATCGGCCTCCGTTCGTTCATTTTTGTGATGAGACGCGGAACGGTACGCAGGCCGTCCGCTTTTAGAAGTCGTTTGATTATATCAGACAACGAGAAAAAATACAAGCGGTGAAATCCTGGACCGTCTCCATGAACGCTTCAGGGGAGACGCCGGCCCTTCCAGCGTCTCCCCCGCTCCGTGCCTTCTCACATGGCTCCCGCGTTGTTCGACAGCCGCGCCTCGAATTCGTTCTCCGGCACCGGCCTGGCATAGCGATAGCCCTGCGCTACATTGGCTCCGATCTCCCGCATCAGTTCCACGTCCGCGTCGGTCTCCACCCCTTCGCAGACGATCTGCGCGCTCAGGTCGTCCGCGAGGTCCACGATCCGCTTCATGATCTTCACCTGTCTGCCTCTGTCCTCCTGGTTCAGCAGGAAGGACCGGTCCAGCTTGATCACCGAGGCAGGTATCTTTTCGATGACGCCCAAGGAGGAATAACCCGACCCAAAATCGTCGATCGAGAGCCGGATGCCTTTGGCGTGCAGGTCGTTCATGGTCTGCTCCGCGGTCTTTTGCTGGAGCTCCTCCATCACCAGCGTCTCCGTGACCTCCACTTCGATCAGGTCCTTCGGGACACCGCTCTCTTCGATGACCTTTATCAAGCGGTCCACGAAATCAGGCTTGGTGAAGTGCATCCTGGAGAAGTTGCAGGAGACGGTGACGACGTTCTCGCCCTGGTCCAGCCGTCTGCGCAGCATCTTGCACACGCATCGCAGCACGAAGAAATCGATCTCCGTCACCTTCCCGGTCTGTTCATAATAGGGCACGAAGAAGCCCGGGGACCGGACCGTGCCAGAGGCGGTGGGATCCAGGAAGCGCACCAGCGCCTCGGCCCCGACGATCTCCTCTGTGCGCACATCCACCTTCGCCTGATAATAGGTCGCGAAATTGTCGTCGATGCTGATGGAGTCCAGCAGCCTCTGCCGCTCGTGGCGTTCCTTGATGGCGTTCTCCAAGGATCTGTCGAACACCTTGATCTTCTCCCCGCTGTTGGGCTGGATGAAATCGATGGCCTGGTTCGCGCACACGATCGCCTCCCGCAGATCGGTGTTGTCCGGCGGGATGAAACGGAGTCCTGCTTGCAGCTCGATGCGGCTGCCTATGGTATGGAACACGTATTCCTCGATCAGACCGCCGATGTTCCTCAACCGCTCCACGATGTCCCCGTATTCTGTGGACAGCATCAGCGCGAAATGATCCCCGTCCGCTTTCGCGCAGATCTCTCCCTTCCCCTGCACGCATTGGGACAGCACGTCTGCGATCGACGCCAACAGCTTCTGTCCGGTGCTCCAGCCATAGACCACCTTGTGCCGCTGGAACTGGGTGATGTTGAGATAAGCGATTGCGTAGACATGCCTTCCCCGGTCGGCCTCCAAGGTCTTTTGGCCGGTATAGATCAGGTGGTTCAGGTTCCAGATGTCGATCTCCACATCCTTATACATCAGCTTTTGTATCTTCTTGGCGTCACGGGAGATGTGTGCTGCCACCATCACCACGCCCGCCAGCAGCAGCAGCAGGATGGCGATGATGATGATGCTGTTGTCCTCCACGAACTGGCTCACGCTGGTCACGGAATAGATGTTCCGCTCCAGCATATAGTCGCTGACGGCCCTGGCGTCCACCGCCAGGAGGGTCTTGTTCAGGATACCCGCCAGCCGGTCGTCCTCGCTGCGCACGGTCATGGACACGCCGTGCTCCTGGTTCAGCACCCGCCTGATCTCCAGGTTATAGTACCGCATCTCTGTGCTCAGCTGATACTCGGCCAGATAACCGTCGCACAGCGCGGCGTTCGCCTTCCCGGTCTTGATGGCTTCCAAGCAATCCTGCTGGGTATCGAAGAACAGGATCTGCGTATCGTCCTCCGGCGCTATCGCTTGGTTGGCTTCTTCCTCCAGATATCTCACCACGGCCAATTTCCGGACCGTGTTGGATTCTTTGTCCTTTTCCATCACGAGCACCAAGGGGACGTGGGTATACTCCTTCAGCTTCGTCAGTTGGTTCTCCCCTGCCTCCTCCTTCGTGTGCACACAATAGGACATCACGTCGATGGAGCCATCCATCAAAGCTTCGCTGGCATGTTCGGGATCCTCCACCCTTTGCCACCGGAGCGTCAGGCCCGCCACGCTCATCGCGTTCTCCAGCAGCTCCCGGGTCAGTCCCTTGCACTCCCCCTCCTCCTCGTAGATGAAGGGATAATATCCGTCGAAATAGCCCACGACCACCGGCTCGGCCCCGTCGATGAATTTCTTCTCCTCCGTGGTGAACACGATGCTCTTGTCCAGCCGGCTCTGGAAGAACGCGTTCATCAATTTGCTCTCCAGCTCCGGTTCGTTCATCTTGATGTCCGCGATGGCATAGTTCAGCTCCCGCATGACCTCATCGTTGCCAGGGTAGCTGATGTAGTAGAACGGCCTGGGGGCGAATCGGCCGATCAGGCGCTGCCCCTCCTTCACCTCCATGAAGGTGTGGACCATCGCATCGATCTTCCCGTTCTCCAGCGCGTCCTGCAGCTCCTCCGTAGAGCCATACTCCCGGATCCTCGGCGACGAGATACCGTTATCGTTCATATAATACAGGAACTCTTCCCGGCGCACATAGGTCTTGACCATGCCGAAGGTGATGTCCTTCATCGCCTCGAAGTCCTCATAAGCCAGGTCGCTGTCCCCGTTCGCCGCGATGATCCCGAACGTATAACCGCTGGAGAGGTCCGCATACTGGTAGTTGGCGGCCCGGGCGGCCGAATACTGGGCGGTCCCCACCAGATCGACCTTCTTTTCCGACAAGAGCCGCAGTGCTTCGTCCCAGCTCCCGCACTCCACATACTCGATCCGCCAGTTGGCATATTTGCACAGGCTCTCCAAATATTCCACGTCCATGCCGGCGGGACTGCCGTCTGCCTTCCTCTCATGGTATCCTTCCATGGGGAAAAAGGCGACCTTGACGGTCCTCCTGTCCTTCGCATAGGCTGTTCCGGAGCAAAGCCCGGCCAGCATACACAGCTCCAGCAGGATGCACAGGAAAGCCGCCGCTCTCCGTTCTATCCGTTTCCTTCTCATATGGACTCCCTCGCTTCAGCGGTCGCCCGACCTTACCGGCGCATCGCATACATATCCTGCTTCAAACGGAACGCACTGAGCAGTTGCTTGAGCATATTGGCCTGGGACGCCAGCTCCTCGCTGGTGGCCGCGCATTGCTCGCTGGTAGCGGAATTGGTCTGGACGACGGCGGAGATCTGGTCGATCCCCTCGGTGACCTGCATGATGGCGGTGGTCTGGGTCTCCACGTCCTCCACCACGGTGGACATCAGCTCGGTCACGCTCCTGTTGACCTCGCTGGAACGCTCCAAGGAGGAGGTCACCTTCTTCACCACCTCGCCGCCTCCGCGCACGGCCTCGATCGAACCGTCGATCAGGTCCTTGGTCGCCTTGGCCGCTTCGTCGGACTTCGTGGCCAGGTTGCGCACCTCGTCGGCGACCACGGCGAAGCCCTTGCCTGCGGTGCCGGCCCGGGCGGCCTCCACCGCGGCGTTCAGGGCCAGGATATTGGTCTGGAACGCGATGGTCTCGATGGTGGCGATGATCTTGCCGATCTCCTCGGAGGAGGCGGAGATCTGCTCCATGGCCACGTTCAGTTCCCTGACGTACCCCACGCTGACGTCCATCTGTGCGCCGGCCTGATTGACGGACTGGCCCGCTTCCCTCGCGGCGGTGGCCGTCCTCCTGGCGCTCTCGGAGATCTCAGAAATGGTCGCGGAGAGCTCTTCCACCGTGCTGGCCTGCTCGGTGGCGCCTTGGGCCAGGCCCTGGGCGCTGCTGGACAACTGGTCGGAACCGGCAGACACCTGCCCGGCGCTCTCCGAGATCTGTCCGAGCGCCTCGTTCAGCTTCATCTCGATGTCGTTCAGCGAGTTCTCGATGGATACGAAATCTCCCACATACTCCTCCTTCGTGTTGAGCGTCAGATCGCCGCTGGCGATGGCCCCCAGCACATCGGCGATCTCGCCGATATAGGCCCGCAGCCGGAAGATGATGTCCTTGAACGCCTGGCCCAAGATACCGATCTCATCGTCGGAATCCACATCCACTCGGATGTCCTCTCCACTGGCCAGCCCCAGCTCGCCCTGCCGCAGCCGCTTGGCCACCTGGGTGATCTCTCCCAAGGGGACGGTCACCATCTTTTTGAGCACGGCAGCCAGGACCATGATGGAGATCACGATGGCGATCAGCGCCACCAAAGCGGCCAAGATCACTACGAAGGTGACCCGCCGGATCGTAGGCGCGGTGGCCAGACCGGCGAAGATCAGCCCGTTCACCCGGCCGTTCTCGTCCCGCGTGGGCACATAGGAACAGACGTGGTCTGCCCCCAAGATATCCGCGTTGCCTACATAAGACTCCCCGCGCTGCAAAACGACGGCTGCGATCGAGTCAGACAGCTTGGTGCCCACGGCCCGCTTCCCGTTTTGGAAGATCGTCGTAAAGGCGCGGGTATCGCCCTCGAAGATCGTGAATTCCATGTCCATGTATTCCTTGAGCTGATCGAGCATCACCGTCTCGTCCGTGTCCTCGGTCATGCGGCTCATCTCATATTCCAAAACGTTGGTGCCATACACGCACTGGTCACGGAGCGATTCCATCACGAGCGCATCGAACATCAAAACACATATGGCCACAGCCGCAAAGATCGAGACCGCCAGCATGATGGCCACGACCTTCCCCACCTTTTGGCCTATGCGCTTACCTTTCTTTCCCATCGTCCCCTCACTGGAAAACTGATTCTTCTTCATTGCCGCTTCCCCCCGCTTTCATAGTGATGCAGCCGAACTGCCCCGTTTGTTCATTATAACGTATATCAGCCGTTTTTTCAACCCTCTCTTGTGAGGTTTGAACTTAACTTAGGCTCACTAGAAGACAGATCACGCCAACCTCTGGAAATCGATTCCGTTTGACTTGATATTCGACGAGTGCTATAATTTATTTTGGAAGGATATTACAACCGCAGCAGCACGCGAAGATACGCCCCAGATCGGACCAACACAGGACCGCACCGGTACGCGGACGTTTGAACGGAGGATGAGCCCATGAAGTCTCGATATCGCCGGGGCGCTGCGATCTCGCTCCTATGTATCGTGGGAGCCGCCATCATATGGATCGTCGGCAGCTACTTTCGATATGTGTCCCTGCAGGTCTATGAGAACAGCGCCAGCCATCTCGCCGAGGTCTATGGGCAGGTCAACAACAGCTTCTCCGCCTTTTTGGAGAAGAATTGGGGCATCCTGAACGACTGGATCCACGACCTCCAGGAAAGGGACCAAGACGGCATCTCCGCTTTCCTGGCCGACCGCCAGAGATATTGGAAGTTCTCCCAGTTTTATTTTCTGGCCGAGGACGGGAGCTGCGTCACTCCGGAAGGCGAGACGCAGCATCTGGCCCTGGAGGACTCCAAGGACGCGCTCTTCCAGGACGGGACGAGGATCATGTCCAACGAGACCCTGGCGAACGGTCAGAGCGTCACTCTTTTCGCCATCCCCGTCCCAGAGGGCGTGTTCCGCGGCCTCCGTTACCGCGCCATCGCCATCAGCTACACCAACGCCGACATGATCCGCTCGCTGACGGTGGACGCGTTCTCCGGCCAGTCCGTATGCTTCGTGGTCCACACCGACGGCCGGGTCCTCCTGTCCACCCAGCAGGGCGGCAGCATCTTCGGCAACTACCTGACCTATCTCCAGGCCGGGTCGGACCTGGACGCGCAGGCGCTGGCACGGCTGCGTCAGGATTGGGAGGACGGCATCCCCGGCGTGCTCCGCTGCCAGATCGGCGGCGTCGATCACTACATCTTCTATCAGTCCGTGGGATATCAAGACTGTGTGCTGCTGGGCGTAGTGCCCGAATCGGCTGCCAGCGCCAGCCTGACGCAGATCCAACAGGCCACCGTCAACGCGTTGGTCAAGGTGTTCCTGATCGTGGGCGCGCTGGGGGTGGCATGGCTCCTCTACCGCAGCCGGAAACAGACCCATAAGAGTGCCATCGAGTTGCGCTATCGAGACCGGATGTTCAGTACGCTGTCCAGCAACGTGGACGACATCTTCCTGATGCTGGACGGACAGACCTGGCAGGTGGACTATCTCAGCCCCAACGTGGAGCGCCTGCTGGGGATTGAGCAGGAGAAGGTCATGCGCAACGTGCGCTTGCTGGGAGAGAGCGTCGCGGGCGCTTCCGGCTTCATTTCCCGGGAAGAGTTCGACGCCATCCCGATCCACAGCAGCCAGCAGTGGGAACGGGAGCACATGCACCAGGGCACCGGCGAGCGGCATTGGTATCTGGAGACCGTCTACCGCGAGAGCATCCAGGGGATGGAGAAATTCATCATCATCATGTCCGACCGCAGCAAGGAGCGGCGGCTCAACCAGACCTTGCAGGAGGCCCTGGACGCCGCCAAGAACGCCAACGCGGCCAAGAGCCATTTCCTGTCCAACATGTCCCATGACATCCGCACCCCTATGAACGCCATCGTGGGCTTTTCCGTCCTGCTGGCCAAGGACGCGGACCACCCCGACAAGGTGCGGGAGTACACCAGGAAGATCTCCGCATCCAGCCACCATCTGCTCGGGCTGATCAACGACGTGCTGGACATGAGCAAGATCGAGAGCGGCAAGACCTCTTTGAGCATCAGCCAGTTCAGCCTGCCCGAGCTGGTGGAGGAGCTGTACGCCATCCTTCTCCCGCAGGCCAGGGCAAAAGGCCAGAGCTTCGAGTCCCACCTGTCCGGCAGTCCGCCGGAGCTGCTGATGGGGGACAAGCTCCGGCTCAACCAGATCCTGATCAACCTGCTGTCCAACGCGGTGAAATACACCCCGGAGGGCGGGACGATCCGTTTCGAGGTCCAGGAGCTGCCCCAGTCCACCCCGCAGTATGCCCGGCTGCGCTTCGTGGTCCGGGACAACGGCATCGGCATGAGCCAGGAGTTCCTGGCCGACATCTTCGATCCCTTCACCCGGGAGCTCAACTCCACCACCAACGGCATCCAGGGCACCGGCTTGGGCATGGCCATCACCAAGAACCTGGTGGATATGATGGGCGGCGTGATCCATGTGGACAGCGAGCTGGGAAAGGGCAGCGTCTTTTCCGTGGAACTGTCCTTGGCGATCCCCGCCGCTATGAAGGACGAAACGTTCTGGCTTCGGCGGGGGATCTCCCGCATCCTGGTCGCCGACGACGAAGCGGCCGTTTGCGAGGACATCCGGGCCGTGATGGAGGGCACCGGCGTAGCGGTGTCCTGCGTCCCCGACGGCGCGGCCGCAGTTGAGGCCGCCGTCCTGGCCGAAGAGCGGGGCGAGGCCCATCACGTCATCCTGCTGGATCGGAAGATGCCGAGGCTGGACGGCATGGAGGCCGCCCGCCGCATCCGCAACAAGCTCCAGCAGGACGTCCCCATCCTGGTGCTCACCGCCTACGACTGGAGCGATATCGAGGATGAGGCCCGGGACGCGGGCATCGACGCTTTCATGTCCAAGCCCTTCTTCCTCTCCACCTTCCGGCAGGTACTGGAGTCCTTGGACTTAGAGCTGACGGGACCGGAGCCGGGAGCGGCGCAGGAGGATCGTGCGCTGGAGGGGCTCTCGTTCCTCGTCGCGGAGGACAACGAACTCAATGCCGAGATCCTGTCCGAGATGCTCGCCATGGAGGGCGCCGGATGCGAACTGGCCGTGAACGGCCAGGAGGCCCTGCGGATGTTCCAGGAGTCCGAGCCGGGCCATTATGACATGATCTTGATGGACATACGGATGCCGCTGATGGACGGCTATGCGGCCACTCGGGCCATCCGCGCCTGCGGGCACCCCAGGGCCGCGGACATCCCCATCATCGCCATGACGGCCAACGCTTTTGCCGAGGATGTCCGGGACGCTATGGAGGCCGGCATGGACGCCCATCTGGCCAAGCCCATCGATATGGCGGTCGTAGAACAGACGATCGCCCGTCTGCGAAAGCCGGCCACCGAACGGCCCGCAGCGGGGGTCGGGACGGAAGGAGATCGAGACAGATGAGAAAGATCGCTCCAGCCCTGCTCCTGGCGCTGTTGGCCGGCCTCTTCTCCCTGGCCCTCACCGGCTGCGGCCCCTCCGCCGCCCAAGGGGAGGACACACTGACCCTGCTGATCAAAAAGAGCGACAGTGAGAAGATCTACCTCAGAAGAGTGTTCGATCTGTACGAGGCGCAGACAGGGGTCAAGATCGAAATGGACATCATCGATGACGTCTATTTCGAGGACAGGTCCGCCGAACGATTCCGAAAAGGAGACATCCCAGACCTGTTCCTGCATTTCAACAACTCCACCTTGGACTATTTCGACGTCTCCGAAAACTTCTATCACATGAACGATGAGCAGTGGGTGGACGAGCTCACCGATGCAGCCAAGGCGTATTGCCTGGACGGAGACGGGAACATCCTCGGCCTGCCCTTCTGGGAATGCTCCGTCTCAGGATGCTATTACAACAAGACGCTGTTGGATAGCCTGGGCCTGAAGCCCGCCGCGACCCAGGCGGAATTCGACGCTTTGTGCCAGGCCCTGAGTTCCACCGGACACACACCGCTGTATTGGGCCTCCAATGGCTGCAACTGGATGTTCCAGTTCGGGCTGGGCCCCATCTTCGCCGACGACCCGGACCTCCTGGAAAAGCTGAACCGGAACGAGATCGCCTATGCCGACATCCCTGCGGTCACCGATATGGTGGAGTGGCTGGACAGGGCCCATAAGAATGGTTGGTTCAACAGCGATCACGCTGACACGGCCTGGAGCGACATCGCACCAGCCATGGGGCGCGGCAAGGCCGTGTGCGTGTTCATCTGGGACACATGGTTCTCCACGGATTTCCTCGAGGGGAACGGATACTCCGTCGAGGACTTCGCCCTCATGCCCGTGTTCATGGGCACCGCCGACAGCGGGACCTATGAGGGCGGCAACATGAACATGTTGATGGTCAACAAGAACAGCCCCAGATCGGACCTTGCCTTGGACTTCCTCTCCTTTTGCGCCAGACCTGAGAATTATAACGCTGCCTTCGACGGCGTTTCCACGGTGAACTGTTTCAAGGGACAGACCACGAACGTCCAGTCCCCTATGGTGATCGACGCCACGAGCTCCATCCAGGCCGCTCTGCGTCCTTCCGTCGTGTGGCCGAAGATCGTCGGCTATAAGCAGGACGACGTGGGCGACGCGGTGCTGAGGTTGTTCCAGGGCGAAGTGGACGTGGCAGGCTGCATCGAGCTGATGGACAGCTATCGGATCAAGGCAGCTCAGGAGCTGCACGCAGACGGCTTCTGAGCCGCGACCGCCGGAGCTGTGTGACATGAGCCCAGTCCCCCTCCCCTTTCCTGGTGTCGAAAAATGGCATCATGCGCGAAATGTCGATGACATATAGGTTTGAATAGGTTTTATAATACATAGAGCGATCGCAGATCCAGCCCCGTCGGGCTTCACAGCGGGTCGGCAGGGACCAAAGGACGTCTTGGCCCTCTACAACATCACATCGGCTGTCGGTCCATCCATGGCCGAATGTACGAGCCGGAAAGGCGGTGAAAAGGCCCGAGCGCATATATCTGCCCTTTATGTGCTCGACAATAAGAAGAACGGATGGACAGGCCGGAGCGTCCGGATATTTGGCCACGCTCCGGCCTGTCGTGAGGACCGACACAAATGACAAAGATAAAAACGCAACGCACATCTGATGCGGTGTGCCAGAGCCGGTAGGTAGCCCGGCCGTCTCGTCATCTCGACGAGGTAAGTAACCTGCCCCTCCCGGGTCGTCCATTCTTTGTCCATAACACATTCAGGAGGGAACGTTATGGACGCAGAGAGCGGAAAACTGACCGTATTTTTTGAGGGACCGTTTTGGGTGGGGATTTTCGAACGGATATCAGGCGGTAAACTGTCCGTGTGTAAGGTCACATTCGGCGCGGAGCCGAGGGATCGCGAAGTTTGGGACTTCATCCTCGAACACTACGATGAGTTGAAGTTCAGTCCTGCTATCGAAGTCGAGGTGAAGCAGACTGCGGACGGTCCAAAGCGCCGGCAGCGCAACGCCAGGAGGCAGTTACAGACGTTCGGTGTCGGCACTCGATCGCAGCAGGCGTTGCAGATGCAGCGGGAGGAAATGAAGACCCAAAGAAAGCAGATCGGCAAGGAACGACAGGAAAGTGAAAAGCAACGTCGGTTCGACTTGAAGCAGCGAAAGCGAAACATGAAGCACAGGGGCCACTGACTGCAACGTCTCATGGCTTCCAGCTTATCGAGGGGATCGCCTGTTGGGCGAGCCCCCTTCGATATATCCTCCCTTGACTCTGGATGCTCTTGGGCTCGTCCTCCTCAAAGGCGTAGCTGCTCAGGACTATGACCCCGCAAGAGCAGTCGGGCCTTGAGGATCCGCTTGGACCGCCTGTGCCAATAAAACGGCACTGGGATCGTTAGTAGGACGCTCCTTTTCGATGTATTCGGGGCAAGCGCGGCACTGGCCCCGCCCCTTGCTTATTTTTCCTGCTGTCAGGACGATAATAACAGTAAAGGCGGCTCTGCCGCCAGACGGAAGGAGGTCCGCGAGATGGAGAAGCTGAGCGTTCGCAGGAACAGGGAGCTGACCGTCCCCCGGTATCAAAAAACGGGCAAGACGGAGAAACAGGACAGCGCGGGCCCGGCCCGACCGGCAGCCGGGCAAAAGAGAGCGGCGGCGACCGTCTCCGAGACGCTGCGGAAGCTGATGGGCTGGGTCACCCAGGCGGGACGCCAGGCCCGGGAGGGCCGCCGGACCCTCCAGTCGGGAGAGGCGGCTCTGGCGGAGGTCGAGGACAACCTGGGCCGCATGGAGGAGCTGGCCCGCCAGGCCGCCGAGGACGGCGTGGTGGACCGCGCCGCCCTTCAAGCAGAGCTGGAGCGGCTGCGCGGGGAGGTCGATCAGATCGCCCAAAACGGCGTACAGGCGGGGCTGTTCCAGGACGGAGAGGCCGGAGACGGCCTGGACGCGCTGGTGGATGCGGTGATAGACGGCCTGGATGCCCGGCAGGAAGGGGTGGAGAGCCTCCCACCTTGGCTGCTGGGCGCCATGACGGGCGGCGCGCCTGACCGAGACGCACTGCTGGCGGCCTTGGGGATCGACAGTACCGCCAGCGGGGCGCAGGTGCTGGCCGCCCTGGGCAAGCTCCCGCTGGATAGCAGCCCCGTGGCGGGGTATCTGGCCGCGTTGTACCTGGGGGCGGTCATCTCCGGGGGCGTGCCCTCAGGGGCGGTGGACCCGGAGCAGGCGGCGCAGGGGCTGCGGCAGCTACTCGAGCTGGTGGCCCAAGGCGTCTCCACGGATCAGGCGCTGGAACATCTGACGGGCGGCGCTTTCACCAGCATGGAGCAGTTCCAGGCCCAGTTCTCCAGCGGCACCGCCCCGGGGCTGGAGCCCTTTTTGATGAGCCTGCTCCATACAGGAGAGACCGCCCCGTCCATGCCCGAGCTGCTGGATCTGCTGGCGGGAAACGGCGGAGAGATGGGGCTGCTGATGGACCTGCTGGCGGGCTCTGGCGGCGGGCTGATGGCGCTGCTGGACGGACTGGGCACATCGGAGGGCGCGGCCCAGCTCCAAGGTGCGCCGGAAGGCGCGGTCCAGCCCCAGAACGCCTCAGAGGCCACGGTCCAGCTCCAGGGTGCGTCGGAGGGCGGCGCTCAGCCCCACGGCGCGGAGAGCGTGACCGCCCATCCCTTTGTGTCGGATCGTCTGGGAACAGTGCAGGGCTCGGGCCGGGATCTGTCCGCCGCGGCCTTCGACCCGGAGAGCGATATGCTGACGGTGGCCGGAGACCAGGACGTGATCCTCCGCGGACTGGGGCAGGAGGCCCCGGCGCTCCGGCTGACGGGTACGGGGAAAGTGGTGCTCCAGCAGATAGACGCTCCCCTGCTGAACGCGCAGTCCGCCCAGGCCCGGGTGACGGCTGCTGGGGAGAGCACACTGGCCCAGGTGCAGTTGGGCAAGGGCGCCGTACTCACCGTCGACGGCGGCGGACTGCTGCACATCGGGCAGCTCCGGGCCGGAGCGGGCAGCGTCCTGCGGCTCACCGGGGGCGCGGTAGTGCTGAGCGGGGAGGTTTCCGGGACCCTGGCGGCCCAGGTAGTGGTGGATGGCCCCGTCTCTCTGCTGGCGGCACAGGGCATCACCGTGCGCAGCGCCCAGGGCGAACCGCTGACCCCCTTCGACCTCGTGTGGAAAACGCTGCTCCCGGAGTGGAGCTCCGTCACCGCCCTGGCGGTGGACGGCAAGCAGGGACAGCTCGACCTGAGAAGGGACGGCCAGATCGACATGGCCCGGCTGTGGCTGCTGAAGGGGGAGGATCCCAAAAGATATCCTGCCCACACCATCGCCCTGCGGGGGAGAGACAAGGCGGGCCGTACCCAGACCTGGTATACCTATGTGCGCTGGGACGAAAAAGCGGGGGCCTTCCAGGAGATCTCCAGGTATCCGAACCCCTTTTCCGTCACCGGCGGGGAGCCGGAGACAGATTGGCGGTACGAGGAAGAGAGCCACACCCTCTACATCCTGTCTAACCAGGTCACTGCCGTGGCCGGAGGGGCTGGGACGGACGCGGACCGTCTGCCCTTCAGCGGCAGGATCGTCCTAGCCGACGGCATCGGCCCGATAAAGCTGATCCTGGACGGCGTGGAGTGCCGGGTATCCTCCGGCAGAGCGTTCGACCTGGGCCGTGGGAACGATGTGACCCTGCTTTTGCAGCGGGGGACGAACAACGTATTCGAGAGCGGCGCTGGCTTCGCGGGGATATCGCTGGGCGACGGCACTTCCCTGCGCATCGACCAGACGAAAGACCCCAAAGGGGATCCCGACGGCACGCTCACCGCCACAGGCGCCGCTGGGGGCGCGGGCATCGGCCGGGACAGCGGCGTGGGGCGGGAGCGCACCGGTCCCATCCACATCCGGGGCGGCGTGGTCACCGCCATCGGGACAGGAGGAGGCGCGGGCATCGGCGGCGCTCTGGGCGCCCCCGTGGGAGACATACGCATCCAGGGCGGCACGGTGACGGCCCAGGCCACCTGCTGCGCCGCCGCCATCGGCGCGGGGATACAGGGGGCCTGCGGCGATATCGTCATCACAGGGTCCGCCCGGGTGGTGAAAGCCCAAGGGGGCGGGCCGGACGGGGACATCGGCGGCTGCCTCTTCGGCAACTGCGGGAAGGTCCAGGTGTCCGCCGGCACGGAGATTGGGGACGCCAAGCTCTGGACCCGGCAGGGGCTGTCCTTCCAGGTGGGAGAATCCAGTGTGACGCTGCCCCGCTTCCGCGTTTCCGCCCGGGCGCTGCGCCTGGACGCATTGGATCTCACCACCCGGGAGGCGGCCAGGGCCGCCATAGAGGTGCTGATCTCGGACCGCCGCTGGGTCACCCGGCTCCTGGGGACCTACGGCGCTATGTACGGCCACTTGGGGCAGAGCATCGGCAATATACAAAGCTTTCACCAGCATATCGGCGTGGTGCGGGACAATACGGAGGCCAGCTCCCTGACCTATGATATCCGCGAGGTGCTCCGCCAATCTCCAAAAGCCATCTTCCTGCGCCAGCGAGGGATGGAGGACGTGGGATATCTGCTGCGGTAGTCGCAAAGTGTCCTTTTGGAACCACCCCCCACGTGGTGGAGCCCAAATGCCCCGGAGTGGTGGAGCGTTACATCGACCTGAGCAAATATTACGACCGGGCAGGGCTCCAGCCCCTGAAACAAGACATCCTGGCCGCTACGTCGGAATACCAGGGCCACTATAAACGAGTGTACCGATGCCTGGGCGCATCGGGAGAACTGTACCGGGACATGACCGAGCTGCTGGATGGGCAGCAGGTGCAGCAGCGCCTGGCCAAGCGGGCGGCAGGCATCATCAGCCGGGAGCTGAAACACCCCGCCCATGGAGAAGGTCTGACGGAACAGCGTTTCCTGTCCGCTGTCACGCATAAGGGCGCGTTCACGCTCTGGGGCACTGTGTCCGCTCAGGCGGATCGGATATATGAGCTGGCAGACAACTACGGTCTGGCCCACCATCTCCTCAACCCGATCCTCTCCGCCGCGCTGGCGGCAGGCCATGACGCCGTGGCCTGTCCTGACCCCATGGCACCCGACCGGCTAGCCCATATCATCTTCCCAGACCTGTCTTTGGCCTTCGTCACATCAACTCAGGAGGATCCATGGCCTCACCGCGCCTATCGCCGGCTGCGCCTGGATGCGATGGGGGATGCGGACGCCTATCGCACCAACCGCCCCCGGCTGCGCTTCACACGCAGGGTCGCGGCAGCTTTGATGGAAGAGGGGATATCGGGTCTCGCTCAGGCCAAGGCCGCCCACGACCGGCTGGAAAAGCTCTACAACCCCTACGTGGACTTCGACGGCGTGGCTCGAACGGCAGACCGGCTCATCGATCAGATCTTGGCGCTGAAAAACGGATAAGAAAGCGGGGAGAACATCGTTCTCCCCGCTTTCTTTCTTTATATCTAGGACCGTCGGACAGTTTACAGCCGGTAGGGCAGTACAGCCATTGGAGCACTCAGAGCCAGTGGGACAGTACGACCGATGGGGCAGCTTACAGCCAGTCGGACAACACATCATTCAGAGCTGTAGGCGTCACGCCGTTGCGCACCAACAGTTCGCTGAGCTCATCGATGCGGGCGGCACTACAGGTCACGTTGGGGACGCTCGCCTGTTCGCCGCCCTGCTCAGCTATCTTGACGCCATAGCTCTCGCAGGAGTAAGCGCCCACGTCCATCTCTCCGATGAGGATGGAGTAGTCAAAGCGCCGGATCGCACCGGCCGAGTCGGCCAGCTCCACGGTTTGAAGAAACAGCTCACGCACGTATCCAAATCACCTCACTTTCCCATGGTCCCATTATCCGTACTTTATCCCTCGGTTTCAAGTTCAATCGTATGACTGCGTTCGACATTTTTCGACAAGGATACAAGATGTGGAAAGACTGGTACATCCTGGAACACCAGAGGTGGTCAATGTACATATTTGGATGGAAAATTTGTGTAGATCTGCACAAAAAAACCAGAACGGACTTTGGTCCGTTCTGGTTTTTCCGTTGAACGATCGTTTTGACGAGCGGCTTTCGCCGAGACCGCCGGACACTTACTTCGCGTAGTTGAAGAAGCCCTCGCCGGTCTTGCGGCCCAGCTTGCCGGCGCGCACCATCTTGCGCAGCAGCAGGGAGGCGCGGTACTTGGGATCGTGGGTCTCATTGTACAGGGTGTCCATGATGGCCAAGCACACGTCCAGGCCCACCAGATCGCCCAGGGCCAAGGGGCCCATGGGATGGTTGGCGCCCAGCTTCATCGCGGTATCGATGCCCTCGGCGGAGGCGACCCCGGTGTACAGCAGGTCGGCGGCCTCGTTGATCATGGGGATGAGGATCTTGTTGACCACGAAGCCGGGGGCCTCGTTGACCTCCACGGGCTCCTTGCCGATCTCCACGGACAGGTCGAAGATGGTCTTGAAGGTCTCGTCGGAGGTGTTGGCGCCCCGGATGACCTCCACCAGCTTCATGACGGTGGCGGGATTGAAGAAGTGCATACCGATGAACTTGTCGGCCCGCTTGGTGGCGGCGGCGATGGCGGTGATGGAGATGGAGGAGGTGTTGGAGGCCAGGATGGTCTCGGGCTTGCAGATCTTGTCCAGATCGGCGAAGATGGACTTCTTGATGTCCAGGTTCTCGATGGCGGCCTCCACGACCAGGTCGGCGTCTGCGGCCTTCTCCAGATCGGTGGTAAAGCTCATCTTGTCGGTGATGGCCTTCTTGCCGGCCTCATCCATCTTGCCCTTGGCCACCAGCTTGTCCAGGCCCTTGTTCAAGCGCGCCTCGGAAGCGGCGATGATCTGGTCGTTGATGTCGCGCACGGTGACCTCGAAGCCTTTGCGGGCAAAGACCTGAGCGATATCCAGACCCATAGTGCCGCCGCCGATGACGAAGATCTTTTTCATGATGACATACCCCTTTTCAATATCTTTGATTGGTTCGTTTCGCGGGATGACGTGGTGGGACTGCCGGACGATCATGTCCCAGACCTGACCGTCCGGGGCCGCCAGCACGGACATCACTTGTTCTGGAAATGCTTCTCCTGACGCTTCTCCAGGAAAGCGCCCATGCCCTCGTTCTTGTCCTGTGTACCGCAGGTGACGCCGAAAGCCTCGGCCTCGAAAGCGGAGCCGGTGGCGATGTCGGTCTGCATCCCCATGCGGATGCAGCGCTTGGACTCCTGCACGGCGATGGGGGCGTTGGCGCAGATGGCGTTGGCCAGCTCCATCGCCTTGGCCATCAGCTCGTCGGGAGCGTACACCTGGCTGACCAGGCCGATCTCCTTGGCCTCGGCAGCGCCGATGACCTTGGCGGTGAGGATCAGCTCCATCGCCTTGGAGATGCCCACGATGCGGGGCAGGCGCTGGGTGCCGCCGAAGCCCGGGGTGATGCCCAGACCCACTTCGGGCTGGCCGAACTTGGCCTTCTCAGAGGCGATGCGGATGTCGCAGGACATGGCCAGCTCGCAGCCGCCGCCCAGAGCGAAGCCGTTCACCGCCGCGATGACAGGCTTGGACAGGTTCTCCAGCCGCAGGAACACGCCGCCGCCGTGCACGCCGAACTTCTTGCCGTCGATGGCGGAGAACTCCTTCATCTCGCCGATGTCGGCGCCCGCCACGAAAGAACGGCCCGCGCCGGTCAGGATGACCGCATGGATGTCGGGGGAAGCCTCCACTTTGGTGATGGCCTCGTCCAGGTCGCTGAGCACCTGACTGTTCAGGGCATTGAGGGCCTCAGGGCGGTCGATGGTGAGGATGGCCACAGCACCCTGCTGCTCAAAGTTCACAAATGACATCAGTTTGCCTCCTTAAAATGTAAAAAAATGTTGGGATACAGCCAACGCAGCCCCTTCCCCTTGCCAGTGTTCGCTATTTTTTTAACAAAGCGTCGGCGGATACGAGCGGCAATGGAGCCGGACAGCTATTGCCGGTCATGCCGCATGAGAGGGGAGGAAAACGTTCCCTATATCCGTTCTTTAGTATACCGCCTTTTCCCGTACATTGCAAGGGGTTTCTTTTGAAATGGCTCCGGCGGGCAAGCTTTCCCGCGTCATCACGGGCAAAGTTGGAGATATGGGCCCGAACGGCCAGACCCAGACATGCGGCGCAGCCTTCTGCGCTCCTCTATCGCTTCTTGATAGGGCTTCGTATCATGTACATCAAAACGACCCGACGGTGACATGGGCGGGCGCGAGGCGTCCCAGATGGCTCCTTCCAAGATCTACATGCAGAAAGTTTCCTGGATAGGGTAAAGTCCCGGCTTTTTCTGGACGAATCTAATGAGCGTAGGTGCGGCCGGGCTTATGCCACCCGCCGCCCCGTATCCTATCCACACGACAGACAGAAAGGAAGGTATCTACCATGATGAAACGATCTGCTGCCCTGGCCGTGGCGCTTTGCCTGACGCTCTCCATGCTCACCGCCACCGCCAGCGCAGCCTCCTGTTTCCCGCAGTACACCGGCAGCAGCGGTTCCATCACCGTCGCGCTGGATGCTCTGGGAGCCGATTCGTCTTACTCCAATCGAGTCAAGATCGCCGCAGCCAACGGCATCGGCAGTTACCGCGGGACCGCCGCGCAGAACACCCGGATGCTGGACCTGCTGAAGAAAGGCGTGCTCATCGACCCCTCCGCTCCGGGATCGTCCGTCAGCTCGTTCTTCCCTGCCTATACCGGCACTTCCTCCTCGATCGCAGCCGCGTTGGATTCCCTGGGCGCCGGATCCAGCTTCCAGTACCGCACTCAGATCGCCGCAGCCAATGGTATCGCGGCCTATTCCGGCACAGCGGCCCAGAACACCAGCTTGCTCGGGCTGCTGAAGCAAGGCAGGCTGGTCAAGCCGGGCAGCTCCGCCTCCCCTGCCCCTGCCCCTGCCCCTGCCCCGTCCGGCGGGCTGATCGCAGCCAATCTGGGCCGCGTGTCCTTCATCCGGCAGGACAAGAACACTTGCAAAGCTACCGCAGCGGCGATGGCGGTCAACGTCATCCTGGGCCGCGACCGGTATTCCACCGCCGACATGATCTACAGCGGCGTCCTGTGCCGGAACCTGGACGGAGAGCTGTACATAGGCTCCGACCGGAACACATACCGGACCACCTATAAGACAGACAGCTACGTGGGCAGCCTGCGCGAGCTGAAGGCCGCCGTGGACGCCGCCCTGGACAAAGGGCTCCCGATCGTGGCCACCGTCAACTCCACAGTCAGCCGCCACCACTGGGTCGTGGTCGTGGGCCGGGACAGCCAAGGAGGTTACCTGATCGTGGACCCCGCCCGGAACGGCTCGGGCGCCATGTCCTCTCAGGTGAAGAGCATGGCCTCGATGGGCTATTCCTTCGGCCTCGCTGACTACGCCCAGCCCCACTATGGCTATATCAGCTTCCAAGTGAACGCCCCCGCCTGATCCCATCCAGCCGCTGCCGGGCATCCCACCGGCAAGACGGCCCCAGCCCCAACGCCTCGACGATACATCGAGGCGTTGGGGCCCTCTTGCTCCCGCTCAAGGCGCTGTGGCGGGAGACCGCGATCGTCCGCCGTCCCGCACTTGGACGTGCGGACACATGCCGCTGTCGTCTGGGCCTGCCCCTGCATATCCTGATGGGAAGAGATCCCAGAAAGGAGACTGCGATCATGAAACGATGCGTCCCATTGGAAGCGGCGGCGGAAGCTGTCTGCGATCGAAACTCCGTCCCGCCGCTGATCTTCCAGCTCCCCCCTGAACAGGGCCGGGAACTGCTGGAGAAAGCGCAAGACGCCCCGGTCCACCTATACCCGGCAGATATCTCGTCGTGCGACGTGGATACCGAAGGATGGGGCACCGTGCCGGTCTATCTCGTCACGCCCCAAGGGCACGCTCCTCGGAACACGATCTTTTATATCCACGGCGGCGGCTGGGTGTTCGGCAGCTTCCATACCCACGAGAAGCTCGTCAGGGAGCTGGCCGCAAGGACGGGCTCTCTGGTGGTGTTCCCGGAGTACTCCCGCTCGCCCGAGGCGAGATATCCAACGGCGATAGAACAGTGCTACTCCATCCTCTCGCGCCTTTGGGAGATCGCCGGAGCGCGCTGCCCGGCTCTGGACCACGACACCCTCACCGTGGCCGGGGACAGCGTAGGCGGGAACATGGCGATCGCGATGGCGCTGATGGCAAAAAAGCGGAACGGCCCCAAGGTCCAAAAACTGCTTTTATACTATCCCGTGACCAACGCGTGCTTCGACACGCCCAGCTACTGTCAGTTCGCGTCGGACTACTATCTATACCGTGCCGGGATGCAGTGGTTTTGGAAGCAGTATACCGCCTGTCCAGCCGACCGGGACCGGATCCTCGCCTCTCCCCTGCGCGCCGGTATCGACTGCTTCAGAGGATTCCCAGACACGATGATCGTCAACGGCCAGGTGGACGTCCTGCGCAGCGAGGGCGAGGCGTTCGGGGAAAAGCTCCGCTGTGCAGGCGTCGACGTCACGGCGATAGGTATCCAAGGCATCATCCATGACTTCGTGATGCTCAACGCCCTGGATCAGACGAACGCCTGCCGCATGGCCATGGACGTTTCCACCGCATGGATCGACCAAAAAAATCGATGCTCCGCGGTGTGAGGACCGCTCTGCGCGTCCACCTGCTCTCCACCCTGCCGGGCGATCCGATCGAGCGATCCCAGGCATCTATGCCAAGCGGGGGCCCGTTTTGGGCCCCCGCTCGACATCAGCCGATGCTGGATACTTGATATCCGGCCTCCTCCACGGCGGCGCGGATGGCATCATCGGACACGTCTCCGGTGACGATGGCGGTCTTGCTGTCCAGATCCACGCTGGCGGACGCGCCGGGGATCGCGTTCAGCGCCTTGTCCACGTGGGCGCGGCAATGCTGGCACATCATTCCTTCGATGACGACTTTCTTTTCCATGATATCTCGTTCTCCTTTCCTTTCTCCGGCGGGCGTCCCGCCGGGCAGTTCGCTGAGCTGGGATCGGATGCTGGGCTTGAAGAACCGCAGCCGCAGGGCGTTGGTCACCACACACACCGAGCTGAAGCTCATGGCGGCTGCGGCGATCATGGGATCGAGCTGGGGGCCGCCGAAGAGCACCAGCAATCCGGCTGCCACCGGGATACAGCAGGCGTTGTAAAAGAACGCCCAGAACAGGTTCTGCTTCACATTGCGGATGGTGGCCCGGGACAGCTCCACCGCCGCCACCGCATCCACCAGGTCGCTCTTCATCAGTACGATGTCCGCCGACTCGATGGCGATGTCCGCCCCTGCCCCGATGGCGATCCCCACGTCCGCCCGGGCCAGGGCCGGGGCGTCGTTGACGCCGTCCCCCACCATGGCCACCTTTTCCCCTTGGGCCTGCAACGCGGCGACCTGCCGCTCCTTGTCGGTGGGGAGCACTTCGGAGATCACCTGGGAAATGCCCACCTCCTTGCCGATGGCTTGGGCGGTCCGGCGGTCGTCCCCGGTGAGCATGACCACTTTCAGCCCCAGCCTCTGGAAGCCCTCGACGGCCACCTTGCTGGAGGGCTTCACCGTGTCCGCCACGGCGATGATGCCGATTAGCTCACCGTCTTGGACGAAGAACAGCGGGGTCTTTCCCTGCCGGGCGAGCTGGTCGGCGATCATGGCGTCCTGCCCCAGCCCCACGCCCGCGTCCGCCAGCATGGCGGCATTGCCCGCCAGGAAGCTCGAGCCCTGGATGGTCCCCCGCACGCCCTTGCCGTGGACGGCCTGGAACCCCTCCACCGCGCACAGGGGGATGCCGCGCTCCCCGGCCTCCTCCACGACGGCCGCACCCAGCGGGTGCTCCGAGGGCTTTTCCAACGACGCTGCCACGCAGAGCAGCTCCTCCGCCGTGGTATGGCCCAGCGGGTAAAGGTCGGTGACTTTAGGCTTGCCCTGTGTGACCGTGCCGGTCTTGTCCAGTACCACCGTAGTGACGCTGCGCAGGTGCTCCAGCCCTTCGGCCGACCTGACCAGGATGCCCTGTTCCGCCCCCTTCCCTGTGCCCACCATGATGGCCACGGGGGTAGCGAGGCCCAGAGCGCAGGGGCAGGAGATCACCAGCACCGCCACGCCGGAGGTGAGCGCCATCTCCACGGACTGGGTGGCGAAGAACCAGGCCAACGCCGCGATCAGCGCGATGGCCATGACCACAGGGACGAACACCCCCGCTACGCGGTCCGCCAGCTTGGCGATGGGGGCTTTCGACGAAGCGGCCTCATCGACCAAACGGATCATCTGGGCCAGCGTGGTGTCCTCGCCCACCCGGGTGGCCCGAAGGGTGAGCACACCGGACTTGTTGATGGAGGCGGAGATCACCGTGTCGCCGGGGCCTTTGTCCACCGGGATGGACTCGCCGGTGAGGGCGGATTCGTCCACCGAGGACGCGCCCTGGGTCACTATGCCGTCCACCGGCACCGAGCCGCCGGGACGCACCAGCACCAGGTCGCCCTCCTTCAATTGCTCCACCGGGACCTCCGACTCCTCCCCGTTCCGCAGGACGGTGGCGGTCTTGGGCGTGAGGTCCATGAGCCTGGCGATCGCCTGGCCCGTCTTGCCCTTGGAGCGGGTCTCCAGATACTTTCCCAAGGTGATCAGGGTCAGGATCATGCCGGCGGACTCGAAATAGAGGTCCATGGAGTAGTGTCCTACCAAGGCCAGATCGCCATGCCCCAGGCCCCAGCCGATGAAGTATAGAGCCGCTATGCCATAGACCACGGCGGCGGTGGCCCCCACTGCGATGAGCGAATCCATGTTCGGAGATAGATGCCAAAGAGTTTTGAACCCGACTCGAAAATACTTTTGGTTGATGACCATGATGGGCACAGTGAGCAGGAATTGGGTCAAAGCATAGGTTATAGCGTTCTCCGGCCCATGGAAGAACTGGGGGATGGGCCAGCCCATCATATGGCCCATGGACAGATAGAACAGGGGGATCAGGAACACGAAGGAGGAGATAAGCCGCACCTTCATGCTCTTCAGGTCCTCCTCCATGGCCGCAGCGGCGGGCTTCGCCTGGGCCGTCTCGCCGGGGGCCGTGGAAAGGGACGCGCCGTACCCCGCCTTCTCCACCGCGGAGACGATCTGTTCCGGTGTGAGCGCCCCATCCCAGTCCACCGTCATGGAGCCCCCCAACAGATTGACGTTCACCTCGCATACCCCATCCAGCTTGCGCACCGCTTTGTCCACATGGGCGGAACAGGCGGAACAGGTCATGCCGGTCACAGAAAATTTTTGTTTCATGTGGTCCTTCCCTCCTTTCTTCCCCCGACGGAGGAACGCTCCATCATCGCTGCCCGGCGGATGTCATCGCGTCCACCGGCGGGGCTCTCACAGTATCTTGCCAAGGGCGTTCACCAGCTCGTCGATCTTGTCGGCCCGCTCCTGGTCGCTTTCGGCGTGTTCCACGCAGTGCTTCAGATGGGCCGTCAAGATCTCTTTGTTCACCCGGCGCAGCATGGCGTCAGCGGCGGTGATCTGCTGGGACACGTCCATGCAGTAGCGGTCCTCCTCCACCATCCTGATGATGCCGTCGATCTGTCCTCGGGCCGTTTTGAGCAGCCGCAGCACCGCTTTCTGGTCGGCCATCATATGCCTCACCTCATCTCACAAATACTACCCCCCCGGGGAGTGATATCATCCTACCACAGTGCCGCCATCTTGTCAACAAAAAAATTCCGTGCCGCGGGACGTCCCTCCTGCGGCACGTCTCCTCCCATGGACAGGAGGACCCAGACGAGGACGGTCTTAGGCGCCGCTGAGGACGCCGTGGCCGAAGCGGCAAAAAACGCCCTCACCCGTCAAGGGTGAGGGCGCTTTTCGGTCATATCATTCCTCTGCCATGGCCTTCGCCGCAGCGATGGCCTTCTCCTGAGCGGCGGGGGGGCAATCCTCATACCGCACGAAGTGGAGGGTGAAGGAGCCTCTGGACTGGGTCATGGCCCGCAGATCGATGGCGTAGGTCATCATCTCGGCCATGGGGGCCTCGGCGGTGATCACCTGGTTGCCGCCGCCCACGGGCTGCATGTCCATGACGCGGCCACGGCGCTTGTTCAGGTCGCCCAGCACATCGCCCATGTAGTTGTCGGGCACGGTGACCTTCAGCTCGCCCACCGGCTCCAGCAGCACGGGGGACGCCTCGGGCAGCGCGGCCTTATAGGCGAGCTGAGCGGCGGTCTTGAACGCGATCTCGGAGGAGTCCACCGGATGGTAGCTCCCGTCGTACAGCGTGGCCTTCAGGTTGACCATGGGATACCCCGCCAGCACACCGTGGACGCAGGCTTCCCGCAGGCCCTTCTCGACGGCGGGGAAGAAGTTCTTGGGCACGGCGCCGCCCACGACCTCCTCGCAGAACTCCAGATCGTCGCTCTCGCAGGGCTCGAAGCGGATCCACACGTCGCCGAACTGGCCGGAACCGCCGGTCTGCTTCTTGTGGCGGCCCTGCTTGGAGACGCTCTTGCGGATCTTCTCACGATACGCCACCCGGGGCTCGGACAGCTCCACGTCCACATTGAACCGGGTCTTGAGCTTGCTCACCAGCACGTCCATCTGGATATCGCCGGCCGTGGTGACCACCATCTGATGGGTCTCGGCGTTGTTCACCACGGTGAAGGTGGGATCTTCCTCGTTGAGACGGCCCAGGCCGGCGGCGATCTTGTCCTCCTGGCCCCGGACCTTGGGCGCGATGGCCTTGGAGAAGTTGGGCTCGGCAAAGGGGATGGGATCCAGCCGGATGAATTTCCGGGTGTCGCACAGGGTGTCCCCAGTCTTGACCCGGTCCATCTTGCCGATGGCCCCGATATCGCCGCAGGCCAGCTCCTTGACCTCCTCGCTCTTCTTGCCGCGCATGACGTACAGCCGGCCCAGCTTCTCGTTCTGGCCGGTGGTGGCGTTCACCAAGGTCATGTCGGAGGTGAGGTCGCCGGAGATGACCTTCACGAAGGAGAACTTGCCGTACTGATCGGCCACGGTCTTGAAGGTGAACGCGGCGGGGACCGCGCCCTGGGAGACGATGAAGTCCTCGTGCTCGCCGTCCTTGTTCACGCCGGAGGCGGGAACGCCCTCCAGGGGATTGGGGAGCAGGTCCACGATCAGGTCCAGCAGCATCAGGGTGCCCAGGCCGTTGACGGCGGAGCCGCACACCACCGGGACCATGGTGCGCTCACGCACGCCGGAACGCAGGCCCTGCATGATCTCGGCATAGGTGAAGCTCTCGCCGGAGAAGAATTTCTCCATGAACTCCTCGCTGGTCTCGGCCACGGACTCCATAAGCTGGTCATAAATCTCATCGATGACGGACACCTTGTCCTCGGGGATGGGGATCTCTTTGCGCTTGTTCCCGGCGGGCTCGAAGGCGCGCTTATGGATCACGTCCACTACGCCGGTGACCTTCTTGCTGGCGTCCCAGATGGGGACCACGAGGGGAGCCACGCTCTTGCCGAAGGTCTCGCGCAGGGTATCGAACGCGGAAGTGAAGTCGATGTTGTCCTCGTCCATCTTGGAGATGTAGACGATGCGGGGCAGCTTGCGCTCGTCCAGCAGCTTCCAGGAACGCTCCGTGCCCACGGACAGCCCGCCCTTGGCGGCGCACACCAGCACGCCCGCGTCGGCCACGGACAGGCACTCGGCCACCTCGCCCACGAAGTCGAAATTGCCCGGGGCGTCCAGCACGTTGATCTTACAGCCATTATATTCCACAGGGGCCACAGCGGCGGAGATGGATATCTGGCGCTTGATCTCCTCGGGATCGTGATCGCACACGGTGTTGCCGTCGGTGGTCTTGCCCAGACGATCGATGACGCCGGTCATGCGCAGGAAGCTCTCGACCAGGGTGGTCTTGCCGTTGCCGCCATGGCCCAAAAGACAGATGTTCCGGATATTGTGGGGAGAATAGCTCATATTGTTCCACTCCTTAACGATTAGTGCTCGGGCCATAGCCAAAGCATCACTAAAGGCAATTATACAATAAAGCCAGCCGTTTGGCAACGGTTATTTGAGGAATTTGACGGATCTTTTTTCTCCTGTGCCGCTGCCGGCGGCAAGGCGCGGCGGTCCACCCCCGCACGGGGACCGGCCCGGGGCCCCCGCACATCTTGCGGGCCGTGTTTCGGCGATTGACACTGTTCGACGCATCGTGATACAATACATCACATCTATCCGGATCTTTTCGGTGCGGTATGGGCATCATCTAGGATAACGGACGTTTTGGACGAAAGGAGGACCGTGCTATGTGGACATGCCCCAAATGCGGACGCACGTTTCGGAACACCGGACAGGACCACTACTGCGGGGACCCGCCGGAGTCGATTGAGGGATACATCTCCGGCCGTCCGGAGGAGGTACAGGCCGCCTTGCGCAAGGTAGACGCGGCCATCAAAGCCGGCATACCGGAGGCGAAGGAAAGGATCTCGTGGGGGATGCCGACCTACTGGCAGGGCCGTATCCTGATCCAGTTCGCCGCAGCCAAACGCCACATCGGTCTATACCCCGGCCCCGAGGCGGTCGAGGCGTTCAGCGGACGGCTGGAGGGCTATAAGACCAGCAAGGGCACGATCCAGCTCCCATACGATCGGCCGCTCCCGCTGGAGCTCATCCAGGAGATCGCCCAGTGGTGCGCGAAGGAGCGTTGAGCAGGCACAGGCGCGTCCCGAAAAGATCCCATCAAGGAGGACGATCGATGTATCTTTCCGACTATCATTTCCACACGATCTGCTCCAGCGACTCCACCGCCACGCTGCTCGAACAGGCCGAAGCGGCGCTGGCCGCGGGCGTGCAGGAGCTGTGCGTCACCGACCACTGGAACCTGCTGGACCAGCAGGGGAACAGACTGCCCACCGTCTACGACTGGAGCGCCCCATTGGAGCAGTACAGGGCGGTCCGCAGCCGTTTGCCGGAGGAGCTGGAAGTGCGCCTGGGCATAGAGGTGGGCAACGGCGTGCTGGACCCCGCCGCCGTGGATGCTTCGCTGGAGCTGCCTGAGCTGGACTTCGCGATCGGCTCCCTCCACAGCCAGAGCGCCGCTGCCGGAGGGCGGGGGATCTTCACCGCGGCCCGTGCGTGCGTGCGCCGGGAGGACGGCGTGGCCATCATAGACGACTATATGGACATGCTGGAGGAGCTGGTCCGGACGGACGGCTTCGACGTGCTGGGCCATGTGATCTATCCCTTGCGCTATATCCCGCCGGAGTACGGTCTGGACCTGCACCCCTGGTGGGACCGGCTGGCGGAGGTCCTGCGCACCGTCATCCGGCAGGGCCGGGGCATCGAGATGAACACCAGCGCCGGGACCACCGTGGAACAGTGGCGGGACGTGCTGGCGCTCTACCGGGACCTGGGGGGCGAGGTGCTCACCTTGGGCTCCGATGCCCACCAGTCCAGATCGATCGCCGCCGCGTTCCCTCAGGCGCTGGAGCTGATCCGCTGCGTGGGCCTGCGCTATCTATGCGTGTACCGCCGCCGCACGCCGCTGTTCTGCAAGCTCTGACAGCGGAAAAAAACCATCAGGCGTCAAAAGAATCGCTGTCCATCCCGCCCGGGACGCGCTATACTGTATCCATGATGATGGTGTATCATGCCTGAAGGAGCACGGATACACGGTCTGAGCATGGGAAGGGCGGCGATCTGGATGATCGTACTGGACAAGGACAACATCGTTCCATATCTGCGGGAACGCTTCCCCGCGTTCCGTCCCGCCGGCACGGGGGCCGTGTCCGCCATCGGAGACGACGGCGAGGATCCCCGGGGGCTGATCAACTACGTGTTTCGGGTGCGGGGCGAGCGCGGCTCTCTGATCCTCAAGCAGGCCCGCTCCAACATGCGCCTGGACGACGACGTGCCTCCCGACGGCGCCGGCTACTGTCCGCCCCAGGACCGCAACTACTCGGAATACCTGTCTTTGAAGCTGCGCCGCGCCATCACCCCGGACTTCGTGCCGGAGGTGTACCATACCGTTCGGGAGGACCATGTCTTTCTCATGGAGGACGTGAGCTATCTGCGTCCCTGCCGGTCCCTCCTGACCCAAGGCGTGATGATCGGCGGCCTCGCGGAGCGGGTGTCCCAGTTTTTGTGCGACAACCACTTCTACACCACGGAGTTCTACTTGGACACCGAGCAGTTCCGCGAGCTCGGCCGGCGCTTCGTGAACACCGGGATGCGGGCCATCATGGAGAACTGGCTGTTCCTGCGCGACGGCCCCACCCACCGGTGCCCCGCCTTGACCCGGCACTTCCTGCCCTTCATCTTCGCGGACGACGTGGTGGTCCAGTCGCACCTGCTGCGGCACAAATATATGAACTCCACGCAGGCGTTCATCCACTCGGACGTCCACACCTCCAACATCTTTGCCGACGACACCCAGATCAAGGTCATCGATATGGAATACACCTTCGCCGGTCCATGCGCCTACGACATAGGCTATTTCCTGGCCAGCCTGGTGTCCCAGTACTGCTCTGCGGTGTTCCGTCCCTTCCCCAGCGAGGGAGAGCGCAGGGACTTCAAGCATTATGTGCTCGCCTGTGTCCACACGTTGGTAGATGGCTATCAGAGACGCTTCGCCGCGCATTGGGACGATGAGGCGAAGCAGGTCTATCGGAGCTGCCCCGGCTTTCGGGACGCGTTCCTGGCGGAGCTGGTCCCGGACGCCGCAGGCTTCGCGGCCATGCCCATGTTCACGCTGTGCATCAGCTCCTTCGGCTTCACTCAGGAGTTCGACGCGATCCCGGATGAGGCCAACGAGCTCCACGCCCTCCAGCTCTATTGCAGCCTGGGCCGCCGGTTCCTCATGGACCGGCAGCAGATCCGCACGTCCAAGGACATCATCGCGGCCATCCTGGAGGGGGAACGGGCCTACCTCTCCTGTATCAGATGAGGCGGAGCTCTCCCCTGCCCCACCGCTCCCATGTCCCGGTCCCTCCCCTCCGGGGCCTGGGATGCCCGGGGCCCGCACAGATCCGTCCTTTCTCTCGATTTTACAGGAAAAACGCTGGAATGTAAAATATTCCGGCGTTTTTCCTGTTTTTGCGCATTTTTGATCACATATTTTCAAATAAACGCCGGTCAGGACAGGTTCCGACTGCCTTTTTCATGCGCACGCCGTATAATGGACGAGGTTTCCATAATATGGACCCATGTACTTATGATTTCTCCAACGGAGGGATGCGCCATGACGGCAAACGAAGGGACCAAACGAGAAAAACGGCGGCGGGACCTGTCCGTGCCGGTGGTGATGCGGCTGTCCGATTGCGGGGTGCGGTTCCTGCTGGCGGCGGTGCTGGCGGGGGCCGAGCTCATGGGCGGGCATTCTCTGTTCGCCCTGGCGCTGGTGGGCGTGTGCAAGCCCGGGATGGAGGGGCTGGCCGCGCTGATGGGCGCGGTCCTGGGCTACCTCTCCTTCCGGGGCGTGGTGGACGGCCTGCGCTATATCGCCGCGGCGATGATGGCATACGCCGTCGCCCTTGCGATGGGCGAGTTCGAGCTCTATCACCGTCCCTGGTTCATGCCCGCTGTGACCGCTGCTCTCAATGCCATGGTGGGTTTCGTCTATCGCTCCGCCTCCGGCTGGGGCCGTGGGGACGCGGTAGGCTTCATCACCGAGGTGATCCTCACCGCCGGGACAGTGTGCCTCTACCGTCAAGCCTTCGACCTATGGGAAAAGCGCCGCCCCGGCGGCGAGATCACCGTGCGCCAGCTCGCCGGCGCCATCGCCCTGTGCACCTCCGTGCTGATGACCCTCGCCCGGGTGACGGTAGCGGGAGACTACTCCCTGGGCCGGGTGCTGTGCGTGCCCGTCGTGCTGGCCGCGGCTTGGAAGGGGGGCGTCGGCCTGGGCTCTGCCGCCGGGATCGCGGCGGGACTGGCCATGGGCTTCTCCGCCGGGCTACCCACCTATTACACCCTCGCATACGCCCTGCCCGGATTGGTGTCCGGGATATTCGTCAAGCAGAGCCGTCTCATGTGCGCCCTGGCCTACGCCTTGAGCGGAGCGGCCGCCATCCTGTGGACCTGGGACCTGGGGCCGGGGGACGTTTTGGCCTGGGAGCTGGCCGCAGGGACGGCCGTGTTCCTCCTGCTGCCGGACAAGCTGCTGCGGCGGCTGTCCACCCTGATGCGCCAGGAGGAGCCGGAGGAGGAGAGCATCCACGCCCGTCAGTTCGCCGCAGGGCGCTTGAAACAGACCGCCGAAGCCTTTCGGGAGGTGTCGGGCGGACTGCGCACCGCGTTCCAGGCCCCGATCGTCCCCAACGACGGAGATGCCGCACGCATCTTCGACCGGGCGGCGGACCGGGTATGTATCAAGTGCAAGCAGAAGGAGCGGTGCTGGCAGCGAGAGTACCAGGCCACCAAGACCGCGCTGGCCGACGCCTTGACCCCTATGCTGGACCGGGGATCCGGAGCCATGGAGGATTTCCCGCCCCATTTCTCCAGCCGGTGCATCCGGTTCGAGACCTTCCTCGTAGCAGCCAACGGCGAGCTGGCGGCGCTGCTCCACCGGCGCCGGTATGACAGCCGGGTGCGGGAGAGCCGGGCCGCAGTGTGCGCGCAATACGGCCATATGGCCTCGGTGCTGGACCGGGCGGCCGCGGAACTGGCCCAGGAGCCTGCGGTGGACGTGCGCCGGCAGCGGCTGGTGAAGCAACGCATGGCAGCCCTCGGGCTGGAGGGGCGGTGCACCGTTTATACCGACCAATACGGCCACCTCCAGGTGGAGGTGGAGGGCCCCGGCGTGGAGCAGCTCGGCCGGGAGGGCGAGGTCGCCCGGCTGTCCGCCATCCTGAGCGCTCCCCTTCGGGACGCGGACACCCAGCCGGGGCGCGTCCGGCTGACCCAGCGGGAGCCGCTGATGGCAGTGGCCGGAGTGGCGGGGGCAGACCGGCAGGGCCAACCCGTCAGCGGCGACGCCGGGGTGTGGTTCAAGGACGACTCGGGCCGGCTGAACTTCCTCCTATGCGACGGGATGGGCAGCGGCCCGGAGGCCCGGGAGGACAGCGAGAACGCCCTGCGCCTGCTGGAGAAGTTCCTGCGGGCGGGCCTGCAGCCGGAGGAGGCCCTCACCACCGTAGGAGAGGCCCTGGCCCTCCGGGGCGAGGAGGAAGGCGGCTTCACCACCGTGGATCTTTTGCAGATCGATCTGTTCAGCGGCAAGAGCGCGGTGTACAAGCTGGGGGCCGCCCCCACCTATCTCCGTCAGGGCGGCGCAGTGGAGCGGCTGAGCGGCGGATCTCTCCCGGCAGGGATCTCCGCCGGGGAGCTGAGCGGACCGGACATGTTCCCCCTGACCCTGGAAGCCGGGGACTGCATCGTGCTGGTGAGCGACGGGGTGACCTCCGGCCAGGAGGACCGCTGGCTGCGCAAACTGCTCTCAGAATTCGACGGCCTGTCCCCCCAGGCGCTGGCGGCACAGATCCTCAAGGAGAGCGACCTGCGTTCGGGCAGCGGGGACGACCGCACGGTGATCGCCATCAGATTGGACGTCAGACCATGAAGAACGGCCCGAAGGCATCGCCTTTGGGCCGTTCTTCTCATCCCGCCGGGAGGATGCCTCTGTCCAGCTTCAGGTGCAGGACCCGCAGGACGCTCTCGTCCAGCCTCTCCTGGCTGACGGTCCCCTCCTCCACCGCTTGGACGAGGGCATCCACCGCCGCCCCCAGGTCCTGCGGGCACAACAGCAGATCCACCCCGGCCTGGACGGCCTTCACGGCGATATCACCGCTGCCATAATGATCGGTCATGGCCTGCATCTTCAGGCTGTCGGTGATGACCACGCCGTCGAACCCCAGCTCTTCCCGCAGCAGCTCTGTGACGATCTTGGACGAGAACAGAGCTGGCTGATCGTCCACTGCTTCGATGATGAGGTGGCCCAACATCACCGCGTCCGCTCCGGCCTCGATGCCCGCCTGGAAGGGGATCAGCTCCGCCTGCCGCAGCTCGTCCAGGCTCTTGTATACGTACACCGAACCATAGTGGCTGTCCGCCGAGGTGTCGCCATGGCCGGGGAAATGCTTGAGCGCACAGGCCACGCCCCCCTCATGGAAGCCGCTCACAGCGGCGGCCACCAGTTGGGACGCCTGGCCGAAATCATCGCTGTACGCCCGGTCTCCGATGACGGTGTTGGCCGGGTTCGACCATACGTCGGCCACCGGGGCGAGGTCCATATTGAAGCCGCACGATCTCAGGTCGGACGCGATGGTCTTGGCGTTCTCCACCGCCTTGTCCTCTCCCTGGTCCTTGTAGTCCAGCATGGGGCCCACCCACGTCGTGCCGATGGTGTTCATCAGCCGGTTCACCCGCCCGCCTTCCTCGTCGCAGGTGAGGATCAGCGGTATCTTGGAATAGCTCTGCACGTTGGCCAGCATGGTCCTGGTCTGCTCCATGGTGACCAGGTTCCCGGCATCGTACAGCAGCCCCGCCACAGGATACCGCTCCAACGCCCGTTGGGTGGCCTCCCCTGCCGCCGTCACCCTGCCTACGCCGGGGACCAGATCGGCAGGTTGGACCACGAATAGCTGGCACACCTTTTCCCGCAAAGTCATCTCCTGGAGCAGCGCCTGTGCTGGATCGGGCACAGGCGTCGGCGTGGGCGCAGGCGTCGGAGTCGGCACAGCGGAGGGGCTGGGGGCTTGGGACGGCGGGAGCTGAGAGGGGCTGGGATCGGGCGGGACGTCAGACGTTCGCGCTGGAGCGAGCGCCCAATACGCCCCTGCCGTCAGCACGATGACTGCCAAGACTATGACCGCCGGGATCAGCCATCCCGGCCGGGAACATCGGGCGCTCCGTTTTCCTTTGTACACGGCTGTGACCTCCATTGGATCGTGGATAGGCGCACGGGCAGTGCCGTGCATAGAGCCGGCCCTAACGAGAGGGCCGGTTCCGATTCTATACCTTTTTCGCCTGTTTTGCAAGAGTCTGCGGGAACCGTCCTGAGCGGCGCCGACCTGGCATGGGATCCAGGGAAAGCTCCGGCCTGTCCCCGCAGGAGGTGGGACGCTCAAGGAAACGGGGGCGGAGGCTGGCGGGATCGGTCCTCTCCCGCACCTTTTCCGGCCGGATCACATAGATTGGGATGAAATACAAGGCAGGACCGAAGGTCCCCGCAGTCCTGCCGGAACTTGGAGGAGGCTTTCGGATGCCCAACATTCAATACTTCCTGGGCGGCAACACGCCCTCGGGGTTCCATTCCCTGTACCATCAGCTCTCCGACCCCAGCCGTATGCAGGCGTTGTACATCATCAAAGGCGGTCCGGGCAGCGGTAAGTCCACTCTCATGCGCAGGGTGGAGCGCCACGCCAAAGCCGCCGGGCTGGAGACGCAGCAGGTGCTGTGCTCCGGCGACCCGGACTCCCTGGACGCGCTGCTGCTCCCGCAGCTAAAGGCCGCGTTGGTGGACGGTACAGCGCCCCAGGGGGTGGTGCCGTTAGTACATTTTAGCTCGTATGGACGGCACCACCCCTTGGTCGCGGTGCCCTAATTTTTAGAACTTCCAGCTTATTTTGACCTCTTGCCGGCCTGTGTCAGAATCTCGCTCGCCGATCTCGATGCGGTCGATCAGGCCCGCCACCAGCTCCCTGGGGACGGTCTCCAACTTGAGAAGTTCCCGGACACGCTCCAGCAGGTCGGTTTGCTTTTGGTCGTCCTTCCGCTGGGCCAGTTCCTCCTTGATTTTTGCCAGCCGTTGCTCCAGGCGGCTTCTTTCATCCAGGAAGGACTGATTCAACTCCACAAACTGGCCCCCGTCAACGATTCCCGCCACTTTATCTAAGTACAACGTTTTGAGTGCTTGACTGCGCTTCTCCATCTGGGCTGAAATGGCTTCGCGCTCCTGTTCCAATGCCTCCCGGCGGGTGTCCTTCTGGGGTTGGATATCGTTAGCGTCCAACTCATAGTAGGTCTGGACATAGTAGCGGATGCGCCCAGACACCAGATCGATGAGCTGGTCCAGCCGGACGGAGTGACGGGTACACAGCTTGTTCTTCCCGCTGTCGGCGTACAGCTTGCAGCGGAGATAGGACCGTTTCCCATTGGAGCACTTGCTCATGGTAGCACCGCAGTCGGCGCACTTCACCAGCCCGGACAGCAGATGGGCCTCGCCGGAGCCGTCCGTCTTGGCGCGCAGGCGCAGTCCCTGCTGGACGGCCTCGAAGGTGGCCCGGTCGATGATGGCCTCGTGGGTGCCCTCCACCCGATACCACTGGTCCTTCGGGGTCTCGATGATGACCTTGGACTTGTAGCTCACCTTTTTCCTCCGGCCCTGGACCATCACGCCGGTATACATCTCATTGGTGAGGATGCGGCCCACCGTCACCTTGTTCCACAGGCCGAAGTCGTTCTTCATGGGGTGATTGCAGCTCCAGCCCCGCTCGGCCTTGTAGCGGGTGGGGTTGGAGATGCCCTGCTGGTTCAGCAGACGGGCGATGCTTTGACGGCCGCGGCCTTCCAGGGACCATCGGTAGATCTGCCGCACCACTTCGGCGGCCTCGGGGTCGGGGACGATGTGGTTTTTGTCTGCCGGGTCTTTCTGGTAGCCGTAGATAGGGAAACCGCCGATGTACTTGCCCTCCCGCCTCTTCCAGTCAAAGACCATGCGGACGTTCTCGGAAAGGTCCTCCAAATACCATTCGTTCACCAGGCCGTTGATCTGGCGGGCCTTTTTGTTGCCTTTGACCTCGGTGTCGGCGTTGTCCGCCACGGCGATGAAGCGGATGCCCCAGATGGGGAACAGGCCGTGGATGTACTTTTCCACCAGCTCCATGTCCCGGGTGAACCGGGATTGGGACTTACACAGGATGATCTGGAACTTTTTCTGCCTGGCGGCCTGGATCATGCGGTTGAAGTCCGGACGGTCGCTGTCAATGCCGGAAAAGTCCTCATCACAGTAGATCGAGTAGATATCCCAGCCTCGGTCGATGGCGTAGTGGGTCAGCAGGGATCTTTGGTTCTGGATGCTCTCGGACTCGGGCTGGTGCTTGTCCTCATCCTCCTTACTCAGCCGTGTATAGATCGCGCAGAGGATCTGTCACACCTCCTCAAAGACGTGACTGCTCGATACTATGGATACTATAGGAGCAGTCGAGCCGAAAGGATCTATTGGAAATGCCTGCACTGATAAAACGGCGCAGGCATCATTTGTGGAGTCCTTTTATGTTCCAGACTGTGATGGTCCGGCGAACGCTCTGGTCAAAAGATCCGGCAGGCGATGCCCTGTAAGCCCCAAAGAGAGCGCTTTCGTGACATCACCTCTAATAGTATTTATGAATCGTGGCATCTGAATATGTGCATGACGACCTGAAGAGAATGATTGGATGTCCACCTTCCTCAAGGCGAGATGGGTCGGGGTCCTTCGCGCGCTCTTGCCCTTCACCGGGCCTATCCAGGCAGCGCTCCAACTCAAACCACAAAGCGATACCCCAGCCCACGGACGGTCTGGATATGGGTCGGCCTGGCCGGATCCTCTTCGATCTTCTGGCGCAGACGGTTGATATAGACCATGATGGCATTCTCATCCACGATGGCCGAGTCCCAGATCATGTCGTAGATCATGTCCTTGGTGAAGATCCGGTCCACATTGTCCAGGAACAGCTTCATCATGGCGTTTTCCTTGGAGGACAGCACGATCTCCGCTCCATTCTTATAAAAACGCAGGGTACTGGTGTCGTAACGGAAGGGTCCGGCGGCAATGACGCCCCCAGAGCCGCCCAGCCCGCCCCGGCTCCGGCGGATCAGGGCCTTGACCTTGGCCCCCAGGGTCACCGGATTGAAGGGCTTGGTCAGATAGTCGTCCGCGCCGATGTCCAGGCCGTAAAGGGCGTCGTAATCCTCTTTCCGCCCGCTGACGATGATGATGGGCAGCCTGATTCCCCGGCCCCGGAGGGCCTGGATCACCTCGAAGCCGTCCATCCCCGGCATGTTCACGTCCAGCAGCATCAGGTCGTAGTGGCCCTGTCCCGCCATCTCGATGGCCTCGCTGCCGCTGCGGGCCACGTCGGCATCGATACCGCTGCTTTTCATCACCTTCCGAAGCATGGTCAACACCGCCTCGTCGTCGTCCACGATCAGCACCCGGTCCGGCATGGCGTCGAGCCCCCTTTACAGACAAACATTCCTATGGTAGATTATAACATATCAGGTCCCCCTTATGCAAGCCCTGCCGGCAGCCGGGCGGACCGCCCATCTCAGCAGGAAAGGCAAGGAGTACCGCCATGGAAGAAAAACGCCCCGGTCACCGGCACTTCCCCGCTGTCCCTGTCCTGGCCCTGGCCATCATCCTGCTGGGATTGCTGGCCATTTCCGGTGTGTTCGGCCAGACCCAGCGGCTGCTGGCGGACGGGCAGGACGGCGAGCTCACCAAGACCGCTCAGTCGGTGGACAACAACATCATCGGCCATTTCGCATGGTACTGCTCCGACCTGGAATACATCACCACCCGCACGGGCTTCCTGCGGGCGGAGGAGCTCTACCTCAGCGGCGGCGGGGCAGGAGACCTGCTCTACCACCTGCGGGAGAGCCCTCTGCCCAAGACCGTCATGGTGGAGTCCATGCTGGTGCTGCGGGAGGGAGCGGTGGCCCTGTCCACCGGGGACAGCACCGACTACGCCTTCCTCGACACCATCGGGCAGATCGGCCAGGTGGGCATCTCCCTGTGGACGGACGGCGCAGAACGGCCCTATGTGGCCCTGACCTTGGACAAGGGGAAGGTGGGCTATGCTGCCCTGATCGATGGAGAGGTCTTTTTCACCATCGCAGAGAAGCAGACCGCCGCTGAGGACACCGACCGGATCTTATTGCTGGATGTTGCGGAGCATTATTTTTTCCACCGCACTCCGGCAGGCATCCGGGTGAGCGCTGTGGACAGCCTAGACCCCTCCGTCCACGCCAGCCTCCATACCATGCTCTCCGCGCAGCGGGCGGGCGAGCCCCTGACCAGCTTCTTCAGCTCCGGGAACCAGTCCGGCGCGGGCAGCTACACCGCCCGGCTGGCCGTCCTGCCCGCGCCCGGCAACGAAAACGGCTGCTTCACCGTGGGGGTGGCCCGGAACTATGACGAGGTCATCCGTCCATACCAATTCGTGGCGGTCCAAATGGTGCTGTGTGGTGTGACCGTCATGGCGGGGGCGGCGCTGCTGCTGTTGTTCTTCCTGCGCTCCCACCGGAGCCACCGCCAGGCCCAGGAGGAACTGGCCCTGCTGCGGGCCAAGGCGGAGGCCGCAGAGCAGCTCAACGCCCAGACCCAGGCCCTGGACCACCGCCAGCGGCTGGAGTCCATCGGGACCTTGACCTCCGGCATCGCCCACGAGTTCAACAACCTGCTCACTCCCATCATGGGGTACAGCATCCTCATCCTGGAAAAGCTGCCCCCGGAGGATACCGAGTCCTATGACAACGCCCTGGAGATCTACAACGCCTCCCAAAAGGCCAAAAAGATCATCGCCCGGCTGTCTAATCTGTCCCGGAAGGGGACGCCCTGCGACCTTCGCCCCGTCCGGCTGGACCCCCTGGTGGAGCAGGTGCTGGAGGTGTCCGCCCCCGCCCGGCCCAAGACCGTGCGGGTGGAGACCGGCCTGGCCGACCAGGGCCGCGCGCTGCTGGGCGACGAGACCCAGCTATTCCAGATGACCCTCAACCTGGTGCTCAATTCCTTCGAGGCGCTGGCCAAGCAGGGCGGCACCGTTCGGGTGTCCACGTCCTCGGACGGGGGGCATATCTCTCTCCGGGTGGCGGACAACGGCCCGGGCATCCCCGACCAGGTCAAAAACAAGATCTTCGATCCTTTCTTCACCACCAAGGGCTCGGGCAAGGGCATCGGCCTGGGCTTGGCCATCGTACAGCAGATCGTGGAGGCCCACGGCGGCGCCGTCGCTTTGGAGAGCGCCGCCGGACAGGGCACCGCCTTCACCGTGACCTTCCCCGCCGCCCCGCCGGGGGAAACGCCCCGAAACTGAACCCGTCAGCGGCCCCGCCGGAACCTCCGGCGGGGCTTCGTCGTTTTCTTAACAAATATTAAGGCGGTATATATCTCCCATTAAGGCGGCAGGTGTAAGCTGTCGAAAAAAGGAGGCGGTCGCTATGCTGGAGCGTATGGTGGAGACGGTACTTGAGGTGCTGGTCCCCCTGTGTGAGATGATGGGCATCCTAGTCATCGCCGTGTCCACCTGCACCGCCTTCTGGCAGTATATCCGGGGGCTGTTCACCCACGCTTCCAGGGACGTGAAGTCCAAGCTGGCCTCGGGGCTGGCCTTGAGCCTGGAGTTCAAGATGGCCGCCGAGATCCTCAAGACCGTCCTGGTCCGAGACATGACCGAGCTGGTGGTGTTGGGCGCCGTCATCATCCTGCGTGCTTTGCTCTCATTTTTGATCCACTTTGAAATGAAGCAGCATGATATACCCGAACAAGAGACGATAGGAGGAACCGTCAAATGAAACTGAAACGTATCTCTGCCCTGTTGCTCTGCGCACTGCTCATGCTGTCTGCCCTGGCAGGCTGCGGCACCACGGTGGTGGTGGCCCCCGAGGGAGACAAGCCCGCCGCTCCCAGCGCCCCCAGCGAGACCACCACTCCCGAGACCCAGCCCAGCCCGGACGCCGCCGCCGTCCCCGTCAAGACCGGCCTGGCCGTCCTGCCCAACATCAGCGGCAGCAAAGACGCCTCCGCTGAGGGCGACGGCACCGCCCAGACCGAGATCCTGCTGGTGGCGGTGACTGTCGACGACGACGGCGTCATCGACAGCTGCGTCATCGACATGGTCCAGGCCAAGATCGGCTTCAACGCCTCCGGCGCGCTGACCACCGACCTCTCCACCACCTTCCCCAGCAAGAACGAGCTGGGCGACGATTACGGCATGAAGAAGGCCAGCTCCATCGGCAAGGAGTGGAACGAGCAGGCCGCCGCCCTGGCCGACTACGCCGTGGGCAAGCGCGTGGACGAGCTGAAGGGCATGGCGGTGGGCGAGGACGGCAAGGCCGCCGACGCCGATCTGTCCGCCTCCGTCACCCTGTACATCGGCAGCTTCGTGGACGGCATCGAGGCCGCCGCCGGCAATGCCAGCCACATGGGCGCCTCCAAGGGTGACCGTCTGAGCCTGGCCAGCGAGACCAGCATGAGCAAGAGCAAAGACGTCTCCGACAAGGACGGCTTGGCTCAATCCTATGCCACCATCGCCGCTGTCACCTTCCACGGCGACACCATCAGCAGCTGCTATATCGACGCGGTGCAGGCCAACGTGAACTTCGACGCCGCCGGTAAGATCACCACCGACCTTACCGCCGTCCCCCAGACCAAGAACGAGCTGGGCGACGACTACGGCATGAAGAAGGCCAGCTCCATCGGCAAGGAGTGGAACGAGCAGGCCGCCGCTTTCTGCGCCTATGTCACCGGCAAGACCGCCGCCGAGGTCAAGGGCCTGGCCGTGGACGAGTCCGGCAAAGCGGCGGACGCCGACCTGTCCGCCTCCGTCACCGTGGGCATCGGCGAGTTCCAGACCCTCATCGAGAAGGCGGCGAGATAACGATGGGACGCCGCATTTGGGCGCTGGCTCTGGCGGCGCTGCTGCTCAGCGGCTGCACCGCCCAGGCCGCCTCCGGGCGGGACCTGCGCCGCTATGAGGCCAGTTTCCTGACCCTGTTCGACACGGTGACCACCATCGTGGGCTACGCGGAGACGAAGGAGGACTTCCAGGCCACTGCCCAGGCGTTCCACGACGAGCTGCTGGTGTACCACCAGTTGTTCGACATCTACCAAGATCACGACGGCCTCAACAGCCTGAAGACCGTCAACGACAACGCCGGAGGCGAGCCGGTGACGGTGGACCGCCGGATCGTGGATCTGCTCCTGTTTTGCCGGGAGCTGGAGCAGATCACCGGCGGGCGGGTGGACGTGACCATGGGCAGCGTGCTGGCCCTGTGGCACGAGGCCCGGAGCGAGGGAGTGGACGACCCGGAGCAGGCTGCCCTCCCCGACCGTGCGGCGCTGGAAGCCGCAGCGGAACACACCGGCTCCCATCTGCTGGAGATCGACGAGCAGGCGTCCACCGTCCGCCTCACCGACCCTCTGGCCCGACTGGACGTGGGGGCGGTGGCCAAAGGCTACGCGGTAGAACAGGTGTGCCGCAGCTTTCCTGCCGGACTGCTGGTGAGCGTAGGCGGAAACGTCCGGGCCACCGGGCCCAAGCCGGAGGGAAACGCCCCCTGGGTGGTGGGCGTGCAGGATCCGGACGGCGCGAAGCAGGACCATCTGCACACGCTGTACATTTCCGACCAGTCCGTGGTGAGCAGCGGCGACTACCAGCGCTATTATACCGTGGACGGTGTGCGCTATCACCATATCATCGACCCGGATACCCTTTTCCCCGGGACGCAGTGGCGGGCGGTCACCGTGGTGTGCGCCGATTCCGGCCTGGCCGACGGGCTGTCCACCGCTCTGTTCCTTCTGCCCCAGGAGGAGGGGATGGACCTGGCCCAGCGCTGCGGGGCCCAGGCCATGTGGGTGGCCGCCGACGGCTCGCTGTCCTACACAGACGGTTTTTTGGATTCCGTGCGCACCTGAGCGGACGGCCGTACCGGTCCCCGCCGGGGATCGGTACGTATGCTTTGACATCAACGAGAGGTGATGTGTATGAAATCCCTGTTTTTCGGCGGAGTCCATCCCGCCGGCCGCAAAGAGCTGAGTGCTGCGGTGCCCTTGTCGGCCATGGCCCTGCCCGCTCAGGCGGCGGTCCTCCTGCGCCAGCACATCGGCGCCCCATGTGAGCCGCTGGTGACGGTGGGAGACACGGTCTGCGTCGGCCAGAAGATCGCAGACGGCGGCGGGCTGTGCGTCCCTATCCACGCGCCGGTGTCCGGCGTGGTGGACGCCATCGAGGACCGCCCCCATCCCGGCGGCGGCGTCTGCCCCGCCATCATCATCAAAAACGATTTCCTGGACACCCCCGCCCCCACCATGAAGCCTTATAGCCATCCCGAGCGATCCACCCCCACGGAGCTGCTCTCCATCATCCATGAGGCGGGGATCGTGGGCATGGGCGGCGCGGCTTTCCCTTCCGACGTGAAGGCAAAAACGGGCATGAGGCAGACGGACACGCTGATCCTCAACGCCTGTGAGTGCGAGCCTTATATCACGGCGGACGATGTGCTCCTGCGCACCCGGACCTCCGACGTGCTGCAGGGGCTGGCGGTGCTCTCCCATGTCCTCGGCCCCGACCGGACCGTGATCGCCGTGGAGGACAACAAGGCGGAGGCTGCCGCCCTGCTGCGGGAGCATCTGGCCGACTTCCCCGGCGTGGAGCTGAAGGTGCTCCCCACCCGCTACCCTCAAGGGGCGGAAAAGCAGCTCATCCAGGCGGTCGCCGGGCGGCAGGTGCCCTCCGGCGGTCTGCCCAGGGACGTGGGCTGCGCGGTGTTCAACGTGGCCACCGCCGCCGCCGTATACCGGGCGGTCTATGAGGGGACGCCTGCCATCGAGCGCGTCGTCACGGTCACCGGGGAAGGTGTGAAGCAGCCCCGGAACCTCATCGTGCGCACGGGCACCTCCTTCCTGGAGGTCATCGCCGCCGCGGGCGGGCTGACGGACGATGTGTGGAAGGTGCTGTCCGGCGGGCCTATGATGGGCGTGGCCCAGAGGGATCTCTCCGTTCCCGTCACCAAGTCCACCAACGCCATCGTGTGCCTGTCCAACGCCCAGAACGGGGAAGCTCCCCATCCGACGTGCATCCGCTGCGGCAAGTGCCTGGAGGTCTGTCCGATGAGGCTGGAGCCGCTGTATCTCCACCGCTATTCCGGCGCTGGGGATCTGGATGCCCTGGACCGGCTCCATCTGATGGACTGCATCGAATGCGGCTGCTGCGCCTACGCCTGCCCAGGCAAGCTCCCCCTGGTGGAGAGCTTCCGAAGGGGAAAGCGGGCGCTGAAGGAGGGTGTGAAATGAATCTGACAGTCAGCTCCTCCCCCCACATCCGGGGGAAGGATACCACCCAGCGGATCATGCTGGACGCGGCGATCGCGCTGGCTCCCGCGCTGATCGCGGGCATCGTGTTCCAGGGCCTGCGGGCCGGGGCCGTTGCGGTGGTGTGCATCGCTTCCGCCCTGCTGGGCGAGTGGTCGATCGGTCTCGTCCTGCGCAAGCATGATACTCTGCTCGACGGCTCGGCGCTGGTCACCGGGCTGCTGCTGGCCCTGACCCTGCCCGCGTCCGTACCCTACTACGTGGCCGCCATCGGCGGGCTGTTCGCCGTGGTGGTGGTGAAGGGGCTGTGCGGCGGGCTGGGGCAGAACACCTTCAACCCAGCCCTGGGGGGCCGCGCCTTTCTGATGCTGCTGTTCCCCGCCTGCCTCACCCGCTTCCCGGCCCTCGGGACCGTCCTGTCCCTTGGGGAACTGTCCCCGGCGGACGTGGTCACCGGAGCCACTCCCCTGCATCATATGCAGATGCCCGCCCTGCCCGACGCGTCTCTCATGGACCTGTTCCTGGGCCGGGCGGGAGGATGTATCGGAGAGGTCTCCGCTTTGGCCCTGCTGGCCGGCGGCGGATACCTGCTGGCCCGGCGGGTCATCAGCGTCCGCATCCCCGCTGCCTACCTGGGCACGGTGGCCGCGCTGGCCCTCCTCTTCCCCAAGGGGGAGAGCCCTGTCCTCTGGATGGCGTACAGCCTGCTCAGCGGCGGCGTGATACTTGGGGCCGTCTTCATGGCCACCGACTATGCCACCTCCCCTGTGGGCCCGGCGGCCCAGGTGGTGTACGGCGTGGGCTGCGGCGTGCTCACTGTGGTGTTCCGCTACACCGGACTGTTCCCGGAGGGGGTCACCTACGCGATCTTGATCATGAACGCCGCAGCCTGGCTGCTGGACCGGTATCTGGTCCCGAAGCGGTACGGCGCGGGAAAGGAGGCGGCACGGTGAAAGCGAAAGATCTGATCGCCCCGATCGCAGCCCTTCTGGCGGCGGCCGGGATATTGCTGGGCGTCTCCGCCCTCCTGGGCGAGACCGCCCAGCGCGGCGAGGAAGCCGCCCGGAACGAGATCATGTCCTACATGCTCCCCGGCAGGCCCGCCTCCTTCACGGAAGAAGCCTACGACGGAGAGGATGAGAGCATCCGCCGGGTATTCAAGGCGGAGGACGGCTATGTTTTGGAGCTGGAGACCAACGGGTACGCCGGACCCATGGTGCTGTGGGTGGGCGTCACCAACGAGGGCCGGGTGTCCGGCCTGACGGTGCGGGACCACCGGGAGACCTTTGGCCTGGGCCGGCGCGCCCAGACCGAGGCCCCCTTCCTGCTGCAATTTATCGGCACTTCCGGGGAGGCTGCCGTGGGCGAGGACATCGACGCCCTCACCGGAGCCACCGTCACCAGCAAAGCGGTGACCCGGGCGGTGAATTCCGCCGTTGCCTTCGTCACCGGCGCGGACATCTCCTCCAGCGCCACAGAATGGGAGGGTTGACATGAAACACGATCCGTTGAAGCGGTCCGCCCTGCTGGCCGCTGTGGTGGGAGTGGCCTGCCTGGGGCTGTCGCTGGCCAAGGCCCTGGCCCCCATGGCCATCCTTCCGACGCTGGACTTGCCTCTGACGCTGGGGCTGAGCCTCATCGCCCTGACATTGGACGCCTATTGGGGGCGGCACGAACTGTCCTGGCCCGCCCTGCTGGTGAACGCAGTGCTGGGCGGAGCGGTATTCGCCCTGCTGCCCTGGTGCGCCGGGCTGACGCAGGGCCGTCCCATTTGGACGCTGGGGCTGGCGGGGGCAGCGGTGTTCGGAGTGTCCGCCCTGCTCTATACCGCCGCGCTGGAGCGCATCGCTACGGGGCCCAAGGCCCCTCTGGCCCCCACGGGCACCGCCCTGATGCTGTATCTGGCCGGGCAGTGCTTGAGCGGACTGCTGTAAAAGCCCCCGACAGCGTCAGGAAAGCTCCTGCACACGTCGGAGGACCTGCGCGGCCGAAGGCGATCGAGCGGATCCGTTTTGATCTAGCGCCCACGATTCCTTCGGCCGTGACGCAAGATCCAGCCCCACATCGATCCAGGCGGACCAGTTCGAAATGCACCTGGGCCTGGTCTGACCCGTTCGGTCCGGCCGTTGCCTCGTACACACACAGATGGAGCCGTCGATCTTCTCGATCGGCGGCTCCATATCAATAGATGTCCAAGCATCATCAAAAAAATCGAGGGAAAGGCGAGCTGTAACGGGCAGCCTTTCCCTTTTCATATCGCTCGACCCACTATGACGCGTTCGAGGAAAGCACCTATGGGAAAAGATGGTCGATGCAGTCGAGCCGCCGCCTTTCAGAAGTCCTTCCGGGAACAAGGATCGTCGAGGAAATGGCCTCGACTGGACGAAAGCGGTGAGGACGCTCCGCTCCGGATCGGACACCTCCATGTGACAGATCTTCAAATCTTCGTTATCCCCGGTTTGCGATTGACTTGTATGCCCTCCCTGTGCTACTCTGTGCGGGGAAGAGGATCCCCGCATGAAGCGGAGGACAATGCCGGAACCGGTCGATGGCTTTTGCGGCGGCGCTGCGCACGGCGCTGACTGGATGTGATATGCCCAAGCAGCCCTCCCTTCCAGCCGGGCCCGTCCCGGCTGCTGGACCGACCATATCGGCGGTCTGCGAAGCAACGGCCTTCGTGCGGATCGAGGCCGTCACCGTAAAGTTCCTGTGCATACAGTATTTGAGAGGATGGATAACGATGGCTGGATCGAACGTGTTTCAGATGAGTTTTGCGAAGGTGTACGGCCTGTTGGTGGACAAAGCCGAGAAAAAGGGCCGCACCAGGACCGAGGTGGACGCTGTGACCTGCTGGCTGACAGGCTACACTCCGCCCGAATTGGACAGCCTGCTGGAGTCGGCGGTCACCTATGGGGACTTCTTCCTCCAAGCTCCCCATCCCAACCCGGACCGGGCGTCGATCCGCGGCGTGGTGTGCGGCGTCCGGGTGGAGGATGTGGCCGACCCGCTGATGCGGGAGGCCCGCTATCTGGACAAGCTGGTGGACGAGCTGGCCAAGGGGAAACCGCTGGAAAAGGTGCTCCGCACGATGAAAGGGGGCGGACGATGAACCTGTTCACCCCAAAAGAGTGCGCGGCCAATCACGCCGCCGCAGGCCGTGCCAAAACGCAGATGCCCGTTTTGAAAATGTTCCTGCTGGCGGTGTTGGCTGGGGCCTTCATCGCCATGGGGGCGGCGGTGACCAACACTGCCGTCCACTCCATCGGCAACGTGGGCGTGGCCCGGATGGTGTGCGGGCTGCTGTTCCCCTTCGGGCTGGCCATGGTGGTGCTCACCGGAGCCGAGCTATTCACCGGCAACACCCTCATCATCATCTCCGTCCTGGACGGCCAGGCCACGGCGGCGGGGATGGTGCGCAACTGGGCGGTGGTCTACCTAGGCAACGCCGTGGGGGCCATGCTGGTGGCCGCGGGCTGCGCCTTTGGCGGACAGCTCGACTACTCCGGCGGGCATCTGGCGGCGTTCACCATGGAGCTGGCAGCGGGCAAGTGCGCCCTGCCGGTGGGCAATGCCATCCTCCTGGGCATCCTCTGTAACGTCCTTGTGACGGCGGGGGTGCTGCTGTCCCTGTCCGCGAAGGATCTGACGGGCCGGGTAGTGGGCGCCTACCTTCCGGTGGCGTTCTTCGTGATCTGCGGCTTCGAGCATTGCATCGCCAACCTGTTCTACATACCTGCGGGGCTGTTCGCCAGGGCCGTGCCCGCCTACGCCGCTCTTGCCGCCGACATGGGGTCGGACCTGTCCGCCCTGACCTGGGGGGCTTTCCTCTTTCGCAACCTGCTCCCGGTAACGGTGGGGAACATCCTCGGCGGCACGGCCCTGGGCGGGCTGTACTGGTACTGCCATGGCCGCAGGGAGCCGTGAGCGCTGCCGGCATGACAAGGAAAACGACGGAGATGAAGGACTCCCGCCGGGATGCGATCCCGGCGGGAGTTTGAAATGATGCGGCTATCTTAACGGTATGACGTACCTTCGAGTTCTTCCATGAAAGCGGTCTTTCGTTGGGCTCAGATCTGCACCTCAGCATCCAAGAACTTCTCACAAATGCGCACGAACCGGTCGGCGTCCTCCGGCCCGATGGCGTCGATGACCGCCTGGGCCAAGGCCAGCGGCCGCTGATGGACCGCCAGAAAATCCGCCAGGCGTTGGGGGGCCAAGCGCAGGGACAGTGCCCGTCCACTCCGCTCCTTCACCAAGTAACCCTGGGCACACAGGGAGTCGATGGTGCGGTTGGCCAGGCTCTTCAGCATATTGGTCCGTTTCAGGATGGATCGGAGGGGCACCCGTCCCACGCCGTCCGCCCGGTACTGGTCATAGACCAGCTTCATGACCACCGCCTCGTTGTAAGTCAGCTCCTGAGTCATCCGGGAGTCCTTGAAAAAACCGTTGATGCCGATCCAGGCGGACAACAGCCGCTCTCGCAGGTCATCGTTCTCCATCGTTCGATCCATTCAGGAGGCCGGAGCCAGTTGGTAGGTATGGGCCGGCTCGCCGTAATGCTCGTTGCCCACCCACACGGCGGTGCGGTGGGTGAGGTCGTACACCACGCTGTGGACGGTGACCGTATCCCCGTCCTGCTTCCAGCTCCGCCGCCCCACCTGGGCGAGCAGGTCCATGGCGGCATCCCCATCGGCAAGGATGCCGTCGGCTTCGTCCAGGGCCGCGGTGAGATGCTCATAACGGTCCAGCCCCTTCATGGACTCCTCCGGCTCCCCCTCATAGTAACCGGGGGTGAGGATGTAGTTGGTCACCGCCTGGTAGGGTGCATCGTCGGACCAGATCACGTTGAGCTCCCGCTTGGCACCATCGGTGTCGGTGCTGTCGGTGGCGTTCACCCACTCTAGCACCGCGCTGCGGCCGGTGGCATCAGCGATCATATAGTGGAAGGTGCTGTTGGCGGAATCGTGGAGATCATAGGCGGAGATGAGCTCCACCGCCTCCTCCACCGTATCGGCATAGTCCAGGACCATGCGGAGCATGGTGGTAGAGGTGAGGTCGGGCTTTCCCGTCTGCTGGTCGGTGGGGGGCGTGTTGCCCTCCGGGCCCTGGAAGCTCATGTAGATGCCGCAGGCCAGCCCCGCGTCGTTGACGCCGTCCAGCGGCACATAGGGCGCGGCCAGCATGAGCACCTTGTCCATCAGCCCCTGGGGCACGCTGTTTTGGTCGATGCCGATGAACTGGAGGTCCACGGTGGACACGGAGGCGTGCCGGCCATTTCCCGGGTCGGTGTAGACGATGCAGGTGTTGGTGCGGGAGAAGTCATAGTTCCGGGCAAAAAGCCGGTCCCCTGCCGGGGTGGCTGCGGTGAAGGAAGAGCAGGCGATGTCGCTCTCACCGATATCCATGGGGATGAGGCCCTTGGTGATGCGTTGGGTGATGAAGGCGATGAGCTCCGAGTCGTTGGACGCCCCGCCCTGTTCCAGAAACTCGTCGAAGTAGTAGCCGCCGGACACCTCCATCTGATACACCGCGCCATCCTGGTGGGCGTCGTCCGGTGGGGCGAGCTGCCTGATGGAGAAGAGCGTGGCCAGTTCGTTATGCCAGAGGGCGAATACCGCGATGCACGACACAAGGATCAGGCCGAGCAGGGCGGCCAGCGCGATCTTCAGTATCCGCAGGCCGGGCAAGGCTTTTTTCGTATCCATAAAATATGGCTCCTTTCAAAACCTGTCGTTGCGTTCCGGGGCGGTAGGCTATGCCGCCCCATATGTTCACTTTGTAAACTTTTGAGAGTGTACCACATCCGTACCCATTTTGCAAGCGCTTTTTTGTCGGGCAGGTCCTCGCGTCGGATGGGGCAAGGCTATCGAGGTAGATGAACGCAACGATCCGTACTTTAGCGGTCAAGCGCTCGAACGCTAAATGACGGCTCCGGCAGGACAAAAGCATCCGTACATCTCAAGTGCGCCGCGGGACCCATTTATCCGGCGCTGCCTCTTGACGCGGCGTCCAAAATGTGCCAAACTGTCATCAGACCATACAGGAGGTGTCCCTATGCACAACGAACTGACCGAAAAGGACCTTGAACTGATGCGCCAGGAGCTGGAGTACCGCCGCAACGTGCTGCGCCCCCAATTGATCGAGGACGTACAGACCGCCCGGGCCTTCGGCGACCTGAGCGAGAACTTTGAATACAAAGCCGCCAAACGGGACAAGAATCGTAACGACAGCCGCTGCCGCTATCTGGAGAACATGATCCGCACCGCTGTGGTAATCTCCGGAAAATCGGCGGAAGGTACGGTGGGCCTATATGACAAGGTCACCTTCTACGTGGAGGAGGACGGCGAGAGCGTGACCTGCCAGATCGTCACTACCGTGCGCCAGGACGCGCTGAAGGACCTGATCAGCAAGGAGTCCCCGGTGGGCCGGGCGGTACTGGGCCGCAAGGTGGGCGAGCGTGCGACCGTACATGTCAACGACAGCTACAGCTACGATATCGTCATCCAGTCCATCGAGCCCGGCGAGGACACCGGCGAGGCCCCGTTGGTGCGGTTCTGAGGGACGGCCTGACCACATATCCGATCCGCGCCGCGCGCGCCAAAAAAGGAGCTGAACGATATGAGCCGCACCACGCCCCGGCGCAATGCGACCCTGCTGCCTGCCTCTGCTCTGTTCGGGGCAGCGTTGGTGGTCTTTGGGCTGTGCCAGGCCCCCTTCGCCGAGATCCTTTCCGGCCTGCATACCATCGTCACCGTGGAGGACGTGCTCATCACCGATTATATCGCCGTAGCCGGCGCCGGCGCTGCCTTCGTCAACGCCGGGCTGGTCACCCTGGTCAGCGTGCTCATCCTCAGGGCTGCCGACGACCCCGCCAACGGCGCCACCCTGGTGACCATCGGGCTGATGTCCGGCTTCTCCCTGTTCGGCAAGAACATCGTCAATATGTGGCCCTGCCTCCTTGGCACGATGCTCTACGCCCTGGTGAAAAAGGAGGGCTTCACGAAGCATGTCAACCTGGCCCTGCGGGGCACCGCCCTGGCTCCCATGGTGAGCTTCATGACGGTGCGCTTCAGCCCATGGCTGGGGATCGCCATGGGGCTGGTGGTGGGCTTCCTCCTGCCTCCGGTGGCGGAGCACGCCCATCGGGTCCAGAACGGCATGAACCTGTACAGCGTGGGCTTCTCCTGCGGCCTGTTGGCCATGATGATGGTGCCGGCCTTCAAGGCTTTCGGCTTGGAGCCGACCTCCGCCCACTACTGGTCCAGCGGCGACGACCTCCGGCTGGGGATCGCCCTGGTGGTACTGTGCGCGATATCCATCGCCGGAGGGCTGGCCCGGGGGCCGAAGCCGGTGCTCACCAAGTATCGAGCCCTGCTGCGCACCTCCGGCCGGGTGCCCAGCGACTATGTGCGCACCTTCACGCCCGGCCCTGTGCTGGTGAACATGGGGGTGAACGGGCTCATCGCAACGGGCTATATCCTGCTCACCGGCGGCGACCTGAACGGAGCGACCATCGGGGCCATCTTCACCATCATCGGCTTTTCCGGCTATGGCAAGCACGCGTTCAACATCGTCCCCGTCATGGCGGGGGTGCTGCTGGGCAGTCTGTTCAACCATGTGGACCCCAACAGCAGCGCCCTACAGCTCGCGGGACTGTTCGGCACCACGCTGGCTCCCTTCGCCGGGGTGTTCGGCTGGCCCTTCGGCGTGCTGGCGGGACTGATCCACTCATCGGTGGTGCTGCAGGCCGGGCTGCCTTTGGAGGGGATGAACCTCTACAACAACGGCTTTTCCGGCGGACTGGTGGCCATCGTGCTCTACCCGGTCCTCACCTCTCTGGTGAAGCGCCGCCGGCCTGTGCTGATGGAGGAGGATCTGTTCGCGATGTTCGCCTCGGACGACCCGCAGCCCCCGGAAGAGCTGCCGGGTCCGGACGACACGGCTCCCCGATCATGAACGAGGCCCGGTCGCACGACCGAGAGCCGACCCAAAACGTCACGAGAGCGGCGTGGTCACAGACCATGCCGCTCTCGTGACGTTTTGGGCCGCATGTCCCCACCGGACCGCCTCCATACGCTCCTCTCCCTCAAAACAGGCTCAGATACCATTGGATCGTCGGTCCGCCAAAGCACAGGCTCACCACCATCCCCGCCGCAAAAAACGGGCTGAGCGGGAGCTCCGGCCCCCAGACCCTCCCGGTCAGCAGCGCGAAGCTCAGCCCCAGCAGGCTCATCGTCAACAGCCCCAGCAGCATTTGCGGCCAGGTGAGGTACAATGCCACGGCGAACAGCAGCTTCATGTCCCCGCTTCCCATGATCTCCCTATCCATGAGCCGCTCCGCCAGCAGCACCGCCCCCAGCAGCGCCGTCGGGACGGCGCACGCCGCCAGCGCCGCCAGCACCGCCTCCTTCAGCGGCTGACGCAGCACCAGCGCCCACACCGCCCGGCCGACTGCCAAGGCCAGCACCAAGGGGTCGGGGATCGTTTGAGCGGTGCAGTCGGCCAGGGACAGGGCCAGCAGCAGCACGGTGAACATGAGCCATTGCCCCAGCTCCGCCACAGGGCCGAAAGCGAGGCCCACGCAGATGAACGCGATCGCACCGGCCAGCTCCGCCCACAGGCGTCTGAACGAGGCCCCCTCCCCGGTGCACCGGCCCCGGCCTGCCGCCCAGTAGGAAACAGCGTGGTCCGATAAGCTACCTGCCACTGCCCCGAGCGCGGCCAGACAAAGGTATGACAAGACAGATGATATCATGATTTCATGGGCTGGCAATGTATTCAACTCCGTTCCCGGTTTTCTCTATATCTCCCATTGGGAAAAGGGACTTGCCGGAACGTCCCCCTTGTCCCATGTCTGAGGCTGAGGGACGACGTATCCGGCGCCGCCGCTGTCAAGATCGATGGACCGCCGCTGCACCAGATCCCTCCGCCCTGGCCAGGACGATCTGCATATGAGACCGATATCATCTGAAAGTGATTGTATATCCGATTCGGATATACGATCCTTTTATTGAGATACTATCTGTGTCCGGCGGACCGGCTTTGCAGCCGCTTGGAAGGGGGTGGGCATGTGGAACTCGACTATCAGGCCATCGGCGTGCGGATCCGGCGGATGCGGAAAGCCCGGGGATTGACGCAGCAAACGTTAGCGGAATGGTCCGGCCAAGAGCCGTCCAACATCTCCCACATCGAGCGCGGGGCGACGAAGCTCAGCCTGCCCACGCTGGTGAGCATCGCGAACGCATTGGGCGTCACGGTGGACCAGATCCTGTGCGACAGCGTGGAGGCGTCCGCCACCGTGTTCCAGCAAGAGCTGACCCATATGCTCGCCGACTGCACCCACGCCGAGCTGCGCGTCATCACCGAGACGGTGCGCGCACTGAAGAACAGCCTGCGTCAGATGCCGCCGGGAGGATGACGGGCATATCGGTCGAGCTGGACCTTCGGCCAGCAGCACACCCCCACGTCCAGGGCCACCCGCTCCACGAGATGGAAATCGGCGTACCGGCAGGACCAGCAATCCACAGCGGCGGGGCCCAGCCCTACCGTCCGAGGCGCGAAACCGGGGCATCTCTGTCCAGGCCAGACGCTGCCGCCGGGTCTTGGCTTGCGCAGGACCTCGGAGAACGCGTCTTTTTTCATATGCCTTGCGGGCTCCATGGACATCCCTCCTCATATCCAGCCGGCGGTCTTGGGTGCAATAAAGCAGAGGAGCTCCCCAATGTCCACGGTCATGGCACGGAAACGCTTGACAGGCATATCGCGGTCGTGCTATTGTTTATTTTAGCAAAAAAATCTCGTTTTTGGAGTGATGCGTAAAATCAGGTCGATTTTGCGCGTATTTTGCATCCTGGAGGGAGGGCGATGGGCCATGCTGGACCTGGCATTGTGCGACGATGAGGCCGAACAGCTCGACATCGTCGGCCGCCTGCTCCGGGACTACGTCCAAGCCCGGCCCGAGCTGGCCATCAGGCTGTCCGTCTTTTCCTCCGGACGGGACCTGCTGGCCGCGGAGGAGGAGGGCGCCAGGTTCGACATATGCGTGCTGGACGTGGTGATGCCGGAGCTGTCCGGCATCGAGCTGGGGATAGAGCTGCGGGAACGTGGCAGCGCCATCATCTATCTGACCATCTCCCCGGAATACGCGGTGGACTCTTACGCGGCCAAGGCGTTCTATTACCTCGTGAAGCCGCCTGAGCCGGAACGGCTCTATCAGGTGCTGGACCAGGCGGTGGCCGCGATGGAAAAGCGCAGGACGGCCTGCATCACCGTCAAGATGCGCAACAGTCTGCGCCTGGTGCGGTTCGACCAGATCCTATACGCGGAACGGGCCGACCGGACGATCCGTTACCATCTGGCGAACGGAGAACAGTTGGACAGTGTGACGGTACGTGGCTCCTTCCAGGAGGAGATCTCGCCGCTGCTGGCAGATCCCAGGTTCCTGCTGTGTGGGGCCAGTTTCGTGGCCAATCTGTTCTATGTCATTGCGGTGGACAAAAGCTCCCTCCGGCTGGACGGCGGGGCCCATGTGCCATTGTCCCGCGGATCCGCTGCCCAGGCCCGGCAGCGGTGGCAGGATTTTTGGCTGGCCGGGCCGGGGAGGACAGGACGATGAGGACATGGCCGCGACGGCGGGCCGAACACCGGGAAGGAGCAGACAAATGACGATCTTGCGGGACATCTCTTTTCTGTGGTCCATGCTCCATATCATCATCCTGCTCCTGCTGGTGTTCGAACCCCGATATTCCTGGCGGACCACCCTGGCCGCGGGCTGCTCCGGCTGGGCGGCGATGCTCGCCGTCAATGTGCTGATCATGGCCTGGAAGGGCCCTGGCATCATCATGAGCATCGCCTTCTTTTCCTGTACGATCCCTTCCCTGCTGTTGTTCTTCACGCTGTCGCGGTATCGGGACGGACGGTTCTTCTTCGTGTTCTGCCTGAGCGACACCGTCTGCTTCTGGCTCCTGCAGGTCACGAACTTTTTGGACCGGCTGACGGGAGACACCTATGTCGTGATGCTGATCGGGTGGCTCATCGTGTTCCCGGTGGTGGAGATCCTGTTCTGGCGGTATCTGCGCCGCCCTTACTTAGAGCTCCAGAGCAAGCTGGGCCGGGGCTGGTGGCTGTTCGCGGCCATCGGCGCCACTTATTACCTCCTCATCATGGTCACATCGGTGCCGGTGGGTTCCCCCATGCCGGACACCATAGGGCTGATCCGCATCATCTTGGTGCTCATCCTCATGCCGCTGACCTATATGACCATCCTCCATTCCCTTTGGCGGCAGATCCAGGTCCATGAGAGCAGCCGTCAGGCCCAGTTGCAGCGTCAGGAATACGAACGTACCATGCAGAAGATGGAGCTGGGGCGGATCTACCGCCACGACATGCGCCATCATCTCCTGGTCCTGGAGGGGATGCTCCAGCAAGGGGACAGCGTCAGCGCCCAGCGGTATATCGGAGAGTTGAGCGGCAAGCTGGTGGAGCTCAACCAGACGGCGTGGTGCGCCAACACCGCCGTCAATGCCGCGCTCACCGCTTACATCACCGAGGCCACACAGGCCGGATGCCGCATCGACGCGGAGGTGCATCTCCCAGCGGAGCTGCCCTATGGCGAGATGGATCTGTGCATCATCCTGTCCAACGCGCTGGAGAACGCGATCAATGCCTGCAAAAAGAGCCCGCCGGCAGAGAGGGACATCCAGCTCCGGCTCATATTGACGGACAACCACCGGATCGCGCTCACGCTAGAGAACTCCTGCCCTGACCCGGTGAGGTTCAGCAGGGACGGCCTGCCTGTATCCTCCGGCCGGGAGGAGCACGGCCTGGGCCTGCACAGCATCCGGAGCACTGCGGAGCGGTATGGCGGGATGTTCCGCTGCGGCTGGGAGGCGGGCCGGTTCTCCCTCCAGGTCGTGATGTTCCCTCCGGAAAAGGAGGAGGGCTGTATGACATGAAAGGACGGCCCTCCGCTCCCCGACAGATCGCCTATCCCGGAAAAGTCAAAGAGCAAGGCAGACCATCATGGTCTGCCTTGCTCTTTTCATGCCGTGCGGTCGGCTGTGACGCTTTCAGGAAACGTGCCTGTGGGAAAGCGCGGCGGATGGCCCCTGACCTCTCGTTTTCTGACGATCCGAGATCCCAAATATGACCGGCCTGAACACGGCATATACGCCATCCCGTTTTGCCGCCCCGGCTCGATCACAGCAGGGGCGCGAACAGCCGCAGCAGGTCCCGCAGCAGCCGGTGGGGCAGAGAGATGGACCGGCAGTCCTCCAGCGTGACCATGAGGCTCTTGGTCTGGGTATCCAGGAAGTCGTCCCGGATGGCGGCCACGGAGGGCGTCTCGTACAGCAGCACGCCGTTCTCAAAGTGGAGGAACATGCTGCGGTAATCCAGGTTCACCGTGCCTACGGTGGCAAAGCGGTCGTCCACCACGAAGTTCTTGCTGTGGATGAACCCCGGCTCATACTCGAACACCTGCACCCCTGCCTCCAACAGCTCCTCATAATGGGAACGGGTCATCTCGAACACCGTCTTTTTGTCGGGGATGTGGGGGGTGATGATGCGCACATCGACCCCGGACTTGGCGGCATTCGTCAATGCCATGGTGAGGGAGTAGTCGATGACCAGATACGGGGTGGTGATATACACATACCGTTTGGCCCGGTAGATGAGGTTCAGGTACACCGACTGTCCCACCGGCTCGTTGTCCCAGGGGCAGTCGTGGTAGGGCTGGACATAGCCTGTGGTGCCGCCCTGGGCCGGTTCTGGGCGGAAGGGGGTGAAGTGCTCCTCCTCGCTGTGGGTGAAGTCCCACATGGCCAGGAAGGACACCGCCATGGACCACACCGCGTCCCCCTCCAGGCGAATGGCCGAGTCCTTCCAATGGCCGAACCGGGGCTTGACGTTGATATATTCGTCCGCCATGTTGATGCCGCCGGTGAACGCCACCCGGCCGTCCACGATCATATACTTCCGGTGGTCCCGGTTGTTCTGCCGCAGGGACACCACCGGCACGAAGCGGTTGAACACCCGGCAGTGGACCCCCAGCTTCTCCAGCCTGGCAGGATAGTCTCCGGGCAGGGTGGAGATGGAGCCGATATCGTCATAGATGACCCGGACCTCCACCCCTTTGGCCGACTTTTCCCGCAAGATGTCCAGCACCGAGTTCCACAGCTTGCCTTCCTCGATGATGAAGTATTCGATGAAGATGTAGTGCTGCGCCCCCCGCAGGGCCTCCAGGATGTCGTCATAGCAGTTGTCGCCCAGGGGATAGTATTTGGTGCGGGTGTTGCCGTACACAGGGCAGTGGGTGGTCTGCTCCAGGTAATGGGCCATGCGGGCGGCATCCCCGCCCAGCAGCTCCCCCAGGAAGGCGGACCGGCCGCACTCGCTGTCCAGATTCTTGCGGATCTTCCGCTCCATGGAGCGCAGCCGCCGCTGGTTGAACGCGGACAGGTGGTTGCCCCCCAGCAGCAGATAGGCCAGGGAGCCGAAGGGCATCAGCCCCAGCACGATGATGAGCCAGCCGATCTTGTAGCCGGGGTTGCTCTTGTTTCCTACGATCCACATGGCGGCCAGCACCGACAGCACCAGGAACAGCCACTCCACCATGTCGTGGTAGGCGCTGTCCCGCAATACGACCAGCCCCGCGCCATACAGGACGATCTGCGCGATGATGAGCACCGCCACGATGCCCATGCGGTGGAACAGCAGCTTTCCGAACTTACTCAGGAACTTTTGCATAACGTCTCCTCGGATATTCTGTACCTACTTCGCTTTCAGGACGACGTTCTCTTCCCCGAGGACCTCCCGCAACTCGGCCAGCAGGGCCTCGTGCTGTAGGCAATGGGTCTGGAGCCGTCTCCGGCTGTCCGACAGATAGACGATGGCCGACGCTTCCCCGGGGAACATGCTCAGCAGCTTCTTCAGCCAAGAGAAGCGTTCGCCGCCATCGGGCAGCTTGATCCACAATACCTGCTCCCCCTCGGGGACGGGCTCCGCGCCCTTGTCCGACAAGGGCATCACCCGGTCCACCATGAGCTGCGGCGCCTTTTCGTCCCGGACGGACACCTTGCCCGTCACCACCACCGGGAGGTTCACCTTCAGATAGGCGCCGCTCTCGGTGAGGGTGCGGGAGAAGGCCATCAGCTCGATGGCCCCGCTGGCGTCCTCCAGCATGACATAGGCCATCAGGGAATTGTTCTTGGTGGTCTTGGTGCGTACCGAGGCCACTACCCCCGCCAGGGTGACCCGCGCCCCGTCGCCATAGGGAGAAGGGGCGTCCTGCTCGCCGCTGCCCGCCATCACGGCAGCGACCGGGACCGCGCCGTACCGCACGGCCTGCCGCCGGTACTCGTCCATGGGGTGGCCGGACAGGTAGAGCCCGGTGGTCTCCTTCTCCATGGCCATCAGTTCCGCAGGGGAGAACTCCGGGATGTCGGGGAGGGGCACCACCGGCACGGACGCGGTCTCTCCGCCGCCGCCGAACAGATCGAACTGGCCCTCCAGGTTCTTCTTCCGGTCCCTGGCGATGGCGTCCACCACCTGCTCGTACACCTTCAAGAGCTGGGAACGGCGGCAGCCCATGCTGTCGAAGGAACCGGAACGGATGAGGCTGTCCAGTACCCGCTTGTTGATGTCGCAGTCATACATGCGGGAACAGAACGCCGGGAAGGACACGAAGGGCCCGTCCTTCTCCCGCTCGGCCAGCACGGCGTTGGTGAAGCCCATCCCCACGCCCTTCAGCGCGGCCAGACCGAAGCGGATGTTCCCCCCGGACACGGTGAACGCCGCGCCGGACTCGTTGATGTCCGGCGGCAGCAGGACGATGCCGTTCTCCCTGCACTCGGCGATATATTCCGCCACCTTGTCCTGGGAGTCCAATACGGAGGTGAGCAGCGCCGCCATATACTCCCGGGGATAGCGGCGCTTGAACCACGCCGTCTGATAGGCCACGATGGCATAGGCCAGGGAATGGGACTTGTTGAAGGCGTAGTGGGCGAAATCGTTAATCTCATCGTAGATGGACTGGGCCACCGCTTCGGGGATGCCGTTGGCCTCACACCCGGCGATGTTCCGGGCAGGGTCTCCGTGGATGAACGTCCCCCGTTCCCGCTGCACGTCCTTCTCCTTCTTCTTGCTCATGGCCCGGCGCACCATGTCCGCCTGGCCCAGCGAATAGCCCGCCAGCTTGCGGAAGATCTCGATGACCTGCTCCTGGTAGACGATGCAGCCGTAGGTGTTGGACAAGATCGGCTCCAGGGCGGGGTGTTTGTAGGTGACCAGCTTCGGATCCTGGGCACAGGCCAGGAACTTGGGGATGGAGTCCATGGGCCCGGGGCGGTACAGGGCGATGATGGCGCAGATGTCCTCGATGCTCTTCGGCTTGAGGCCCACGCACACGCCGGTCATCCCCGCCGATTCCATCTGGAACACGCCGGAGGTGCGCCCGTCGGACAGCATCCGGTAGACCTCCTGGTCGTCGTCGGGGATGTCCTCCAGCCGGAAGCCGGGGCGCTGCTTCTGCACCATCTTCACCGCGTCGTCCAGCACGGTGAGGTTGCGCAGGCCCAAAAAGTCCATCTTCAGCAGGCCGAGCTCCTCGATGGTGGTCATGGTGTACTGGGTCACCGGCTGGCCGTCGTTGGTGGCCAGCGGGACGTACTCGTACACCGGGCGGCGGGTGATCACCACCCCCGCGGCATGGGTGGAGGCGTTGCGGGGCATCCCCTCGATCTTCCGGGCCATGTCCACCAGTTCCTTCACCCGTTCGTCCCCGTTGTAGAGGTCGGACAGCCCCTTGGACAGCACCAGCGCCTTGTCCAGCGTCATCTTGGGGTCGAACGGCACCTGCTTGGCGATCTTGTCCACCTCGGCGTAAGGCAGGTTCAGCACCCGCCCCACGTCCCGGATGGCCGCCTTGGCCTTCATGGTGCCGAAGGTGACGATCTGTACCACGTGGTCCTCGCCATATTTCCGGGAAACGTAGTCGATCACCTCCTGCCGCCGCCGGATGCAGAAGTCGATGTCGATATCCGGCATGGTCACCCGCTCGGGGTTGAGGAAACGTTCGAAGATGAGGGAGTATTTGATGGGATCCACGTCGGTGATGCGCAGGCAATAGGCCACCATGGACCCCGCTCCGGAACCGCGGCCCGGCCCCACCGGGATGCCCTCCCCTTTGGCGTAGCCGATGAAGTCGGACACGATGAGGAAATAGTCCACGAACCCCATCTGCCGGATGACCCCCATCTCCATGCGCAGCCGGGCCTCGAGCTCCTCCCCGCCGCCCGGGTAGCGCTGGGCGAAGCCCTGCCGGCACAGCTTCTCGAAATAGGCGTCCCCGTCCGTCTCCCCCGCCGGGAGCTTGAACTCCGGCAGATGATACGTGCCGAACTGGAACTCCACGTCGCAGGCGTCCACGATCTTCTGGGTGTTGTCGATGGCCTCGGGACAATTGGGGAAGAGGGAGCGCATCTCCTCCTCGCTCTTGACGTAGAACTCCTGGGTCTCGAACCGCATCCGGTCCGTGTCCTCCACCAGCTTGTTCATCTGGACGCACATGAGCACGTCCTGCATGGCCGCGTCCTCCCGGGCCAGGTAATGGCAGTCGTTGGTGGCCACCAAGGGGATGCCGGTGTCCCGGCTCAGCCGCAGGATGCCGGCGATGACCGCCTGCTGCGCCGGGATGCCGTGGTCCTGGATCTCCAGATAATAGCCGTCCTCCCCGAACAGCTCCCGCATCTCCAGGGCGTGGGCCTTCGCCCCCTCATAGTCGCCGTTGTTCAGGCGGCGGGGGATCTCCCCGGCCAGACAGGCGGACAGGGCGATGAGCCCCTCGCTATGGGCCCTCAGCAGGTCCATGTCGATGCGGGGCTTGATGTAGAACCCCTCGGTGAACGACATGGAGACCATATAGCTCAGGTTGCGGTAGCCCGTCTCGTTCCGGCACAGCAGCACCAGATGCCGGGCCGAGCCGTCCAGCTCGTGGACCCGGTCGAAACGGGTGCGCGGGGCCACATATACCTCGCACCCGATGACGGGCTTCACCCCCGCCGCTTTACATGCCCGGTAGAAATCGATGACGCCGTACATCACGCCATGGTCGGTGATGGCCACGGCAGACTGGCCCAGCGCCTTCACCCGGTCCACCAACTGGTGGATGCGGCAGGCGCCGTCCAGGAGAGAATATTCCGTATGCAGATGCAGATGGGTAAAGGCCATCGCGGTCACCTCTATCTTTCTATCGTATCGCCGCTTTGCCGCGTCTGCCGTCTCGCGGCGTCCGGCCGCCTCAGGACGGCCCGGCGCCCCCCGCCAGCTCCATGAGCTTGCGCATCCGGTGGTTGAAGGCAGACTTGCTCACCGCCGGCTCGCACAGCGCCGCGAGCTGGCTCAGGTTCAGCTCCGGGTTCTCCGCCCTAAGCCGCGCCGCCTCCCGGAGCTTGTCCGGCAGGCCGTCCAGCCGCCCCGACTCCCGCAGCCGCCGGATGGCGCTGAGCTGTTCCCGCGCCGCCGCCACCGTCTTGTCCAGGTTGGCGCTGTCGCAGTTCACCTGACGGTTGACGCTGCCGCGCAGGTCCCGCTCCAGCTTGGCGTTCATCACCGCCATGGCGGACACCGGGGCCCCCAGGAAGGTGAGCAGATCCTCGATGTGGTCGCATTGCTTGAAATAGATCACGAAGTTCCCCTTGCGGGCCGTCTCCTTCGGGGCGAACCCCGCCTCCCGCAGCAGGGCGGGGAGCTCCCGCCCCACATGGTAGTGGGAGGTGGCCAGCTCCAGATGGTAGCTCTTCATGGGGTCCGTGACCGACCCCCCCGCCAGGAACGCCCCGCGCAGGAACGCCTCCCGGCAGTGGTCCTCCTCCAGCAAGGCCAGGTTGATGTGCAGGGACATCGAGGCCCCCCACTCCAGGGCCAGCGCATCGAAGATGCCGCGCAGCTTGGCCTGATCTTCGATGAGGAAGGCCCCCTTCCCCTCCCCCGCTTCCGGGAGCTGGTCGAAGGACAGCTTGAACGCCCGGCGGAACAGCACCGGCAAGCGCTCCTTGAGCGCGCCGCACTCGGTGACGATCTTCACCTGGCGGCTGTGGAACGCCCCGCAGAACAGCAGCACGCCATAGGCTTCCGCCTGGGCGCAGCAGCGCCGGCCCACCTCCGGACGGCACAGCTCCTGTTTCACGTCGGCGGAAAAGGCCACGCTCATCCCTCCTGTCAAAAGATCTTCGTGTCCGCCCGCTGTTGGTAGAGGTCCACCACCGCCTGGGCCACCTTCACCCCGGAATGCCGGGCATAGCCACATCCCATGTCCATCAGGGGGCGGTACACCACCTCCGCTCCCAGCAGCTCCACCTCCCCGGGATCCACCTGCATGGGCTCCGCATCCTCGGCGGAATAGCGCGCCAGGAGTTCCGGGCCGATCGGGTCGGAGCTGCACAGGCACAGATCCACCAGGCCCGGCCCGCCGTGCTCCAGCAGCGCGGCCACATGGTCCTGGGCGGTCATGCCCTCGGTCTCGCCGTCCTGGGTCATGATGTTGCAGACATAGATCTTCAGCGCCGCGCTCTCCGCGACGGCCTCGGACACCCCGTCCACCAACAGATTGGGGATGACGCTGGTGTAGAGGCTGCCCGGCCCCAGCAAGATCACCTCGGCGTTCCGGATGGCCTCCACCGCCGCGGGCAGGGCGGGCGTATGTTCCGGCAGCAAGCGCACATGGTGGATACGGCAGTTCTGCTCCTTCTTGGCGGCGGAGATCTTGGATTCTCCCCGCACGCTGGCGCCGTTCTCGAACGTGGCCTCCAATTGGACGCTGTCGTTGGTCACCGGCAGGATGCGCCCGGCGATCGCCAGCACCTCGCTCATCCGGGCCACCGCCTGGTCGAACGAGTCGGAGATGCCGTCCAGCGCCGCCAGCAGCAGGTTGCCGAACGCCTGCCCCGCCAGCCGCCCGTCGGGGAACCGGTAGGCCAGCAGCCGCTGCATCAGCGATTCCGTGTCCGCCAGGGCCTCCATGCAGTTCCGGATGTCGCCGGGCGGGGGCATCCCCAGATCCTCCCGGAGCACACCGGAGCCGCCGCCGTCGTCCGCCACTGTGACGATGGCGGTCAGGTCGTCGGTATAGAGCTTCAGCCCCCGCAGGATGGCGGACAGCCCGTGGCCACCGCCCAGGGCCACGATAGCGGGGCCGCGATGTCGTCTCAGTTCGCCCATGCTCATGCCCTCGTCATGTCCCGGTGGGTCTCACCGGCGGCATAGCCCAGGCTCTGGATATACTCCGCCAGAGCGTGGGTCACCGCCACCGAGCGGTGGCGCCCCCCGGTACAGCCCACAGCGACCACCAGGGCGCTCTTGCCCTCCTCTACGAAGTGGGGCAGCAGGAAGTCCATCAGCCCGCGCAGATGCCCCATCAGCTCCTGCGCGGTGGGGCTCCCGAACACGTAGTCCGCCACCCCGGCGTCCAGCCCGGTCTGGGGCCGGAGCTGCTCCACATAAAAGGGGTTGGGGAGGAACCGCACGTCGAACACCAGATCCGCCTCCAGCGGGATGCCGTATTTGAAGCCGAACGAGGTGACGGTCACGCTCATCTCGTTGGCCCGCTTGCGATAGGGCGCGAACATGTCCAGCACCTGCCCCCGCAGCTTGCGCACCGGCAGAGCGGTGGTGGTGATCACATAGTCCGCCCTGGCCTTCACGGGCTCCATCACCACCCGCTCATGCTCCACCGCTTGGGCCAGGCTGTCCATCTCCTCCATGAGCGGGTGGCTGCGGCGGGTCTCCTTATAACGCTTGATGATGGCCGCGTCGTCCGCGTCCACGAACAGCACCTTATGGTGGAACTCCATGGCCTTCAGCGCGTCCATAGCCTCGAACAGATCGTCGAAGTTCTCCCCGCCCCTGATGTCGCACACCATGGCGACCCGCTCATAGCTCCCGGCGCCCGCCAAACAGACCTCGGCGAACTTAGGGATGAGTATCGGGGGCAGATTGTCCACGCAAAAATAGCCGCTGTCCTCCAGAATGGACATGACGGTGGACTTGCCCGCTCCGGACAGCCCAGACACGATCAGAAATTCCATCCTTCTCCCTCCTTTCCCAAATAACGCACCTCAGGCTCCAGGGCGACGCCGGTCTCTTTGAACACCCGTTCCCGCACCTGCTCCATCAGCTCCACGATGTCCTTACAGGTCGCCCCTCCGGTGTTGATCAGGAAGCCGGCGTGTTTCTCCGAGACCTGGGCGCCCCCCACCCGCAGCCCCTTCAGCCCGCAGCCGTCGATGAGGGCGGCCGCGAAGTGGCCCGCCGGGCGCTTGAAGGTGGACCCGGCGCTGGGATGCTCCAGCGGCTGCTTCGCCCTTCGCCTGGCGGCGAGATCCTCCATCTTCGCCTCGATCTCCGCCGGGTCGCCCGGGTCGAGGGTGAAGTACGCCCGCAGGATGAAGCTGTCCTGCTCCTGGAAGATGCTGTGGCGATAGGAGAACTGAGGATCGACACACTGCTCCTGGACGGGCTCCTCCAAGGGCAGGCCCACAGCGGAGACTCTGGTCACCACTTGGCTCATCTCTCCCCCATAAGCTCCGGCGTTCATGTACACCCCGCCCCCCACGCTGCCGGGGATGCCTTGGGCGAATTCCAGCCCCGTCAAGCCGTGTTCCAACGCGAAACCGGCCAGCCGCGCCATGGAGACGCCGCTCCCGGCCACGATCGTGCGGCCCTCCTCCAGCTCCAGCCGGCCGAGACCGCTGTATGCTTTGAGCACCAACAGATCGGCCCCTTGGTCGGACACCAGCAGGTCAGTGCCCCGGCCCATGAAGAAGGGACGCACGCCGAACTCCAGCACGGCCACGGCCAGCGTCTGCTGTACCTCCTCCTCGTCCTTGGGCAAGGCCATCACGGGGACCGGCCCGCCCACCTGGAAGGAGGTGTGGCGGCTCATGGGTTCGTCCCGGCGCAGCTCCAGAGATGGGACCTTCGTCCGCAGACGGTCATATAAAGCGTTCCAGTTCGTCATAGGGACCTCCTGATGGATCGGGTTCATGTCTCGTTATTTTACCACGTTTTTCCCGGGAAGAGAATAGCCTTTACAGAAAATTAAAAAGCTGGCGTAAAGCGGTGTGCCCGCCGCCCGCCAAAGGCGGACGGCGGGCACGCTCCGGATCGTTGATGCCCGGGCCGCGCATGGCCCGGCAGAGCGGGCGTCGTGCGGCGGGCCCCGTTCGTTTCAGGCGAGCGGGCAGGACCAGGCATCAGCAGCAGCAGTTCTTGGTCTCCTGATAGCCCTCCGGGGGCGTGATGGTGTTGGGGGGGAAGAACTCCTCCGTGGGGAACTGCACCTGACGGAAGATGGCACAGGGGTCCTCGTCGCTGCCGCCGGTGCACTCCTTGCTGGGCATGCAGTAGTCGTAGGCAGGGATGAGGAGCTGGCTGTCCCGCTCCAGCCGGATGATGGAGAACTGGCCCAGGGTGACGTACACCCGCCGGCCTTCGCCTCCCATGTTCAACTCACCGGGGAAGCAGCCGGCGATGCCCGCGGGCACTTCGGCGCCCTCCCCGCAGGCGCACGCCGGCGGCTCGCAGGGATCGGACAGGCGCATGCTCAGGATGATGGGATCCACCGAATTGACCACAGCGATGGGCAGATTGGTGCTCATCAGGTCCTGTTCGTCCAGATCGTCCGCCCGGCTATTGGAAGAGAACACTTTTGCGGAGCCCTCACTGCCGAACAGGATGGCCCGCTTGTCGAACACCGCCAACCCGCAGATGGACACCGGACGGGCCGCGCCCACGAAAGCGTCGGCGGTCACCCGGTAGAAGTAGCGCACGTCTACGGTGAAAAAGCCCCGGTTGAAGCCCACGGGCTCCACGTCGATGTAAGCGTACAGCAGCTCGGCCTGCCCAGCCTTCAGGCTGATGGCCCGGTCGATGACGGCCTGGGAGCTGACGGTGGGATAGAGCCGCAGGTCTTCTACGCAGTCCTTATCGCGGCAACTGTCAAAGATCTTTCGGGTGTGGATGCACACGGCCTCGCGGATACCGGCAGTATCGCAGATGGGGCCCGGCTCGATGAATTCGGCCATATTGGTACCTCCCGATTATGGTTGATAAGAGGGGGAGCCGGTATTGCGTTCCCCTTCCACTCCCATTGTATGCCGGGGACGAAAACGGGTGAAAACGCGCTGTCCCGAGGCGCGGACATCCGCCCGCCACGCTGTGCGCACATGAAAAAAAGCACGGCCCCGCACGAAGCGGGACCGTGTCTCTTTTTTCGTTCGTTCACCCACGCAGGGCGATCTCATGCCGTTTGGGACCTGTGGACACGATGGTGATGGGCACGCCGATGTGCCGCTCCAAAAACTCCACGTAGCCCTTGGCCTGGGCGGGCAGGGCGTCGTAGTCCGTGACGCCGCGCACATCGCATCCCCAGCCGGGCAGGGTCTCGAACACCGGCGTGGCCCGCATGAGCTTCGGCGTGGTGGGGAACCTATCCGTGACCTCCCCGTCGATCTCATACCCCACGCATACCTTGATCTCGTCCAGATATCCCAGCACGTCCAGGCAGGTGAGCGCCACCTGGGTGGCTCCCTGGACCATACAGCCATACTTGGTGGCCACTGTGTCGAACCAGCCCACCCGGCGGGGACGGCCTGTGGTCGCGCCAAACTCACCTTTGTCGCCGCCACGCCGGCGCAGCTCATCGCCGGCCTCTCCGGTGAGCTCGCTCACGAAAGGCTCGGAACTGGATCCGACGCTGGAGGAATATGCCTTGGTGACGCAGATCACGTCCTGGATGGCAGTGGGCGGCACAGGCGCGCCCACACAGCCATAGCCCGCCAGGGTGTGGGACGACGTGGTCATGGGGAAGATGCCCAGGTCCGGGTCCTTCATGGAGCCTAGCTGCCCTTCCAGCAATACGGTCTTACCGTCTTTCAGCGCTTGGTGGAGGAAGCCCACCGCATCGCCCACATAGGGGCGCAGCAGCTCCCGATACTCCAAAAGCTGATCGTACAGCGCCTTCACGTCCAAAGCCGGCTCGTGGTACAGGTGCTGGAACAGGACGTTCTTCACCTCCACCGCCCGGCTCAGCCGATCCCACAGGCGTTGCTCGTCGAACAGATCGCACACCTGGATGCCGGTCTTGGCATATTTGTCGGAGTAGAAGGGGGCTATCCCGCTCTTGGTAGAGCCGAACGCCTTGCCGCCCAAACGTTTTTCCTCGTACCCATCCTGGAGGACATGGTAGGGCATGAGGAGCTGGGCCCGCTCGGACACGATGAGATCGGGCGCGGGCACTCCCTGGTCGGTGACGCTCTTGAGCTCTGCGACCAGCTTGGCCGCGTCCAGCGCCACTCCATTGCCGATGACGTTGGTGACGTGAGGATAGAAGATGCCCGACGGAAGGATGTGCAGAGCGAAACGCCCATAGTCGTTGATGATGGTGTGCCCCGCATTGGCTCCCCCCTGGAAGCGGACCACCACGTCGGACGTCTCGGCCAGCAGGTCGGTGATCTTCCCCTTGCCCTCGTCGCCCCAATTGGCTCCTACGATCGCTTTTACCATTTCAAAACACCTCCGCGCTCCGGGATTCGCAGCCGTTCCGGTCTGCCTTATCCGGTGCGCGCAGACCGGTCAGCGCCGGCCTGACACAGCCATTATACTAGACGTCTTGCCAGTCCGCAAGTCCTTTTCGCGCTTTTTCTTGTGCAACACCTTGAATTTAGCGGTCCGACGGATTATAATAGGCATAACGAACGAAAGGGGTCTGTCTATGAACATCTTCGATATCATGGGCCCCGTCATGGTGGGCCCGTCCTCCTCCCACACGGCCGGGGCCGCACGGATGGGCCTCGTCGCCCGAAAGCTATTGGGGTTCCAGCCCGCCCGGGCGGACATCGCCCTCCATGGCTCCTTCGCCGCTACCGGCGCCGGCCATGGGACCGACCGGGCCATCGTGGCGGGCCTGCTGGGCATGGCCCCCGACGACCCGGACATCCCCCGCAGCCTCCAGCTCGCCCACGAGGCGGGCATGGAGGTGTCCATCCACACCGTGGACCTGCGCAACGCCCACCCCAACACCGCCGTGCTCACCCTGACCGGCTCCCTCGGGCGGACGGTGGTGGTCGATGCGTCCTCCCTGGGGGGCGGACGCATCCGCGTCAACGCCATCGACGGCATGGCCGCCGCGTTCTCCGGGGACCTGCCGACGCTCATCATCCGCAATGAGGACAAGCCCGGCATCCTGTCCGAAGTGAGCTATTGCCTGGCCCGCCGGGGGCTGAACATCGCCGCCATGCAGCTCTACCGGGACCGCCGGGGCGGGCTGTCCGTCATGGTCATCGAGTGCGACCAGCCCGTGGGGCCCGAGGTGCTGGGGGACATCCAGCTCCTGGACGGCGTGGTGCGCTGTATCTATCTGGATCTGGAGGAGGTCTGAGCATGTTCGGTTCTGTTGGATCGCTGCTGTCCGCCGCTGGGGACAGCCCCTTGTGGCAGGCCGTCCTGGACGATGACTGCCGGGACCGGGGCGTGTCCCCCCAGGCCAGCATGGCCAAGATGGGCAAGCTCTGGCAGGTGATGAAACGGTCCGTGATGGACTATGATCCCACCCGGCGCTCTCCCTGCGGCCTGTCCGGCGGGCAGGGCGCGCAGATGGCTACCCTGGACCACTCCATCTGCGGCCCCTTCATCCAGGAGGTCATCGGCGTGGCCCTGAAGATGGGAGAGCACAACGCCTGCATGGGCCGCATCGTGGCCGCGCCCACCGCCGGGGCCTGCGGCGTCATGCCCGCCGTGCTCATCCCGCTCCAGCGCAAGGACAGGCTGAGCGACGAGCGTCTGGTGGAATGCCTGTATGTGGCCGCAGGGTTCGGGCAGGTCATCGCCTCCCGCGCCTCCATCTCCGGCGCAGAGGGCGGCTGTCAGGCCGAGGTGGGCTCCGCTTCCGGTATGGCCGCCGCCGCGCTGGTCCACGCCCGGGGCGGCTCTGGGGCGCAGTCGGCCGCCGCCTGCGCCATGGCCCTGCAGAACGTGTTGGGTCTGGTGTGCGACCCGGTGGCCGGGCTGGTGGAGGTCCCCTGCGTGAAGCGGAACGTCATGGGCGCGATGAACGCTCTGGCCTGCGCCGACATGGCCCTGGCCGGATTGGACGGCGGCATCCCCTGCGACGAGGTCATCGACGCCATGGGCGCGGTGGGCCGGTCCCTGCCCACCTCCCTGCGGGAGACCGGCGAGGGCGGCTTGGCCGCCACCCCGACCGGCCGGAAGATCGCCGAAGGGCGCTGACAGGGGCGGGCGGATGGGACGCGCGGTCCGTCCATAGAAGGAGCGGACCCGCCGCCGGTCGGCAGCAGGTCCGCTCCGGGCATGGTGGCTCAGCCCGATGTAGTCCGGGGCAGGGTCACAGCCTTTTCAGGTCCTGCATCACTCCGTTGATCATCATGCCCGGCACCCAACTGGACATGAAGTCGCAGAGCTGTTCCAGCGTCACCGTGCGGGCCGCTCCCTTCACCGGGTGTTTGGCCAGCATGGGGATGCGTTTTTGGAACACCGTCCGGCTCCTCGGGTCGTCCCACAGCTCACCCAGCGTGATCTGGTTCCCACGTAAGTCCATGATCTATCACCTCCAGGACCATACTATGCGCCAAGGGCGCGGTCAGACATAGAAAGGAGCGCACCGATGCCAAAACGCGAACGCAAGAAGCCTGCCGGGCATGAGTGGCGGCACATCGAGAACAAAAAACTGATATATACCGTTTATTTCGTCCTGCGGCTGTCCGTGGTCCTCATGCTGGTGGCCCAATTCTTCAACCAGAACTATGAGAACGTGCTCTTGTGCGTGCTCACCCTGGTGCTGTTCATGCTGCCCTCCGCCTTCGAACGGCGGCTGCACATCGACCTGCCGGACACTTTGGAGGTCATCATCCTCCTGTTCATATACGCCGCTGAGATCCTGGGCGAGATACAGTCCTACTATACCACGTTCCATTACTGGGACACCATGCTCCATACCATGAACGGCTTCCTGTGCGCCGCCATCGGCTTCGCCCTGGTGGACATCCTCAACCGGGAGGAGAAAGTGTCCCTCCACCTGTCCCCGTTCTTCATGGCGGTCACCGCCTTCTGCTTCTCCATGACCATCGGCGTGCTTTGGGAGTTCTTCGAGTTCTCCATGGACCAGTTCCTGCTGTTCGACATGCAGAAGGACACCGTGCTCCAAACCATCTCCACCGTCAACCTCGATCCGTCCCACGGCACCACCGCGGTCATCGTCGAGGGCATCCAGGACGTGATCCTGGTGCTGGAGGACGGCACCCAGATGCCCTTGGGGCTGGGCGGCTACCTGGACGTGGGCATCGTGGACACCATGAAGGACCTGTTCGTCAACTTCATCGGCGCGGTGGTGTTCTCCGCCATCGGTTACTTCTATGTGAAGGGCCGGGGTAAGGGAAGCTTCGCCACCCGGTTCATCCCGCGCTTCCAACGCCGCCCCGCCAGCCAGCAGGCCGCGGCCCCCGATCCCGGCACGCCCGCCCAGGAGGCTCAGGAGCCCGCCTTGAGAGAAAAGTCTGAATAAGGCCCGCAGCGCCGGGGCATACTCCCTTTCGTATTCGAGATCAACAGGATACAAGGAGGTAACGACCATGTTCAACCAGACCAATCCCAGCATCAAGTGTACCGTGAACAGCTGCTCCTATCACAAGGACCAGCACTGCACCCTCAACGAGATCCAGGTGGGCTGCTGCCAGAACAGCGTGTGCGCCTGCAAGGAGACCGAGTGCGCCTCCTTCAAACTGGGCGACCACGGCACCGAGTGCGGCTGCAAGTAAACCAGACCGATCCGGAAAGACGGGAAGGGCACCTGCCCTTCCCGTCTTTTGATGAAAACGGCATAAAACGGCCCAGGAGCCGGTCCGGCTTTGTTCGAGTGGAGGAATTTACAAGATCCGCAGCTTTTTACATTGACAAATCCCCGCCAAAGCTTTATGATAACTTCGATACGTGAAAATATGCGACGATCAGGCGAGTAGTCCCTCGCGCAAGCTCAGAGAGAAGGCGGCCGGTGCGAGCCTTCGTGAGCGAGACGGATGAACGTCCCCTGTGAGCAGCCCGGCTGAACCAAGCTCAGTAGGCCGGGACGGCCGCCCGCCGTTATCGGGCGTCGAGTGTCCCCTGACGGGGAAATCTAGGTGGTACCGCGGAGCGTGGCTTCGTCCTATATTCGGACGGGCCATGCTCTTTCCATATCCCAAAGGAGGTCTCCCGATATGTTGATGCGAGGATCCCAGATTGTGATGGAATGCCTGCTGGAGCAAGGTGTCGATACCGTGTTCGGCTACCCCGGCGGCACCATCCTGAACATCTACGATGAGCTCGAGCTCCACGGCTACGGCCAGAAGATCCATCATTACCTCACCGCCCATGAGCAGGGCGCGTCCCACGCGGCCGACGGCTACGCCCGGTCCACCGGCAAGGTGGGGGTGTGCTTCGCCACCTCCGGCCCCGGGGCCACCAACCTGGTCACCGGGATCGCCACCGCGTATTACGATTCCTCCCCCGTGGTGTGCATCACCGTGAACGTGGCCGACAGCCTCATGGGGAAGGACACCTTCCAGGAGGTGGACATCACCGGCATCACCATGCCCATCACCAAATGCAATTTTTTGGTGAAGGACGTGAACGAACTGGCCGACGTGATCCGCGAGGCGTTCGCCATCGCCCGCTCCGGTCGCCCCGGCCCGGTGCTGGTGGACATCACCAAGAACGTCACGGCGGCGGAAGGGGACTACGAGTACCTCCCTGTGTCCGAACACCCCAGCCACGGGCGGCTGGCCACCCTGCTGCGCCGCTCCAACCGGGAGATCAAAATCCCCGAGCCCGACCAGGGGGACATCGAGAAGCTGCTGGATCTGATCGCCCAGTCCCAGCGGCCCATGGTCCTGGTAGGCGGCGGCGTGATCCGCTCCAAAGGGGCCGTGCCGGAGTTCCGCAGGTTCATCGAGGCCCTGGACGCCCCGGTGGGTTCCACCATCATGGGCGGCGGCGCCTGCCCGGGCGATCACCCGCTGTTCACGGGCATGGTGGGGATGCACGGCTCCCACGCCTCCAACATGGCCACCGCCGAATGCGACCTGCTCATCGCCATCGGCTGCCGTTTCTCCGACCGCGTGGCCACCGACCCCGCCTCCTTCGCCCGGAACGCCAAGATCGTCCACATCGACATCGACCGGGCGGAGATCGACAAGAACGTCGCCACCTACCACCATATCATCGGCGACGCCCGGCGGGTGCTGGAGCTGCTCAACGCCGGGCTGGCCCAGCACGACTACACCGCCTGGAAGGCCCAGGTGTTCGCCCGGAAGGAGCTGCCCTTGAAGAAGGACGGCATCCTCCACGCTCACGAGATCCTGGAGACCATCTCCGAGCTCACCGGCGGCGACGCCATCATCGCCACCGACGTGGGCCAGCACCAGATGTGGTCCTGCCAGTATTATCACTTCTCCCGCCCCGGCCAGCTCCTCACCAGCGGCGGCTTCGGGACCATGGGCTTCGGCCTGGGCGCCGCCATGGGCGCCAAGGTGGGCAATCCGGACAAGGTGGTGGTCCACTGCACCGGAGACGGCTGCTTCCGCATGAACTGCAACGAGCTGGCCACGGTGGAGCACTACGGCATCCCCGTCATCACCGTCATCTTCGACAACCGGACGCTGGGCATGGTCCGGCAGTGGCAGAACCTCATCTACGGGAAGCGGTTCTCCCAGACCACCCTGGACCGGGGCCCGGACTTCGTGAAGCTGGCCGAGGCATACGGGCTCAAGGGCTTCCGGGCCAAGGATCAGGCGGAGTTCGAGGACGCGTTCCGCCAGGCGCTCCAGGCGGGCTGCGGCTGCGTCATCGACTGCGCCATCGACATCGACGCCATGGTCCACCCCATGGTCAGCGGCGGCACCCCTGTCACCGATTTCCTGCTGCACTGAAGAGGAGGAGCTCCATGAATACTGCCAACTATAAGCGCCACACCCTGTCGGTGCTGGTGGAGAACACCGCCGGCGTGCTCAGCCAGGTGTCCCGCCTGTTCTCCCGGAAGGGCTACAACATCGAGTCCTTGGCGGTGGGCACCACCGACGACCCCGTGGTGTCCCGCATCACCATCGAGGTGCTGTGCGGCGATCAGCAGATCGGCCAGATCATCAACCAGCTGCGCAAGCAGTTCTCCGTATACTCCGTCCGGCTGCTGCCGCCGGAGCAGTCCATCCGCCGGGAGCTGGTGCTCATCAAGGTGAAGGCGGAGAGCCGCGAGGTACGCAACGAGGTCATCCAGATCGCCAACATCTTCCGCGCCTCCATCATCGACGTGTCCACTCAGAGCCTCACCCTGGCCATCATCGGCCAGGAGTCCAAGGACGGCGCGCTGGAAAAGCTGCTGGCCGAGTTCGGCATCCTGGAGCTGGTGCGTACCGGCATGGTGGCTCTGGAGCGGGGCGAGGCGACGATCCGCGACAACTCCGGCAACAAGGTCCGGGACGAGTTCGACCTGGGCAAAAACATCCTGTGATCGTATCACGGTTATCATTCTTTTCCACAGCGCTGTGGTATGATGCGGGAAAAGCGACCGCGTACCCGCTTCGACCCACACGATATCCAAATATTCTAATGAGGAGTGTTTATCATGGCAAAGATGTATTATGAGAAGGACTGCGACCTGAACTACCTCAAGGGCAAGAAGATCGCCATCATCGGCTACGGCTCTCAGGGCCACGCCCATGCGCTGAACCTGAAGGATTCCGGCTGCGACGTGTGCGTCGGCCTGCGGGAAGGCTCCAAGAACTGGGCCAACGCCGAGCAGGCCGGCCTGGCGGTCAAGACCGTCCCCGCCGCCGCCGAGTGGGCGGACATCGTGATGATGCTCATCAACGACGAGGTTCAGGCCGAGGTCTACAAGAAGGACATCGCCCCCTACATGACCGAGGGCAAAGCCCTGGCCTTCGCCCACGGCTTCAACATCCGCTACCAGCAGATCGTCCCTCCCGCCGGGGTGGACGTGTTCATGGCCGCCCCCAAGGGCCCCGGCCACACCGTGCGCTCCACCTATGTGGCCGGCAAGGGCGTGCCCTGCCTCGTGGCCGTGGAGCAGGACGCCACCGGACATGCTTACCAGATCGCGCTGGCCTACATCGCGGGCATCGGCGGCGCGCGTGCGGGCGTGATGGAGACCACCTTCCACGATGAGACCGAGACCGATCTGTTCGGCGAGCAGACCGTGCTGTGCGGCGGCGTGGTGGACCTGATGCGCTGCGGCTTCGAGGTCCTGGTCGAAGCCGGTTACGAGCCGGAGAACGCCTATTTCGAGTGCATCCATGAGATGAAGCTCATCATCGACCTGATCAACAAGGGCGGCGTGGCTGCCATGAACTACTCCATCTCCGACACCGCCGAGTTCGGCGAGTACGTCTCCGGCCCCCGCGTCATCCCCCACGAGGAGACCAAGGCCCGGATGCGGGCGGTGCTCAGCGACATCCAGGACGGCACCTTCGCCGGCAAGTGGATCGCCGAGAACAAGAACGGCCGCACCTTCTTCAACTCCAAGCGCGCCCAGCTCAAGAAGCACCAGATGGAGATCGTGGGCGGCGAGCTGCGCAAGAACATGATCTGGGGCGGGGACTCCGACCTGGACACCGCATCCAACTGATCGCTCCCGAGCCGCTCCGCTCGGACCGGGCCTCCGCCACGAGACGGCCCGGCAAGATCCCAGCGCATGACGAAACGCCCGCCTGGCATGGACCAGGCGGGCGTTCTGTCGTGGGCCGCAAAGATGGGGCGGAGCTGCACAGCCTCCCCTCACGACCCAAGCTGTCCCATCGCGTATCTGCACCAGGGAGCCAGCACACACTCCCCGCATTTGGCCTTCCGAGCCGTACACACCGCCCGCCCGTGGAGCACCAGCCGGTGGCAAAAGTCGTTGGACTCCTCCGGCGGCAGGACGGCCCGGAGCTGCTGCTCCACTTTGCCCGGGTCTTTCGTCCCGTCGGTCAGGCCCAGCCGCCCGGATATGCGGATGCAGTGGGTGTCCGCCACCACCACGCCGGGGGCGCCGTGGACGTCGCCCAGGATCAGGTTGGCGGTCTTTCGGCCGACGCCGGGCAGCTCCAGCAGATCTTCCATGGTGTCGGGCACCCGTCCGCCGTGCTCCGCGAGGAGCATCTGGGCGCACAACACCATATCCTTGCTCTTGGACCGGAAAAAGCCGCAGGAATGGATGTACTCGCCCACCTCCTCCACGTCTGCCTCCGCAAAGCTCTCCAGCGTGGGGAACCGCTCGAACAGGGCCGGCGTGACCATGTTCACCCGCTCGTCGGTACACTGGGCCGACAGCCGGACGGCGAACAAGAGTTCATAGTCCTTTTGATAGCGCAGGGAACAGATCCCCTCCGGATAAAGCTCTTTCAGCGCGTCCACGATGGCGCGCACATCGATCCCAACATCCATCTGTCTCACCTCATTGTAAAGGATACCACAGATGTCGAAAAAAAGCGACCCTATTTTTTGGTTCCCGCCAGTTGTGCTTTTTTCCAAAACAGGATATAATGATAGGACCATATTTGGAAAGGCGGAGAAACACATGGTTTTGGAATATATCGACTTCGTGTCCAAGCACGATCCGGAAGTAGGCGCGGCCATCCAGGCGGAGTACCGGCGCCAGTGCGACAACATCGAGCTCATCGCCTCGGAGAACATCGTGTCCGAAGCGGTCCTGGCGGCCATGGGCAGCGTGCTCACCAACAAATACGCCGAGGGCTACCCCGGCAAGCGGTACTACGGTGGGTGTCAGTGCGTGGACGTGGCGGAAAAACTGGCGATCGACCGGGCCTGCGAACTGTTCGGCGCCAAGTTCGCCAACGTCCAGCCCCATTCCGGCGCTCAGGCCAACTACGCCGTCTACATGGCCCTGTGCCAGCCCGGCGACACGGTGCTGGGGATGGACTTGGACCACGGCGGGCATCTCACCCACGGCAGCCCGGTGAACTACTCCGGGAAATACTTCCATATGGTGTCCTATGGAGTGGATGAGAGCACCGGGGTCATCGATCTTGACGCGGTGGAGCGCATCGCCAAAGAGTGCAAGCCCAAGATGATCATCGCGGGCGCGTCCGCCTATCCCCGGACCATCGACTTCGCCCGTTTCCGGGCCATCGCCGACGAGGTGGGCGCCTATCTGTGGGTGGACATGGCCCACATCGCCGGCCTCGTAGCCGCAGGGCTCCACCCCTCCCCCATCCCCTATGCCCATGTGACCTCCACCACCACCCACAAGACCCTGCGCGGGCCTCGGGGCGGTCTGCTGCTCACCAACGACGAGGAGCTGGCCAAGAAGCTCAATTCCGCCATCTTCCCCGGCTCTCAGGGCGGTCCGCTGATGCACATCATCGCCGCCAAGGCGGTGGCCTTGGGCGAGGCCCTCTCCCCCGCCTTCAAGACCTATCAGCAGCAGATCGTGAAGAACTCCGCCGCTCTGGCCAAGGGCCTGATGGACCGGGGGATGAAGCTGGTGTCCGGAGGCACGGACAACCACCTGTCCCTGATCGATCTGCGCGACATGGGCGAGCTCACCGGCAAGGAACTGGAGCGCCGTTTGGACGAGGTGCGGATCACCGCCAACAAGAACAAGGTGCCCGGAGATCCCCGCTCTCCCTTCCAGACCAGCGGCCTGCGGGTGGGCAGTCCCGCCGTGACCAGCCGCGGCTTCGTGGAGGCGGACATGGACAAGGTGGCTGAGTATATCACTCTGGCCGCCACCGACTTCCAGGCCAAGGCGGACGAGATCCGCTCGGGAGTCGCGGAGCTGACCGCCAGATATCCCATCTACCGCTGATGGTCCGCAGGCCCCAGTCAGACCTCACCACTATCCCGGGCGTAGGTCCGAACATGGCCGACCGTCTGAACGCCCTGGGCATCGAGCGGGTGGACGACCTGAAGGACGCGGACCCGGACGCGCTCTACGCCCAGGACTGCATCCGCTGCGGCGGGAACGTGGACCGCTGCGTGCTCTATGTATACCGTTTGGCGGTGGCTTTCGCTCAGGGACGCATCGAGAGCCCTGAGCAGTTGAAATGGTGGAATTGGAAAGATCCATGAGGGCGGGCCTGCCGCCGCGATGGAAAAACGGACCGGGGGGCGGCGCGCTCACCCCCCCCGGCGCACCGAACAAATTTTTTTATATTTAATATTTTATAAAAAAAAAATTTTAACACACCAAAAACACAA
>CANRXB010000002.1 GCA_947643715.1 uncultured bacterium
CGCGCCGGGGGGGGGGGCTGCCCGTGGTGCGCCGCCCCCCCCGCCGGGCCCCCCGCCCCCGCCTCCCCCCCCCCCCCCCCGGGGGCCGCCCCCCCCCCCCCCCCCCACTTCGCTCTTTTCAAAGCTGCTTGTACATGGCTTCCGCGCCCGCCTTGCCCACGATGTCGGCGGTGGACAGCACCTCCACCCGGATGAGCTTCTCGCCGAACTTCAGCTCCAACACGTCTCCGGTCTCCACATCATAGGACGCCTTCACCACACGGCCGTTGGCGGTCACCCGTCCGGCGTCGCAGGCCTCGTTGGCCACGGTGCGCCGCTTGATGAGCCGGGAAACCTTCAGCCATTTATCCAACCTCATCGTCAGATACCTCCCTTCCGCCGCGGGAAAGCGGCGGGGTCGAAAGGAGGCAGGGCGTCACCCTGCCTCGACCAGCTATGTTTACCGATCCACCATGTCCTTCAGGGCCTTGCCCGCCTTGAACACAGGCACCCGGGACGCTGGGATCTCGATCTGTTCCTTGGTATGGGGATTGCGGCCCATGCGGGCGCCGCGGTTCTTCACCTCAAAGGAGCCAAAGCCCACGAGCTGCACCTTCTCGCCGCTCACGAGGGACTCGGTGATGGCATCGACCACAGCGGCTATGGCAGCGTCGCTGTCCTTCTTGGAAAGGCCGGTCTTTTCCGCCACGGCGGCGATCAGTTCGGTTTTGTTCATTATCTGTCTTCCTCCTAATATCGTGTCTCCAGGGCCGCAGTTCCAGGGCCCCTTTCTGTCTCTGCGGCTGCGCCGCGGACTCTATACTTAAAGCGCAGCGTGGCGCTGTTAAGTGTCATCGTAGCTGTTCCTTCGCCTCTCTCCAGAGGCCCGTCAGCTCCTGCTCGGACAGCTCGTCCATCTTCAGCCCCCGGGTGGCCGTCAGCTCCTCCGTTTTCCGGAATCGGGCGGAGAACTTGTCGCAGGCGTCATGGAGGGCCTCCTCCGGGTCGGCCTCCAAAAACCGGCCCACGCTGACGGCGGCGAGCAGCACGTCCCCCAGCTCCTCCGCCGGGTCCCCGTCCCCTTCCAGGGCGGCGCGACGCAGCTCGTCCAGCTCCTCGGACAGCTTGTCCAGCGCGCCGGACACGTCCTTCCAGTCGAACCCCACCTTGGCGGCTTTCTTCTTCATCTTCTCCGCCCGCCATAAAGCGGGAAGGGTCCGGGCCACCGCGTCCACTGCATCGGCCTGGGTGGCCTGGCCCTTCTCCTTCTTCTTCAGTTCCTCCCAGTTGGAGAGGACCTCGCCGGTCGAGCTGACCGTCACGTCGCCGAACACATGGGGATGCCGGTAGATGAGCTTCTTGCACACCCCGTCCGCCACGTCGTCCAGGTCGAAACGGCCCGCGTCCTCCTCGATGGAGGCGTGGAAGAGGACCTGGAGGAGCACGTCCCCCAGCTCCTCCTTCAGCCCGTCCACGTCGTCCCGGTCGATGGCCTCCACGACCTCATAGGTCTCCTCCAGGAAGTTGCGGCGGATGGACCGATGGGTCTGCTCCTGGTCCCAGGGACAGCCGCCGGGATGGCGCAGGAGCCGGACGATATCTTCCAGGTCCTTACAGTCATAAGATTTTTTCATCGACCAATTTACCATAGTATCACCTGAATTGCAAGTCTTTTTCGACGCTCATACAGTTTTTTACAAAAAAACTTTGTTAAAAGATTCACTCTAACCGCAAGATCTTGGCCAATCGCTCCCCTTTTGGGATCAAAGCCAGGTCCTCCTTGGAGATGGCCCTGGTGACGACGATCAAAACGAAATAGACGATCACCGCCACGCCGATGGCTGCGGCCACCGACAGCGCCACCCCTGTGCGGCCGAGGATGAACCTGCCCGCCTCGTCCAGAAGGGGCTTCTCGTCCTCTCCCATGGCCAGGAAGAGGCCCAGCTTCACCATCAACTGATAGGCCAGCCCATGGATCGCCCAGGCGGACAGCCCCATGGCGGCGGCGGCCCCCACCGGCTTGACGAACACCCGGGCCAGGCTCAGCGAACGGGGCAGGGTGCGCCTGATGATGAACAGATCCAGCACGGCGATGAGCCAGAAGCACACCACGGTGCTCACGGCCCCGCCCTTGATGCCGATGTCCGGGTCGCCGATGAGCACATAGCCCACCACCAGCTTCAGCGCGCAGCCCACCACGGTGGTGGCCATGGGCAGGGCCACCAGTTGATGGGCCTGGAGGATGGAATTGCACACCAGCATGAAGCACACCGCGACGGAGGCCACCCCCAGCACGGACAGCATCCATCCCGCCTGGGCCACATCGGTGGAGGGATAGAGCAGCCGGATGATGGGCTCGCCCAGCACGAACAGGCCCACCCCGGCGGGTATGGCCAGCAGGGCGGTGGTACGCAGGGCCGTCTCGCTGATCTGGGCCCCTAAGCGGCGGTGTTTCACCTTCATCGCGGCGGACACATGGGGGATGACGCTGGCCGTCAGCGGAACCATGAAGGAGGCCGGCAGGTTGTACAGGGTGAGGGCCTTGTCGTACACGCCCTTCATCTGCCGGGCCGCTTCCTCGGTACACTCCAGCGCTGTCTGGAGCCGGCCCAGCATGATGCTGGTGTCCAGGATGTTGGTCATGGCAATGACGGAGGAGCTCAGCGTGATGGGGATGGCCAGCCGGGCCAGGGTGGTGAGGATGGTGCGGGAATCCTCCGGCTCATCGTGGGTCTGGGGCAGGCCGCGCACATGCCGCCGGTAGCAGAAGTACACATATATCGCGCCCAGGGCGCAGCCCACGGACACCCCAAGGATGGCCCCGGCCGCGGCCATGGCCTCGTCCTTCAGGGTCTCTTTGAACGCGGAGGCCAGCGCCAGGCCCACCACCAGCTTGCACAGCGCCTCGATGATCTGGGACACGGCGGTGGGGGTCATGAGGGAATGGCCCTGGAAGTACCCCCGGAAAGCGGACAGGGGACAGATGAAGAACACCGCAGGGGCCAGGGCCAGGATGCTGTAGGCGCTGTGGCTGTCGTTCATCAGGTTTGCCAACTGGTTGGGGAAGAAGGCCATGACGCAGAAGCTCACCGTGCCCAGCACACAGAAGGTGGCCAGGGACAGGGAGAACACCCGCTTCACCTGGTTCCCCCGGCCCAGGGCGTTGGCCTCGGACACCATCTTGGACAGGGCCACGGGCAGGCCCCCGGTGGAGATGATGATGAGCAGGGAGTAGATGTTGTAAGCAGCATTGAAATCGGCGAAGCCCGCGTCGGAGAGGATGCCCCCCAACGGGATCTTGTACAGCGCGCCGATCAGCTTGACGATGACGACGCCCGCCGTCAGGATGCCGGCGCCGCCGAAGAAAGAATTCTTTTTTGGTGTGGATGCAGACATGACCTCAGACCTTTCCTGTCACTTGAACAGCAGGGGCAGGGCGTACCGCTTGACCTCCGCCTTGATCTTCTCCAGGTCCAGCGTCAAAAAGGCCCCGTTTTGGTATATGACGCGGCCCCGCGCCATATTCATCACCACATTGGAGCCGTGGGCGGAGAACGCCAGATCCTCCGCCTCGTCGTGGCAGGGGATGAGGTTGGGCGCGTCGAAGTCCACCAGGATGAGGTCCGCCGTCCGGCCCGCCTCGATGCGCCCGGTGTCCCGCCCCAAGGCCCTCGCCCCATCCACAGTGGCCATCCCCAGGGCCTGCCGGGCGGTGACCGCCATGGGGTCGCAGGACACGCCGTTGTGGAGCACGGCGGCCAGCTTCACGTCGGCGAACATGTCCACGCTGTTGTGGGAGCTCACTCCGTCGGTGCCCAGGGCCACGTTCACCCCCGCTCGGGACATGGCGGGGACGGGGGCCACACCGGAGCCCAGCTTCAGATTGGAATAGGGGTTGTGGACGCAGGACACGCCCTTTCGCGCCATGATCTCCCAGTCCTCCGGGGTGGTGTAGACGCAGTGGGCGGCGATGGCCCGCACGTCCCACACGCCGTACCGGTCCAGGATCTGGATGGGGGTGAGACCATCGTGGCGGGCCTTGCACTCGTCATGCTCCTTGCGCGTCTCGGAAACATGGACGTGCATCCCCAGGCCGTGGGCCTGGGCATAGTCCGCCATCCACCGCCACAAAGGGGCGCTGGAGGTGTATTCCCCGTGGATGGAGGCGTCGGCCAGGATCTGTCCGTCCCCGGCCCTGTGCCACTCCTCGAACAGCGCGCGCATGTCGCCGCAGTCGCCGCACGTTTCAGGGGAGAACTGCGCAGGATCGCCGAAATAGACGCCCCCCACGCACAGGTTGGCGGATATCCCCGCGTCCAGCACCTGCCTGGCGATGACCCTGGTGCGCATATACATGTCCGCGATACATGTGACGCCGGAGGCGATCATCTCCGCCAGCCCCAGCCCGGTCGCCGCGGCGATGGCCCGGTCGTCCCACTTGTCCTCGGCGGGGAAGATGAAGTCGTTGAGCCAGCTCTGGAGATCGTGGCCCCCGCCATATCCCCGCATGAGGGTCATGGGGATATGGGTGTGGGCGTTGACGAAGCCGGGCATCATCACCTTGCCCGTGCAGTCGATGATCTGGTCGAAGTCACCCTGGGGGCGGTTGGGCCCCACGTAGGAGATCTTGCTCCCCTCCACCGCCACATAGCCGTAGCGCAGCGTGGTGGACGCCTCGTCCATGAGCAGGGCGGTCACATTGGTGAACAGTGTGGTCATGAAAAGCACCTCCTCATCAAAGCTTCCTCAGGCAGCCCAGCACCAGCCGGGAGAACTTGTCCTTGGCCGCCTCGGCCGCGTCCAGCACCTCCTGCTCGCTCAGGGGCTGGTCCAGGATGCCCGCCGCCATGTTGCTCAGCAGGGTGAAGCCCAGCACCTCCATGCCGCAGTGGTTGGCCGTGATGACCTCCGGGGCGGTGGACATGCCCACCGCGTCGCCGCCCAGGATGCGCACCGCCCGGACCTCGGCGGGGGTCTCGTACTGGGGGCCGTAGCAATAGAAGTATACCCCTTCCCGCAGGCTGATGAACATGTCCGCCGCTGTCTCCCGGGCGATCTTTTGCAGCCGCAGGGCATACAGGTGGGAGGCATCGGGGAAACGCACGCCGAACTCCGGCAGGTTCTCGCCCCGGAGGGGGGACTCGGAGAAGAGCTTGATCTGGTCGGTGATCAGCATCAGGTCCCCCGCCTGCCAGTCCGTGCGCACGCACCCGGCGGCATTGGTGACGATGAGCGTCTCGCAGCCCAGCAGCCGCAGGACCCGCACGGCATAGGACACATCGTCATAGCCGTAGCCCTCGTAGTGGTGCATCCGCCCCTGCATGACGGCCACGTCCTTGCCCGCCAGCCGGCCGAACACCAGCCGGCCCTTGTGCCCAGGGGCGGTGGACGCCTTGAGATCGGGGATCTCTCCATAGGGGATGGCGATGGGGTCCTCCACCACATCGCCCAGGAAGCCCAGGCCGGAGCCCAGCACCATGGCTACCCTGGGGACGATCCCGCCTAATCTTTCCCGGATGTGATCAGCGCTCCGCTGATACCGCTCGAACGTATATGCCATGGTCACAGCCTCCTGATGGAAGATTTTTGTCTAACTGATTCAGTTTACACCATCATCCATCAGAAATCAATGAACAGGTTATAAATTCCGCAAAAAAGGGTGCAGGATCTGTCGTCCTTCCCCGTTGCATTTTTGTCCAGATCGGGGTATGATACCTATAAATGGAGATCGTGGGAGGTCTAGCCTATGAGAGATGGTTTCGTGAAGGTAGCAGCAGGCACGCCGAAGATCCGGGTGGCGGACTGCATCTATAACGCCGATCGGATCGTGGAGCTGATACGAGCGGCTGCGGCGCTGGGCGTGAAGGTGTTGGCCCTGCCGGAGCTCTGCCTCACCGGCTACACCTGCGGGGACCTGTTCTTCCAGGACACGCTGCTGGACGCCGCTGAGCGGGAGCTGGCCACCATCCTGGCGGAGACGGCGGACCTGGACGTGCTCACCGCCGTGGGCCTGCCGGTGCGGCACGAAAACAAAATGTATAATTGCGCGGCATTGATACAAAGGGGCATGATCCTGGGGCTGGTCCCCAAGACGCACATCCCCAACCACGGAGAGTTCTATGAGGCCCGGTGGTTCTCCTCCGCGTCGGACCTGCCCGGCCGCCGGTACATCTCCTTCGCCGGGCAGGAGGCGGTGGAGCTGGCCGGCGGCACGCTGTTCCACTGCCTGAACGTGCCCGAGCTGGTGGTGGGCGTGGAGATCTGCGAGGATCTGTGGGTGGCAGAGCCGCCCTCCGGCCGGCTCGCGGCCCAGGGGGCCACCCTCATCCTGAACCTGTCCGCCTCCAACGAGGTGGCGGGCAAGGCCCACTACCGCCGCTCGCTGGTCACGGGGCAGTCCGGCCGCCTGATCTGCGCCTATGTCTACGCCGACGCCGGGGAGGGCGAGTCCACTACCGACCTGGTGTTCTCCGGGCACGACATGATCGCCGAGAACGGGACCATGCTGGCGGAACGCCGGTCCGCCGACGGGCTGACGGTGAGCGAGATCGACGTCAAAAAGCTGGCCTATGAGCGACGCAGGACGTCCAACCTCCCCTGCGCCCAGGACGCGGAGCGGTCCGTCATGGGCTGCTTCGAGCTGGATCTGGTGGACACCTATCTCACCCGCCCCGTCTCCCCTGCCCCGTTCATCCCGTCGGACGCGGAGGACCGGGCGGAGCGCTGCGACGAGATCCTTCGCATCGCGGCGCTGGGCCTCAAGCAGCGGCTGGAGCACACGAACGCCGCGTGCGCCGTGGTGGGGCTGTCCGGCGGGCTGGACTCCACCCTGGCCAGCCTCATCACCGCCCTGGCCTTCGATATGCTGGGCAAGGACCATAAAGGGATCTTAGCTGTCACCATGCCCTGCTTCGGCACCACCAAGCGCACCCGCTCCAACGCCGAGCTGCTGGCCCAGGAGCTGGGGGCCTCGTTCCTGGAGGTGGACATCAGCGCCTCGGTCCGGCAGCATTTCGCCGACATCGGCCAGTCCATGGACGACCACCGCGTGACGTTCGAGAACGCCCAGGCCCGGGAGCGCACCCAGGTGCTCATGGACCTGGCCAACCAGAGGGGAGGGCTGGTCATCGGCACCGGGGACCTGTCCGAGCTGGCCCTGGGCTGGGCCACCTATAACGGGGACCATATGTCCATGTACGCGGTGAACGCCTCCATCCCAAAGACCCTGGTCCGCTATCTCACGGCCTACGAGGCGCAGCGCCGGGGCGGACGCATCGGCGCCGTGCTCCAGGACATCTTGGACACCCCCGTGTCCCCTGAGCTGCTCCCCCCCAAGGACGGGGAGATCGCCCAGAGGACCGAGGAGCTGGTGGGCCCCTATGAGCTCCACGATTTCTACCTGTACTACGCCATACGCTGGGGCTTCCCCCCCCGCAAGGTGCTGCGCCTGGCGCAGCAGGCCATGGCCGGACGCTACGATGGGGCGGTCCTGGAGAAATGGCTGAAAAACTTTTACCGCCGCTTCTTCTCCCAGCAGTTCAAGCGCTCCTGCCTGCCCGACGGGCCAAAGGTCGGGTCGGTGGCGCTGAGCCCTAGGGGAGACTGGCGGATGCCCAGCGACGCCGCTGTGCGGCTGTGGCTGGACGGATCGGAGGGTCTGGGATGACGATCAAGCTCTTAGCCGACCTGTTCCTCACGTTCGCCCGCATCGGCGTATGCACCTTCGGCGGGGGCTACGCCATGCTGCCCATCCTCCAGCGGGAGCTGGTGGAGAACAAGAAATGGGCCACCGAGGGAGAGCTGGCCGATTACTACGCCGTGGGCCAGTGCACCCCGGGCATCATCGCCGTGAACACCGCCACCTTCGTGGGCCGCAGTCAGGCGGGGATCGCCGGGGGCGTGTGCGCCACGCTGGGGCTGGTGGCGCCCTCCATCGCCATCATCATGATCATCGCCGCTTTCCTGCAAAACTTCATGCACCTGGAGTGGGTGGTCCACGCGTTCAACGGTGTGCGGGCCGGGGTGGTGGCCCTGATCCTGTCCAGCGTGATCAAGCTGTTCAAGAATTCTGTCACCGACTGGCCCACCCGCATCATCTATGCCGCGGTGCTGGCCCTGGCCGCTGCGGGGACTTTCCTCCCCCTGCCGGACGGCACGCTGGGGGCGGTGCTGGGCTTCGCGCTGTCCCCGGTGTTCCTGGTGATCGCCGCAGGCGCGGCGGGGCTGGCCGTCCGGGCCGCGAAGGGAGGGCTGGAGAAATGACCCTCATCCGACTGTTCCTCGAGTTCTGCCGGGTCGGGCTGTTCTCCGTGGGCGGGGGACTGGCCACCATCCCCTTCCTCACCGACCTGGGCGAGCGCACCGGCTGGTTCACCTCCGGGCAGCTCGCGGACATGATCGCCATCTCCGAATCCACCCCCGGCCCTATGGGCGTGAACATGGCCACCTATGTGGGCTTCGTCACCGCCGGGGTGCCCGGCGGCGTGATCGCCACCCTGGGACTGATCTTCCCCTCGGTGATCATCATCCTCGTCATCGCCGAGTTCCTCCAGAAGTTCCGCCAGTCCAAGGCGGTGGACGCCGTGTTCTATGGGCTTCGGGCAGCGTCGGTGGCGCTGATCACCGCCGCTCTGCTCCAGGTGGCAAAGATCGCGCTGCTCTTCCACCAGTCCCCCGGCGCGGCATCGGCGGAGCTGTTCTATTGGCCCGCGATCGTCCTGGCCGCCGTCATCTTCGTGCTGGTGAAGTACACCCCGCTTAAAACGCTCCATCCTATCTGCTTTATCGCCCGGGCTGCGCGGGCGGGGGTCGTCCTGAAAATGTGACCGCCGCGTCGCGCGCCGGGGCTCAGCGGCGCCCCGGCGCTTCCAGATAGTAGCTGAGATCGCTCTCCCGCAGGATGTACCCATGGGCCTGGGCCGCAGCCAGGATGGCCTCGGGATCGTCGAACCTGGAATCTTTCGACAGGAAGATATGGTCCGGCACCTTGTCCGGGCGGAGCTCGTAATATGCCTCCAGGCGGTCCAGGGCGGTCTGGGTCTCGCCGGAGATCCAGGCGGAGAAGGTGGCGTAGCCCATGGGGTCTGTGGAGAGATAGCACCAGGACCGCTCGTTCAGGATCAGCAGCTCCCCCTCCGGCGCGCTCTTATAGTACTGGAGCTCACTGTTGAGCCGTTGGTACACCCCGGCCCGGTATCCCGTGGTGCGTATGCCCCGGGCGGGCCCCTCTTCGATCCGGCAGGTGAGCTCGGCGGGCGCGTCATCCATGAAGCAGTGCTCCGCCTTCACGTGGACCTGGATCGACAGCAGCGCGGCTATGGTGAGGGCCGCCATCCCCACCGCCCCCCGGCGCAGCCATACGCCATGGACGCCCTCGTCCGGCCGCGCCTTCATCTCCAGCAGGAGCCGGCCCAGGAACAGGAAGCTGGCCGTGTTGGTCACAGCGCTGGCCATGGCTGCGGCATAGAAGAAATTGTTGGAGCCCAAGGTGACCGCCACAGCGTAGACGATCCCTCCCACGAACACGGTGGTGAACAGGCCACGGGGCTTCTCTTCACACAGGAGGTAGCAGGTCAGCCCCACGAAGAACATGGGGAGCATGACGGCGTTGTAATGGACCTGCGCCGACTCCGGGTAGAGCATGGCATAGCTCACCAGCGTCAGTAGGCAGGAGGCGATCAGATAGGGCGCCCGCCGTTCCCGCCGCCCCCGGTCCGCCAGCATAGCCAGCAGGAGGACCAGATAGCCGCCCAGCACCAGCTTGAACGATGGATGGCAGTGGACCAGGCCGTACCAGGTGTTCTTCAGCTTCACCAGCGGGGACATGCCCTGGTGTTCCGGATCGGACAGGATGTAGGGCAGGCTGTCCAGCAGCCCCTGTATCCCGCAGGCGGACAGGACGTAGGCTGTGAACGCGGCGCCTGCCGCCGCCGCGCCTACCGTGAGCCACAGCAGCCGGGAGGGGACGAGGACGCTCCCATCTCCGGCGGCTCTGGCGGGCCTCAGCCTGCCGTACAGGGCGCGGGCCCCCACCCCCGCGGCGTAGAGGAGATAGCCCGCCGCGAGATATGGGCAGCACAGCACCCCTGCGGCCAGGCATACGCCGGACAGGATCAGCAGGCCCTTCCCCTGCGCCGTGGCCAGCAGCGTGCCGGAGATGAGCACGAAATCCATCCCCATGGTATTATAGCTCAGGGCCATGATGTCATATGGGGCGAAGAGGAACCAGGACAGCGCCGCGGCCATGGCGGGCACGCCGTGCTCCTTCACTCTGGAATAGAAGAACAGGGACGCGAGGGCGTGGAACGCCACATAGGCGTACCGCGCCGCCAGCAGCGCCCCATCCATGGAGCCGGTGACGGTCCGATAGAGCCACACCAGAGGCAGGCCGATCAGCCCCGCCATCTGGGACACGTGCCACTCGTCGGCGAACAGCACGTCCCCCATGCTCAGCCGGTGGGGCACGGTGAGATAGAACGCGTCGTCGTAGGAGCCGAACCCGAAGGGGCACTTCCAGAGCGCGAACACCACCGCCGCGCCGAAACACGACGCGAAGATCGCCCGCCGCATCCGGACCCGGTCCCGCTCCAGCCGGGCCGGGTCTCGCCGCGCCGCCATGTGCGCCGCCCTGGCCGCCCGGACGAACAGACGGCGCAGCCCCTCCCGCACCCAATAGAGGATCAGGGAGAGCAGCAGCGAGCACACGAACACCGCGCCCACCATCACCGGGAACCACCCCAGGCGGTCCGTCATCACCGGCACCGCTTCATTGAGTCTGGGATAGAAAATGGTATCGAATATATAGGACACCAGATAGATGCCCAAACTCAGCTCCGACACGCCCCAAAGCCCATACCGGACCGGCACGGGCAGGCGCGCTGCGTCCACCCGGCTGAGCAGGACGAAGAGCAGCACCGTCAGGACATAAGGCTGGAACCCGCCCCAATCCACGTAAGGACCCGTCACGAACCCCGTGCCGAAGCTCTGCCAGTGATCGAAGCAGCCGAAGGCCAACGTGGCCAGCCCCAGCAGCAGGGCGATGGTCCTCGACTTCAGCCGCAGGCCGTATTCCCGCAGGTAGCAGCCGGTGAGATAATAGGTGATGGGATAGCAGCCCTGCCACCATCTGGGCAGCAGCCTGGTGGTCCCGCCAACGGCGGCAGGGGAGGCCCACCAGGACGGATCCTCCAGGTTGAAGCTGTTGGTCAGGGTGGGCAGCGTCGTGAGCAGGAGCATGGTCAGCAGCAGCGCCTGCTTCTTGCCCTTGGTGTCCAGGGCGTGGTAGAGCAGGTTCAAAAAAGGGGCCAGCAGGAACAGGCCGATATACATCTCGATATACCAGGAGTAATCAGCGGCGGTGAAGTCGAAAAAGTCGAAGAACACCTTGGCCGGGGAAAGCTCCCGGTGGAGGTAGACCGCGTTGAACACCGTGCAGGCCGCTCCTGCCAGCACATAGGTGGCCAGGGTGCCGGACAGGCCCAGATAGTACCGCTTCTCCAGCTTCTTGCCCCACATCAGCCACCCGCTCAGCACCAGGAACAGCGGCACGCAGCAGGACAGGAACGCCCGCATCACACACATCACGAACATCCGCTTGCCGTATACGGGCTGGGCATAAAAGCCGGTGTGCAAAAGGAAATGTACCGCGATCACGCAGACCACCGCCGTGACCCGGATCAGATCCATGGCACATACGCGCTTTTCCAGCTTCTTGATATCCATGTGGACCCATCCACCCTTCCAGGGAGGCGTCCCCTCCCGTTCCCGTAAGTTTACCATGTTTGGACGGCCTTTGCAATCATCGATATGCCGCCGGGAACCAGGCGGAGGCCCCGATATGTTCTCGTCCCATGGCGTTCCTCTGCCCATATGAGTCAAAAGGCCTGGGACGAATGTCCCAGGCTTTTTGGTCACACTTCCCAGGCGACGGGCTTGCCGTCCTGGTCGATGAGGGGGCACATCCCGCCGCTGTTTCCAGACTGACCGTACAGATACTGCACGCCGGTGAGGGTGTCCAACACCACCATGAACACAGGCTTGGTGAGGCCGTTGCCCTCACTGTGGACGACTTGGAACCGTTCGCCGAACATTTTGGCCATGATCCTTCCTCCTTTCCGATCTACTGCTATCAGGGCCGTGAGGCAGCCGCGGCCGCCGGCCCGTCCGATGTGGGCTCAGCCTTCCCAGTACACCTCAACGTCGCCCATGCCGTTCTTTGCATCCAAGTGATAGGGCATGTCGCCTTTTCTCTCTATCTTGCTGCTATGGCCCGCGCCGTTCACCGACACGTTCCCCATGCCGGTGCCCAGGTCGTACTCCCACTCTTGCTCAGAACCGCCCAGCATCGCTTCGATGTGGCCCATGCCGCTCTCCAGGTCGATGTCCACGCCTTCGAAGGGCTCCTGCATCCCCAGGGCTATGTTGCCCATACCGGTCTCCATCTTCAGCTTCTGCACCTCAAAGAGCTCATAGCACTGCACATTGCCCATACCGGTCTTGGCCGTCACCTTTTTCGACATCAGGTGGTCCAGGTACACGTCCCCCATATCGGTCTTGACGCTGACCTTGTCCAATATCATCCTGTCATACACCGTGATGATCACCTCCGGCACCTCTACCTCGCCCATCGCCGCCCAATCGATCCCAGTGTATCCCGTCACCATGTCGTCGCTGTTCCTCACCTTCAGGACGCCGTCCTCGATCTCCCATACCAGCTTGACGTCTCTCCACTGCGGTACATAGTTCACGGACAGCGTTTGACCGAGCGTTTGATCGTCGGTGACGATCACTAGGACATTGCCCATGTCGATGTCCACATCGATGGAGGAGAACTCTCCGATAGAGGCGTACTCATTGGCTTCCCAAATAGAAGCGACCTGTTCCTCCTGGACGATGTCGGCCACATCTTCCGCAACGGCGTCACTGGAGATATAGGAGCTCACCTCCCGGCCGATGAACCGCCCGAACCGCATGGCCATCCAGATCGCAGAGCCGACGGTGAACACCATCACCGCCGCCGTCACCGCCACCACCAGGGGCCATATCTTGCGCTTCTTCCGCATAGGCACCCAGGAGGCGGCCTGCTCTTGGGTGACGTAACCGCCTTCCACCGCCAGGCGGCTGGACAGCGCCCAGGGATCGCCCAGCTCGGCCACCACCTCGGCCTCCCGCTCCGGCCCGGCCTCCTCGAAATATTCCGCGTAGTAGCGCAGGATGTCCTGCCGTTCTCGTTCCGGTATCCAGCGCGCCAGTCCTTCGGCCAATTGGGAGAGGTATGTGATCTTATCCATCGTGTTCGTCCTCCTTCATGAGTTCCTCTACTCCGTCCCGGAACTGCCTCCACTCTGTCCGCCGATGGTCGAGCTGGGTGCGGCCCACCGAAGTGATGGCGTAGTACCGCCGGTTCCGGCCCTGATATGGACGGTCGTACACCTTCAGCAGCCCGTCCCGCTGGAGCCGCCGCAGCACCGGGTATAGGGTGGACTCGGAGATGTCCAGCCGGGCCTTCACCTGCTGGGTGAGCACATAGCCGTAGGCGTCCCCATGGGACAGCACCGCCAGTACACACCCATCCAAAAGCTGTGGGCCGATCGCGAAAGCCATGCTATCCCTCCTTTCGAATGATATTATATTACATATAATATTGTCTTGTCAATATACTGCCGCCATCTTAATGGATCCTTAAAAAATGCCCGCCGCATCGCGGCAGGCCAAAACGAAAAGGAGCGTCCCCCATGAAAGGGACGCTCCTGATTCCTCAGTTTTCGCGCAGCACGCTCCATCACAGCATCTGACGGCTCCTGGAGATGTTCATGGTGCCGTCCTGCATGTCGTTCACCCAGTCCAGGCTCCGCCCGGTGCCGTGGGCCACACAGGAGATGGCGTCGTCGGCCACATAGGTCTCGATGCCGGTGTGGGACTCGATGAGCTTGTCGAACCCCCACACCATCGACCCGCCGCCGGTCATGATGATCCCGTTGCTGGAGATATCCGCCACCAGCTCCGGGGGCGTGCGTTCCAACACATTGTGAATGGCCTCCAGGATGCGGGAGCAGGGCTCCTCGAACGCCTCGATCATCTCGCTGGAGGTGACGGAGAACACCCGGGGCAGGCCGGTCATGAGGCAGCGGCCCTTGACCTCCATGGAGATCTCCTCCGGCCGGGGGAACACGCAGCCGATGGTCATCTTCAGCTCTTCCGCCGTGCGGTCGCCGATCAGGACGTTGTGCCGCTTGCGGATGTACTTCACCACCGCCTCGCTGAACGCGTCCCCGGCCACCTTGATGGAGGCGGATTCTACGATGCCGGACAGGGAGATGACGGCGATATCGGCGGTGCCGCCGCCGATGTCCACCACCATGTGGCCGTCGGGCTGGGTGATGTCCACGCCTGCGCCGATGGCAGCGGCCAGGGGCTCCTCGATGAGATACACCCGCCGGGCCCCCGCCTGGATGCCCGCGTCGATGACGGCGCGCTCTTCCACCTCCGTGATGCCGGAAGGCACACAGATGACCACACGAGGCTTGAACACCCGCACAGGAGCCACCTTGCGGATGAACTCCCGGAGCATCCGCTCGGTCATGTCGTAATCGGAGATGACGCCCTCCCGCAGCGGGCGGATGGCCACGATGTTGCCGGGGGTCTTTCCCAGCATCTGCTGGGCCTCGGTGCCCACCTTGAGCAGCTTGCCGGTGTTCTTGTCCAGCGCCACCACCGACGGCTCGCGCAGGACGATGCCCTTGTCCTTGATATAGACCAGCACGCTGGCGGTGCCCAGGTCGATGCCGATATCCTTCACAAACATTGTTTTCACTCCTGTATATATACTGCGCCCGAGGCAGCGCCCTATCCTTGGAAGTCTGCCCCAAAAGCGCTTTGGATAGTCATGTCCGCCAAAGACCCATCATGGGTATACATTTCATATCATACTAGACGTTCCCTGATTTTGCAAGCCCTTTTCCCCGCTGTACCTCTTAATTTTTCATAAGCTTTCGCAGCCACAAACACCAAGCCCCCAGCCGTCCTATCACGCGGCTGGGGGCTCACTTCTGGCTTTGATTGTCCAAGGGCTCATACCTTCACTTTCTTCCGGTCTGACCGGATTTTTTTGCGTTGGGGTTCCGCCTGAAACTACTTGCTCCCTGTTTCCTCAAACAATGGTAGGCTTCAGACTTGATCTGGCTTCCTTCGCTTGCTCAAGCGTGTTTGGAACGAGCCGAGGCTTCGTTTCACTTTGCGTTTCCCAATCGCAGAAAGAGTTGGTGCGTTCTACGTTGATACATTGGACTCACCTCTTCCTTTCTGTCTGTATTGTACTATAGATATGAGAGCTTGTCAACCACTTTTTGTGAGATCTTCAAAAAAATTTCCACCGGCCCCGCACATGCGGGGCCGGTGGACGCTCAGCCCTTCTCCAGCACGCCGTCGTTTTCCACGGCCAGCCCGTACCAGCTCAGCCCTGTGGCGGCGGCGCCCCCCCAGGTGTGGTGGCGGCGGGCCACCATGGCCCAGGTGTTGTACCAGAACTCGTAGTCGATGACCACATGGCTGGGCAGGATCTCCTCGATGATGAAACGCAGGCGGTCGAACTCCTCCGGGATCCCCGCCACATCGGGGAAGTACACCTTCACGTACCCCGGCCGCCCGGCCTCCTCCGCCACGGCGTTGACGCCGCAGCCCCGCAGGGTGTCGTTGATGGCCGAAAGGGTGAAGCTGTCGCCGCTGATGCGCAGCAGGGCCGCCAGAGCCTCCCGCCGCTGCTCCACCGTCCGGCACACCGGCCGGAAGGGGAGCAGCGCTTCCACCCGCTCCAGGCCGAAGTCCGCCGCAGTGGCCAAGTTCATCTCCCGGGCTGTGTGCTCCAGCTCCTGGTCCGCCCCGTCCAGCTCCATCCCATAGGAGGCCAGCTCTCCCCGGTTGATGGTCCCTGCGTGCAGATCGTAGGCCCCCAGCGGCCGGAGCAGGGACACCAGATGATCCTCAAATCCAAGCTTCACGCGCTCCCCCCCTGGCCCGCGCCGTTGGTGATGGTCAGCTTGCCCAGCACCGGCAGCGTCACGCTGTTCAGCGGCAAGTCCGCCTCCGGCTTCGTGAGCTGACAGTTGGCCACCCCGTCCACGCCGTAGATCAGCGCGATGAGCTGGGCCCGAGGCAAGGGCTGGCCCAGCCGCTCTCCGTCGAACCACCGCCCCAGCCGCTCCTGCACCGCCTTAGCCACCGCGTCATAGGCGGCGCCCTGCTGCGCCCACAGCCGCACCGACAGGTCCACCCGCTTCACCGTGGGCGCGAGCACCCTCACGTCCACCGCGATCTCACGCACTCGGTCGAAATAGTCCTGCAGGTCTCGGATCAGCTCCTGGCCGGGCACGCCTCCCCGGGCGGCGGGCACCACGTCCACCGTGCCCACCCCCCGGCTCCGGGGCACTACCGTCACCGCAGCCACGCCGTCGAAGGACAGCGCCGCCTGGCGGTAGAACGCGTTGTTGGCGCCGTTGGCCAGTCGCTGGAAGGTGGCCAGTACCCGCGTCCTCAACTCCTCGTCCCCTTCCTCGTCCTGCCCATTGGACAGCGCCGACGGGTTGACGCAGGCCGAGATGCCCATGGGGGGCAGCGCCATATATACGATGGTGCCCTGCCCCACGTTCCCTACCGCCCCCGCTTCCACCGCCGTCACGGGGATCTCACAGTAGAGCCTCCCGGCCGGGACCGCTCCGGCCACATCGGTGGCGAAGCGCACCCCGCCGGCACTCATGCACACGGTCCCTTTGGCCACCGGCGCGTCCGTCTGCCTGGGCTGGTCCACATAGAACCGCACGATCCCCGTGGCCTGGGTGGCCTTCCGCCGCACCACTCCCCGCAGCCGGGCGTGCTTGTCCAGGTCCTCCCCATCCGCCGTCTGGGGGAAGCACTGCCGGCGGGTCCACTCCGCCTGGACGTACAGGCTGTAGAGCTGTGCGGCCACCGCATAGAACCGCACCGCCAGCTCGCTGCTCCCTCCGGCGGCCTGGCCGGTCTGGGCTTGGAACTCCGCGGCCAGCCCCTGATAGATCTCTTCTAATGTGATCAACCTCTCACCCCTCCAACTGGACCGTCACCGACAGCCGCGTCCCCTGCCACAGCAGCGCCACCGACACCAGCAGCCAGTCGTCCTGCCGCTCCACCTGCGCTCCGGTCACCGTCACGCCGTCCAAGCCCGCCAGCGCCTCCGCAGCGAACTGCCGGGCCAGGGTCTCCCAGACGGACGACTTCTCCCGCCGGAGCTGGTACATCCTGCTGCCCAGCCCGGGCAGGAAGGGAAAACTCCCCTGCCGGACGGTGAGCCGGAAGAGCGCTTCGTTCACCAGCGCCTCGCCGTCCCGGACCACCGCCACCCCGCCGTTGCCGTCCGCCACATAATCTCTCTGCTTCAGCAGCAGGCTCATCCCGCTCCTCCTCCCGCCAAGATCGCCCTCACGATCCTGGCGATCATCTCCTCCAGCGCCTCGCCCTTGACGGACACGTCCGCCGTCAACTCCAGCTTGCCCGCCTGGATGACCGCCTCGCCCCCGGCCTTCATCTCCACCGTCCCGCCCTGGATGGCCATCCTGTCCGCCTGGATGGTCACCCGGTCTGGCACGAGGTCCTGCCGGGCCCCCACTACGCAGGGGATCTCCCCTTTGCCCTGGATGACCAGCACCTGCTGGCCCACCATAGGGGCCCAACGATAGCCCGCCGGAGCGTATACCTGCACGCCCCGCCGTTCACTGTCCAGCAGCACCGCCGTCTCCTCACCGCTCATGGTGACGATGCCTGTCTGGCCCTCGCCGCTCTCGGCGGGCCGTTTGTGCTGTCCGCTCAGCCACATGGCTCTCCCTCCTCTGCCGTTGCTCTGCGCCTGTGCGCCGCCTATATCATCGCGTCCGTCTCCCCCAGCACCAGGGTTGTGGCCGTCCCGCCGCTGCCGCAGGACACCTCGGTCTGTGCCACCCGGTAACGCCCGTTGGCCCCGAAGCCGCTCAGCTCCACTACGGCCAGCTCCCCCGGCCATGCCAGGAACGCCCCGGCCACGGTGACGCGCATCCGCACCCGCGCGCTCCTCGCCGCCCGGAGCTGATAGTCCGCGGTATAGCGCATAGCGGCCGTCCCTGTGGTGTTGGGCACCGTGATCACCCGCCGCGCGCACCCGCCCTGGGCCGCGAACGCGTGGTCCGTCACCCACTGGGTCCCCCAGGTGGTCCGCCGCCGCACCGCCACCTGGCTGAGCACCCCGTGCCGCTCCTCCCGGTATTCCCAGCCGGTCACGGTGTCGCCGTCCCGGATGAGCAGCTCCTTCCCGCCGCTGTGCCCGTCCAGCACCAGCCGGCCCTGCCGGTCGAACCGGGGCACGATCCCTCCATGATAGCAGGCATACCGCCGCACCACGCTCCATTCGCTCTCCCCGCTGGTGACGGTGAAGCCGCTCACGGCGGGCAGGGACGCGCCCCCCACCGTCTCCACTCCGTAGGGCGTCACATGACCGGCCACGATGTCCGCCCGGGTACACCGCTGGTACTCCGCGGGCATGGCCTCGTTGTCCAGCAGGAGGGCGGCCATCCCCCGGCCGGACAGCTCCAGATACAGCCCGTCCTGTCCACAGACCACGGTGAACTCGTCCACCACTCCGGTGAACGCCCGCTCCCCCTCCCACTCAGCGAAGAACCGGCAGGCCCCGGACAGCAGCCGCTCCTGCCCCTTCTCCCACAGGCAGCGCAGGAAAAAGCTGTCGCAGGGGGTGTCCGTGCCATAGCAGAACCTCCAGCTCACAGCGGTGGGCAGCTCCAGCTCCTCGCCGCTGCCCAGCTCCACCCAGCACTCGATCATCGTATCCTCACCTTCTGTCCGGGATAGATGAGGTTGGGGTTGCGGATGGAAGGGTTGAGCTCCACGATCCGGGCCAGCGCCACCCCGTACCGCCGGGCCAGCCCCCACAGGGTGTCGCCCCGGACCACGGTATGCCACTGTCCGCTCTGGGCCTCCTCCCCGGCGCCGGCGTCCCCGTCGGCCACCGGATGCCGCACCGTGAGCCCGGTATCCCCGGCGCCCTCCTCCACCTCCCAGAACTCGAAGGAGTAGGCCACATAGTCCCGCCGCGGGGCCTGCCGCAGCTCCAGCGCGGCGAACCATGCCGTCGTGGTCATCCAGACCGGATGGACCAGCACCCCCGGCGTCTCCTCATAGAACACCGTGGCCAGCTCTTTGAACAAGCTGTAGGCCCGCTCTCCCACGAACTCTCCCTCTCCCCGCAGCACGCGCCTGGTCTGTCCCAGGCTCTGCAAGTGATGCAGGCCGAAGGGGATCTTATGCACCGCCAGCTTGCGTTCGAAGGCGATGGAATACACCCTTGGGTTATGGGGCCATACGAAGCTCTTGAAGCGCATGGGCGCAAGGATCATGCTCTCTCTCCTCTCTCGCCCCCGGGGCGCTGCCCCGGGGGCATATATGGAGCGGCTTTGTATGCCGCACGCTCAAAATATGCTCAGCCCGCCGTCATATCTCCGGCTGTCCCGGCGCACCGCCCGGTCCAGCTCGTCCACGGTGAGGGCCGCGGTCCGTCCCGGCTCCTCCGCCCGGAACGTCCGCCCCGCCTGCTCCACCGGAAGGGCCTGGACCGGCGGCAGGCCGGCCCGCACGGTCTGCCGGTACAGCGTCTCCAGCCCCTGCCCGTCCGCCGTCTCTCTGTGCGCCTGGATCTGCGCCGTCTCCGCCTCCGGTGCCTGCCCCGGCACGCTCAGCTCCGGCACTTCCACATCCCGGGCCCCCGGCGTCCTCAGCACCGCGCGGCTGTTGGGGCGCATCACCGGGACCATGGCCGCGTCCCACCATGGCGCGGCCGTCAGCCCGATCCCGTCCTCCTCCTGTGTGCCGCCGCTCACCGGCCCAGGCGTGCCCGGCACGTCGATCTGCTCTCCTGGCGTCGTCGGGCCTGGTCCCGCCGTCTGCTCCGGCGCTCCCCCATCCGCCGGGGCGAGATCGGCCTCTCCCCAGGCCGGGCCCGGGCGGGCCGTTCCCCTGTCCTCCTCCGGGTCCTCCTGTGCCTCCATCCCAGGGACCCGGGCGGCGGGGACCGCCGCCACGGCCGTCCCGGCCTCGTCCTCGCTCTTCTCTTCCCCGTCATCCTCATCGTCCATCATCGCCAGCAGCTCCTCCAGCCGATCGACCAACGTCCCCGCCCCCTTTCAGCCTCTGATACCGCTCCCAGTCGAATCCCTGATTGACCGCCCAGCCCTCCCGCGGCGCGCCGCACACCGGGCACGGCTCCTCTTCCGCTCTCCTGCGGCAATCGGGGCACAGCCGGGCCAGCTCCTCCTCCTGGTCCAGCGCCAGGTTGAGCGCACACCACAGGTAGTCCCGATCGGTCATCCTTTTCGCACGTTCCTCCGTGGGCAGAGCGCCAAACAGACGGAGCACGCGCCACTGAAGGCGCTCATAACGCGCGTGCTCCAGGCTTTTTTTCGCCGTTCCAGCTCCCGTTCCCCGCACAGCGGCGAGGGATTATGCTCCCTGTTGAACTGCGCCCAACGGTCCGCCAGCGCCGCGATCTCCTCCACCCGCAGTGCCGCCAGCGCGGCCTGCCCGTCCCCGAACACCGGCTTCCCCTTCCGCTCCAGCGCCCGGGCCACCAGACACGCGTTCCGGCACAGCGCCCGCTCCCGGCCGTCCTGGGCCAGCGAGTCCCCTTCCCGCCGGGCCTCCAGCACCTCCCAGGCGGACAGCAGCCGTAGCTCCCCCGCGTCCACCTTCACCCGGTCTGGGCCGGCCCAAAACCTGCCGTCCATTTACGCCGCCGTCTCCATCCGGTTCCTGGCCACCAGGGTGAGCTTCTCCACCACCATCTTGCCGAGCTGGGCGTCCTCCTGGATGTCGCTCCACTGGCAGTCGGAATAGATGACCTTCCGGTCCGGCTTGCAGATGACCAGAGAAAAGTCCCTCATGCTGTAGAAGTCCAGCCCGTCGGCGATGGCCCGGTCGGTGGCATACAGCCGGGTGAGCTGGATCACATAGTTCTGGGGGCCCTGCACGGTGGCCACAGGCTCCTCCTCCCCGAACGCCTCTATCGCGTAGGAGCTCCGGGTGGTCTTGCAGTTATAGCTCTGTACCACCGCCACCTTCTGCCCGTCCAGCTCCAGCCAGATGTCCGAGCTGGTGGGAAAACCTGCCGCGCTGAGCTGCGCGTTGAAATTCTCGCTCATACCTCGCTCCCCCTTACACTGTGATGTGCGCGGACAGCCACACTTGGTTCAGGCCGTGGGCCACGGTGAAGGCGAACTCCACCAGGCAGACCGTGGGGTCGCTGTCCAGGGCGGACACCGTGACGTCCTCGTAGCTGTCGATGATCTCCCTGCCCAACCGCTTCTCCAGCTCCATCACCGTCTGGGAGCGTATGGCGCCCCGGCTCTGGGCCGTGTTCTTGGCCCGGCTGAACTTGGCGCGCAGGGCGCTGCGGATGCCTGGGATCACCTCGTCCACCACCAGGATCGTGGTCAGCTCCCTCCATGTGGTATCCGCCGCGCCGCCGGTCTTGGTGCGGGTGGTCACCCCCCGCACCACATAGCATGTCCCCGCCAATGTCTCCAGCGGGGTCACGCCCCCTTGGATCAGCAGGTCCACCTCTGCGTCGTCATAGGTCCGCTCCAGCTCCTCCAGCCCATAGAGCTGCGCGCCGCCCAAGGGCAGCGCGGGGTCGCTGTTCCCAGCGATGGCGCCTGCCGCCGCCGCGGCGCACATGGCGCCGCCGGAGCCGTCCCCCCCGCCGGGTGCCACCAGCACCACCCGCTCGCAGTTGAGCTGAGCGGCCCGCTGGGTGAGCTGGGCCACCGTCTCCGCCGCCGCGCCGCCCACCACGGCGATGCGCTCCCTGCGTGCGGCGGAGCATTCGGTCACCATGGTCTTGAGCGCCTGCTGCACGTTCAGCTTCGTGCTGTCGCACACCACCACGGCCACGTCCTCCAGGGCCGCTACCGTGGCGAAGGCCGTCGAGTAGTCCCCGCTGGCGGGCACGCCGTACACCATCCCCGCGCCGTTGCGGATGGCGATCCGGGCCATCCGGCTCAGCACGCACTCGCCCACGTCCGCCGCCGCTTTGCTGTAGCTGGTCCACTGATAGCACCTCTTGCCGTCCGCGTTGTCCAGAGCGGCCACCACCGCCACCTTCCCGCCGCCTGCGGCGGCGGCTGTCAAGCTGGACGTCTCATAGGAGGAATACACCCCCGGTCTTTCGTGCCTTGTCACCGCACTCATCTCATTCTCCCCTTCACTTCAAAGTCCGTGAACATCTCACCGGCCTCGCCGGGCGCGACCACCAGCCACCCCCTGCACCGGCAGTCGATCTGCTGGCGGTAGAGACCTTCGTTTTCCAGGAACTCCACCCGCCCTGTCTGGATCTCCAGCGCGGTGAGCCCCGCCGCTCCCTGGCACACCAGAGTCTCCGCCACGCGCTCCGCCGCTGCCTGGCAGACGCTCTCCCCTGCGTCTCTGGGGGCAAAGACGTCCAGCGCCAGGGTGAGCTCCGCTTCCCGGCCATAGATCTCCCGTTCCCGGCCGGTCTCCGGGTCGGTCCGCGTCCCCAGATAGTCCTTGAAGCCTCCCGGCTCGCACACCATCCGGCTGAGGGAGACCGCCGTCACCGCCTCCCGCCACCGGGCGGCCCGGGCGCTCTCCATGGCTGCCACGGCGTTCAGCCCGTTCTGGCGGAGCTGCTCCGCCACCTGCTCCCGCAGGGCGTTCAGCGCCCCGCTCACGGCGCGTTCTCCGGGCAGGCCCGCAGGGCCAGCCACAAATGGGTGACCGTTCCTCCCACCCAGATAGGCCGCACGGTCATCACCTCATAGTCCTGTCCGCCCCAGCTCACCCAGCCGCCCGGGCCGATCTGGTCCAGCGGGAGCCCCGGCTCGGCCAGCCCCAAGAAGCGGTCTTGAGAGAAACTGCCCAGCGCCCCGGCGGCATACTGCTGATCCACCTTCGTCATGGGCTGGACGATGGCCATCCCCCGGTCCAGTTCCGTGCCGTCCTCCCGGCGGCATATCAGCTCCTGTCCATAGGTCCTGATGATCCCTGCGAACGCTCCGGTCAACCCCTCACCCCCCGGAACACGAACCCGTCGTCCCGCAGGAAGGGGGCCATGAGATCCATGGCCCGCCGGAACAGCTCCCCGCTGTCCCCGCCTCCTTCCCGGCGCACGGTCATGTCCCCGGCGGACAGCGCCGTCACGCCGGACATGACCTGTCCGTCCCGCAGCCAGCCCAACGCCAGCCACGCCGCCGCCAAAGGATAGGCCCCTTCGCAGTCCTCCCGCGTCACGCCTTCGCGCAGCCGCCTGTCCAGCATCCGGCAGGCGTTGACGCACAGCGTGCGCAGCAGCTCCTCGTCCTGCCCTTCCTCGCACAGCGCCTGCACCAGCTCCAATACCTGTTGCGTCATCCGATCCTCCCTTAAATGAGGAAGGCCCTGTCGGCGGCCTCAGGAGGCGCCGCATCCTCGCCGTAGCTCAGTTGCACCCCCGCCGTCAACAGCCGGTCGGCCCTCTTCCGGTACAGTTCGATCAGTCCCAGCAGCTCTTCCTCGTCCAGCCGCCCGGCCACCCGCTCCAGCAGGGCGTGTCCCGCCTCCGGCTCGGCGATCCCCGCCAGGCGCACCATCTCCCGGCGCAGGCCCTTGAGGTATCTCCGGCCCAGCCGGGCCTCGTCCTCCATCCGGCGTTTGGCGCTCTTGATGACCCCGGCCCGCCGCTGGGCGGGCACCGCCACGAAGGACCATTCGTAAGCGTCCGTGGCCCCGGTGAGCACACCATGACAGAGCTGCCCGTCATACTCTCTCCCCTTCTCGTGGGGACAGGACCCGATCTCTCCGCCGCAGATGGAGCATACCACTCGCTCCACGGCGCATCCCACGCTGATCTCCCGCTTGATGCCGCCGTCGATCTCGGCGATGAGGCCGGCGTTCTCTCCGGTCCTCATCATGTACGCCCAGCCTTTCAAGCAGCGGTAGGGCCTCCCGTCGCAGGTGACTGCGCCGTCCTCGTCCACCACCTGTGTGCGGTAGATCCGGGCGGTCTGTCCCCTGGCGGACCACTGGTGGTCGAACACCCCGGACACCCCCACGAACAGCGCTCCCAGTTCGTCCAGCGTCTCGTCGCCGAACCGCTCGAAGTCCCGGTCCACATCGTTGTCGCACAGCCTCATGGCGAAGGTGTACACCTCGTCCGCCCCCAGCTCACGCCGGGCCAGCGCGTTGATGAGGGCGAGCTCGTCCGCCTCCGGCGTACCGATCCCCTTGACCACCGCATCCTTATCGATCTGCATCTCCATCCTCCTCTACGGCCCTGGCCTGGGCCCGATACAGTGCCGCTCTGGCCTGCGCCTCCTCGTCCTGGAGGTTCACGTCCGCCCAGTCCACCTCCACCCGGCTGTCATGGCCCTGCAGCCGCAGCCACAGCTCGCATACCCGCTCCACCACCGGCTCCAGGCTGCGCCGGATGGCGGCGATCTCACTGGTCATGATGTCCGCCTGCTGGCTGCTCATGCGCTCGGTGGACGACCAGCTCAGGCCCAGCAGGAAGGGCGGGATCCCCGTCTTGGCCACCAGTTGCTCCAGGATCTGCCGCACGGGGACCTCGCTGTCCAGGATCTGGTTGTCCGCTCCGATGGTCCGTATCTCCACGTCCCCCGCAGCCACGAAGTCCCGCACGGTCCCGTCCCGCCCCGCCTGCATGGCTGCGCTCCATTCCCGGGCCACCTGGCCGCACCGGTCCTGCATCGCCGCGCCGTCCTCGCCTTTGCACACCACGGCGAAGCGCACGTTGCCCATACGCTCCCAATTCTTCCCCATGGCCTGGAAGATCTTCAGCAGGATCCCCGCCAGGAAGGGCATGGAGCGCAGCATGGACGCCCCATAAGGGGCCCCGGTCTCCGGCTGGAAGGGGGTGAACAGCAGCAGCTCCTGCCTGGGCAGCTCCCGCACCGTCCCGTCGCTGTCCCGGGCGCACAGGGCAAAGTCCAGCGGGCTCTCTCCCTCCCGGATCTCCACCCGGTCCACATCGCCGCACAGCAGCGCGGCCACGCCGCGCCCGTCCCGGGCGGGGACGATCTCGCCCACCGCCCGGCCGCACACGAGCATCGAGTCCAGGTATTGGTCCAGAAAGCTCTGGATGCCTCTCTGGCCCCGGCCCACCGGCACGGTGCGCAGGAACCGTTCCAGATCCTCCTGGGCCTCCTCGTCCCGGCAGGTCACGGACACCCCGCCGCACAGCCGGATCAGCTTGCACACGGCGGCGTCCACCACGGGCACCGCTTCCCGAAGGGCCCGGTACAGGGCGGTCTCCCCCCGGCCCAGGGGCACATATCCGTCCAACTGCATGAAGGGGTGCCGTCCTGCGTCCCGGAGCTGTACGGCCGCCGCTGCCTTGCGCCGCTCTTTCTTCCGGCGCGGCAGGTCCACGTTCCGTCTGCTCCCGCCCATCACACCGTCAATACCCGGCTGGCGTCCTCGAAGATCTTGGCATAGCCGGAGATCGTGGTGATGGCGGCCCGCTCCATCTGCCGGTCTATGATCTTGTCGTATTCCACCATCACGTCCCCGGCCTTGACCATCTCCAGCGCGTAGTTCTTGTCCAGGCCGACGATCGTCCCCTCAGGCATGGCGGAGGTGCGCAGCACCCTGGCTCCCATGGGGGTGATGAGCCGGCCGGTGCCATGGAAGTCCAGCCCGGCCATGGAGTCCTGCATCTGGCTCATCCCCAGCAGCTTGGGCATGGTGTCGGCGCCCACCAGCAGGGTGTTGAGCTGATAGGGCTCGAAGCTGTTCCAGAACGCCAGCAGATCCTCATAGGTCAGTGTGCCCGCCGTTTTCACGCTGGAGCTCTTCGCGGCGTTGCCGTTGCCGTCTCCGTTCATAATCACGTCGATGGCGTCCTCCAGGTGCATCCGCCCGATCTGCGCGCCGATCTGCCGCAGGGTGACGGAGAACAGGTCCAGCTTCTGGAACCGGATGGCCTCGTAAGAGGCCACCAGCATCCGGCCTCTCTTGTGGAGCTTCACCAGGCTGTCCCGCGTGCGCACGGTGGTCTGTGGGATGGCCGCGCCCTCCGCCACCTGTTTGAGCTGCTTCTCGTCCTCGGGCACGGAGGTGATGGATCGGTAATCCATCCCTTCGATGAGGGTCTCGGTGGCGGTGATGTCGGGCAGGATGTTGGCCTCCTCCATGCCCACCTTCACCGCCCGGGCGATGTATTCCGGGAACAGCACCGCCGACTGGGACGTGGCGAAGAACTTGTCCACCAGGTCGGACCCGGCCCCTTTCACCCGGATGTCGAACCGTTTGAGCTGCCGCTGGTAAGCGTCCAGCCCCTCCAGCGTGGTGCCCCGGTACTGCTCGCTTGGATCCAGCTTTTCCAGCACCTGGGTGAAGGACCTGCCCGCCTCGCGGTACATCCCTTTCTCCAACGTCACATGGTCGAATCTCTGCGCCATAGCCCTCTCCTCCTTTTCGCGATCCATCAAAGCTTGATGACGGCGGTGCTCTCTTCCTCGTCCACCGCCAGCACCAGGCACTTTGCTCCCCCTGCGGCCACCTTCACGCCGCCCTTCCCGTCGCAGGCCAGCTCCTGCCAGCCCACCTCGGGGGCCGTGCCGGAAAAGCCTGTCTCCACCGCCCCGCCGATCTGGACGGCCGCCGCGCCGGCCCGCACGCCGCCCAGCAGCACGCCGCAGGGCAGGTCGCCGTCGTCGCCCAGGCCCACCGTGGCGTTCCCGGTGAGCGTCACCGCCATGCCGGGCTGGATCGGATCGTCCTCCAGCTCGAACGTAGCGGCCACCTGGCCCACGCCTTCAAAGCAAATGTCCATGTCCGTTCTCCTCTCGTCTCGATCGTTTATAGAAATCCCTCTCGGGCATTTCCCACACTCATCCCTGCGCCGCCCTCTCCCTCGCCGTTTGGCCCGGGGATCGCGGCTCCAGCCCTATCGGACTGCTAGAAAGCGCTGCGCTCCACGCATCTGGCGGCGCTCCCGCCGCCATCCAGCGCCATCACGAAATACCGGATATCGTCCATGGCATGGTCGTGCTCTTTCTTCACCCGGTCCCGCGTCCCGTCGTCCTCCCAGCAGTACTGCGCGAATTCCCGCGCCGCCGCCTCGCACTCCCGGCAGATCACGATCCTGCCCGACCGCAGCGCCCCGGCGGTCTTTCGTATGCCTTCCAGCACCCGGTTGTCCGCCTTGCGCACCCTCCAGCCCGCCCGCCTCAGCGCCTCGATGAAGCTGGCCGCCGACGGGTCCACGATCACCAGTTCGATCTCCCGGCCCCGCGCCAGCCGTCCAAGGTCCTCCACATACTCCCCATCGGTCTTTTGCCGTCCCTGGGCCCGGGCGTCATAGTAATATTCCTCCACCCGGTACCAGATCCCGCAGATCTCGCCCCAAAGCCCGAAGGACGCCGGGTTCCTGGTCCCATAATCACAGGAGATCCTCCACCGGCCATAGCCCGATGCCGGGGCGCAGGGCATATGCTGCGCGTCGAAAAAGTCATATACGAGCCCTTCTGCCGCCGTCCACTCCCCCAGCACGTACCGCCGGTAGAACGCCCCCTGGAACATCCGCTCATACCGCTGCCGCACTTTGGGCGGCAGGCCCGGGTTGTCCTGCATGGTGAAGCGCAGGTACAGCGCGTTCTTCTCCTGCGCCTTGCAGATCCACTCCCGATAGAACCAGTGCTCCGGCCCGGCCGGATTGCAGGAGAACCAGAGCTTCCCGCCCGCCACCGAGCACCGGGCACAGGCTTGTTCCACGAAGGAGCGGGGCATCAGCGCCGCCTCGTCCAGCAGCACGCCCGCCAGCGTCGCACCTTGGATGAGGGCCGGGCTCCTCTCGTCCCGCCCCCCGTACAGATAGAACACGTTCTCCCGTCCCCCGCCCCGCAGGATGAGCTCGTTCCGGCTCACCTTTTCCTCCCACCGGAAGCCCAGGCCGGCGATTGCCGGCCTGATCTGGGCGAGCAGGTTGCGCCGCACCCCGTTGATGGTGGGCGCGCACAGACCGAAGCGCTGTCCATGGAAGCGGGTCATGGCCCACAAGAAGAAGGAGACGCCCAGCGCGAAGGTCTTGCCCGAGCGCACCGCCCCGTCGCAGACGATCGCGTCGGCGCTCCCTGTCCTCCACCAATCCAGCACCGTGCGCTGCTTTGGAGAGAGCTCCAGCCGTTTCACCCTTCACCGCCGTCCGATCCTCGACACAGCCCGTCCAGGAGACCTTCCAGCTCCCCGTCCCGGCGCTCCTCCATCAGCTCCCGGAGCATGGCCAGCACCCGCACCTTGTCCACGAACCTCGCCTCGAAGGTGCCGTTGGCGTTCCGCTTCAGCTCCACCACCCCGCTCAGGTCCAGCTCGTCCACCAGGGCCACGTCCTCCCGCCCCAGAAAGGCCAGCTTCACCACGTCGTTGTTCTTCCAGCCCGCCAATTCGCGTAGGCTGGCGATCAGCTCCTGTCTGTCCTTCTGTCCCGATCTTTTTTTCCGCGTCCCCATCCCAGCCCTCCTCACGGCAGGGGCTGAGAACCCCCCTTTCGTTGCCCGTCCCGGTGCAAGATAAAAAAAAATCCCGAAGCAAGCTCTGCTTCGGGATCTTCGGTCGTGCGCCTATTCATTTATGGTAGTCCGACCCTTCTCGTATCTTGAATCCCCGGTAGATCTGTTCCAGCAGCATCACCCGGGCCAGGTGATGGGGGAACGTCATGGAGGACATGGACAGCGTGGTCCATGCCCCTGCTTTGATGCTGGGGTGCAGTCCATAGGACCCGCCGATGATGAACACCAGATGCTTCGCGGCGTTGTGGGTCCAGGCCGATATGAGCTGGGCCAGCTCCTCGCTGGAGCGCATCCGGCCTTCCACCGCCAGGGCCACCACGCTGGAATTGGGCGGGATCTTGGCCCGGATGGCGTCCCCTTCCTTTTCCAGCGCTGCCTGGATCTCCCCCAGGGAGGGATCCTTGGGCAGCTTCTGCTCCGGCAGCTCCACGACCTCCAGCTTGCAGTAGCCTTTCAGCCGCTTCATGTATTCTTCTGCGGCCTCCCGGTAAAACTTCTCCTTCAGTTTTCCCACGCAGATGACGGTCACATCGACCATGGTATCCCCTCCATGCTCCACCGAATGGACCCTGAGCGGCTATACCTCCATCCATCCGGTGGGCCGCTCCCGCGGGGCGGCCAGCACTTCCACATCCTGCCCGTCCCGCAGCCCCAAAGCCCTCAGGGCCCGCCGGGCCTCCTCCAAGGCGATCTCCGGCCTGTTGTTCTCCTGGGAGAGATGGGCCAGCACGATCCGCCCGGTCCCCCGCTGCGCCGCCCAGGCCGCCAGCTCCCCGCCCATCTCATTGGACAGGTGCCCTCGCAGCCCTCGGATACGGTCTTGCAGATACACCGGATACGGACCGGTGCGCAGCATCTTCGGATCATAGTTGAATTCACCGATGAGGGTCTGCGCCCCCCGTACTCCTTCCCGCGCCTCGGGGGTGACGACCCCCGTATCGGTGCAAAGGGCCAGCTTCCGCCCCCCATCGCTCACACTGTACCCCACCGGGCAGGCGCAGTCGTGGCTGGTGGCGAACGCGTGCACCTCCAGCCCCTCCACGGCGAACCGCTGGCCCGGCAGGAACACCCGAAAGCGTTCCTCCAGGCCGCTCCATTTCGCGCACAGCGCTCTCGCCGTCCCCTCGGCGGTATACACCGCCGCGCCCGTCTGCTTGCACAGCACAGGCAGCGCCGACACATGATCGGTATGCTCATGGGTGATGAGCACACCGGTGACGTGCCGCAGCTCCAGCCCAAGCCCCCGCAGCCCCTGGGCGATCCGCCGGGTGGAGATGCCCGCATCGATGAGGATATGTACCCGCCCGTCGCTCACCACCGCGCAGTTCCCTGACGAGCCGCTGGCCAGCGTCGCCACCCTGAGCATGATACTCACCTCCGGATCTCTCTATCGTACCGGTCCATGCGGCCCATGAACGCGCCGGAAAGGGCTCAGCCCTTCCCGGCGAAAAAACCTCATATCTACTCTGCGGCGGCGGTTCAGCCCACCGCCGTCACCTTTCGTCCCTCCGGATCGGGCATCTCTACCGCCCGGATGTCGGCGCCGATCCTGGACAGCTTGCCGATGATGTCCTCATAGCCCCGCTCGATATGCTTCACGTTGGAGATCTCGCTGGTGCCCTGGGCCGCCAGGCCCGCGACGATCATGGCCGCCCCGGCCCGCAGGTCGCAGGCTTCCATGGGCGCGCCGGTGAGCTTCTCCACGCCCTCGATGATGGCGATCTTCCCATCCACCTGGATCTTGGCTCCAAGCCGGCGGAACTCCTCCGTATAGCGGTAGCGGTTGTCCCAAACGCCCTCGGTGATGACGCTGGTGCCTTTGGCCAAGCACAGCACCGCCGCGATCTGGGGATGCATGTCGGTGGGGAAGCCGGGATAGAACATCGTCTTGATATTGGTGCGCTGGAGCGGACCGTTCCGACGCACGATGAGGCTGTCGCCCTCCTCTTCCACCTCTGCGCCCATCTCCACCAGCTTGGCGGTGATGCACTCCAGGTGCTTGGGGATGATGTTGCACACGCGCACCTCGCCCCCGGCGGCGGCCACAGCGGCCATATAGGTGCCCGCCTCGATCTGATCGGGGATGATGGAATACTCCCCGCCGCGCAGCCTATCCACGCCCCGGATCTTGATGACGTCGGTGCCCGCGCCGGTGATCTCTGCCCCCATAGAGTTGAGGAAGTTGGCCAGATCGACGATATGAGGCTCTTTCGCCGTATTTTCGATGACAGTGGTGCCCTGGGCCAGCACAGCGGCCAGCATCAGGTTCATGGTGGCCCCGACGCTGGCTACGTCCAGATAGATCTGGCTGCCTTTCATCCGCCCGCCCTCGGCGGCGGCGCACATATAGCCCTTCTCCACCTTGACCTCGGCCCCCAGGGCCGCGAGGCCCTTGAGGTGCTGATCGATGGGCCTGCTGCCGAAGTCACAGCCGCCGGGCAGCGGCACCTCCGCCACGCCGAACCGGCCCAGCATGGCCCCCAGCAGGTAATAGCTGGCCCGGAGCTTCCGGCCCGCCTCATAGGGCACGGACTGACGCCGGGCCCCGGTGCAATCCACTTCCACCGTGGTCCGATTGATCATGCGCACTTTTGCGCCCAGGTCGCGCAGGATGTTCAGCAGCAGGTCCACATCGCTGATCGCAGGGATGTTCTCGATCCGGCAGGGGCCCTCCACCAGCAGGGCCGCGGGGATGATACCGACAGCGGCGTTCTTCGCGCCGCTGATCTCGACTTTACCATACAGCGGTCTCCCGCCGTGGATCACGTATTTTTTCAAATCAGCACCTCTGACTCCCGGCCAAGCCGGTTTGATCGGAAAAGAGGGGGCAGACCCTCCGTTTTATCTGTTCGATCCAGGGCGGCTCGACCGGACGTACCTCCGGGAGCCCACTCCCCTTCGCCGCGCACTGCGCCCCATGGGGACGCCCGCCCGCCTTCCTGCACAGGACACCGGCCTGTGGGGCTCCGTCCCCGTTCCGGCACGCTCTCCCTGCTCCTGGGCGCTTCACGCTTCTTTGTATTATAGCACCCTGGATAAGTAAAGGCAACCAAAAGTTTCATCTTTCCCGTCCGCCCCCGTCTTTTCTCTCAACCAACCATATTTTGCCCCCTCCGACCCCAGATATTCCGGGAAAATCGTGAATTTTATGAAATCCTCTTGCAAAATCCTGCGGTCCGTATTATAGTATCGTTAGCACTCCTTCTCATCGAGTGCTAACCCCTGTTCCAAAAATATCATTCATCATCGAGGTGTATGGATCGTGGCAAAAAAACAGTTCAAAGCGGAATCCAAGCGGCTGATGGACCTGATGATCGATTCCATCTATACCCACAAGGAGATATTCCTTCGGGAGATCGTCTCCAACGCCAGCGATGCCATCGACAAGCTGGCCTATCTCTCCCTCACCGACGACACGGTGGGCATCAAGCGGGAGGACATGCGCATCGCCATCGTCCCGGACAAGGCCGCCCGGACCCTCACCGTATCGGACAACGGCGTGGGCATGAGCGCCGACGAGCTGGAGCAGAACCTGGGCACGATCGCCCGCAGCGGTTCCCTCCAGTTCAAGCAGGACATGGACAAGGATGCCGATGCCGACATCATCGGCCAGTTCGGCGTCGGCTTCTACTCCGCCTTCATGGTGTCCGACGAGGTGACCGTGATCACCCGCCGCCATGGCGAGCAGACGGCCTACTGCTGGCAGTCCCAGGGCGCGGACGGCTATACCATCACCGAGTGCGAGAAGGACGTCCCCGGCACCGATGTCATCATGCACATCAAGCCGGACACGGAGGACGAGAACTACAGCGAGTATCTGGAGACCGGCCGCCTCCAGTCCCTCATCAAGAAGTATTCCGACTATATCCGCCACCCGATCCGCATGGAGGTGGAGGACTACCGCCAGAAGGAGCGGCCCGACGACGCGGGCGAGGACTACCAGCCCGAGTGGGAGACCGTCGTGGAGGAAAAGACCATCAACTCCATGGTCCCTCTGTGGCAGCGGCCTCGTTCCAAGGTCGAGCAGGAGGAATACGACCGTTTCTATCAGGAGAAGTTCAACGACTGGCAGGCCCCTCTGTCCACCATCACCGCCTCTTCGGAGGGCACCGTGACCTTCAAGGCCCTCCTGTTCGTCCCCGCCGCCACCCCTTACGATTTCTATACTCGGGAGTATGAGAAGGGCCTCCAGCTCTATTCCTCCGGCGTGCTCATCATGGACAAATGCGCCGACCTGCTGCCCGACTGCTTCCGTTTCGTGAAGGGCGTGGTGGACTCTCCCGACTTCTCCCTGAACATCTCCCGCGAGATGCTCCAGCACACCCGGCAGCTCAAGGTAATCGCCGCCGCGCTGGAGAAGAAGATCAAGAACGAGCTGACCAAGCTCATGAAGGACGACCGGGAACGATACGAAAAGTTCTGGTCCGCTTTTGGCCGCCAGCTCAAATACGGCGTGGTAGAGGGATATGGCGCGAAGAAAGAGCTGCTCCAGGACCTGCTGCTGTTCACCACCTCCAAGGAGTCCAAACTGTCCAGCCTTGCCGAATACGTGGAGCGCATGGCCGAAGGGCAGGAGTCCATCTACTACGTCTGCGCGGATTCCGCCGCACAGGCGGCCCGCTTGCCCCAGGTGGAGCGTGTGGCCGACAAGGGCTGGGAGATCCTCTACCTCACGGAAGAAGTGGACGAGTTCGTCATGCAGTCTCTTGCGGAGGTGTCCGGCAAGAAGCTGAGGTCCGTATCCGACCCCGAGGCCCTTCCTGAGACCGACGAGGAGAAGGCGGAGCAAGAGAAGCAGGCGCAGAAGAGCAAGCCGGTGCTGGACTTCGTGAAGGAGACGCTGGGGGACCGCATCAAGGAGGCCCGCATCTCCAGGATCTTGAAGAGCGCTCCGGTGTGCATGACGGCAGACGGCCCCATGAGCCTGGAGATGGAGAAGTATTTCGCCAAGATGGAGGGGAGCGGTGCCATGGGCGGTATGAAGGCCCAGCGCGTACTGGAGCTCAACCCTGCCAGCGCCCCTTTCACCGCTCTGAAAGCGGCCTTGGATCGTGATGAGAAAGATCGTGCCGCCAAATATGTGGAAGTACTCTACCATCAGGCCCTGCTCATCGCCGGCCTGCCCATCGAGGATCCCGCCGCATATACCGAGCTCGTGTGTTCTCTCATGGACTGAACTCCTTGCCGGGACCCCCTGCCGCTGAGACAGCGGCGCAATAGGACCATCGGTCGCGAGGGCCGGCGCAGTCATGCTGCGCCGGCCCTCTATGTTTCCATCGGCGGGCGAAAGAAATGGGCCTGTAAAGGCCCGTGCAAAGCGCACAAAAAAGTACAATTTCCGCAAGGTACAAGTTTCATAGAAAACGAAACAAGCGGGAGCGGCAAGGGACAAGAAAAGGACAAGGGAAAGCAGTACGCAAGCACAAAAAAGAGGGGAACAGGTTTCCCCGTTCCCCTCAAAAAGTGCTGAAATTACAGTGTTTCGATTACTTGAAATACCGCTCCAGCAGGCCCTTGAGCGCCTTGCCGTGGCGGGCCTCGTCCCGGGCCAAGCCAAACGGCTCCGCCGTTCGGCGCCATCCGGTATTTGAGTATTTGCAAGGGTTTGAGGGGTTATTCGCGGGACACCGGGTGTCCAAAATCAGGAGCGATTTTCACGGAAAAGGTGTACCCTAAAGAAAATCTTTAGGGAGGCATTTTCAAATGGCAAAGCAAAATGAAACCGGGGTGTATCAACTCCCCAACGGGAATTGGGCTTATCGCTTCACCTTTACGGTGGACGGGGTGAAGAAAAACCGTAAGAGCGTCAAAGATGAATTTGGTATGCCGCTCACCAGCAGACGGGCGGCAATCAAGGCGCGGGAGGCCGCAATCATCCGCCAGCATGAAGAACTGCACCGAAAAGCCCCGGTCACACGCAAGACCGTCCAAGAGGTCTACAAGGAATACTGCGAACAGGGGCGGAGCGGCAAAGCCTATCAGACCATCCGCAAGCAGGACAGCCTTTGGAATAATCATTTAGCCGCCCGGTTCGGGAAACGGTACATTGACGATATTTCCGTTGCGGAGGTCAACGACTACTTGACGGAACTGTACTATACAGAGGGCCGCGCCTATCGGTATGTGGAAAGTTTTCTGAAAATGTTCTATCTGATTTTCGGGCAAGCATACTCCCGGAACTATCTGGATGTGGACACCTACAACAAGTTATGCGTCAACAAGGACACTCGGATTTGTATGCCGAAAATGAAGATTGACGAAGATACCGACATTGTAGCGTACAGCCGGGAACAGGTGGAAATGCTGGACGATTACTTTACGGGGACAAATGCAGAAACCGCCTATCTGTTGGGCCGCTGTTGCGGTCTGCGTATCAATGAATGTTACGGGCTGAAATGGCAGAACGTGGATACGGAGCGCGGCACGATTACCATTGACAGGCAAATGCAGTATCAGGACGGGCTTATTAAACTGGTATCGCTCAAAACGCGGAATGCCAGACGAACTATTTACATGAGCGATAAATTGAAAGCGTATCTTCAAGAATTGGAGCGGCGCAACAGGGAACAGGCGGCGGGCCTCGCCGCACAACGGACGCAAAATCAGACCTTTATCACAGATATAGACGGGCAAAAGATTTCGTCCTTGGAACTGGTGAACTGTCTGCCGAACGGCAAAATTCAGACTGTAAACTCCATGAAATTCCATTCCCGTACCATCAAGACCACGTTGGGGATTGATTTCAAATATCACCACTTGCGCCATACATACGGCACAAGGCTTGCAGAAATGAACACGCCCACGCACATTCTTTGCAATCAGATGGGCCACGCCAGCGGCAAGGTGACAGAGCGGTATTATTTGGCGGTATCGAAAAGCGGCATTGACATTTTGACCGCAAATCTGAACGCTATGTAAAGCAAGAGTGGCGGGGGATTTCTCCCCCGCCCTCTCTATTATCAGCCAGCTACTACCATTTGCGTATCACAGTCCAAACAGGCGATATTGACCGATTTCGTTGCCCGGACGGAATTACCACAGCAGGGGCAAATATACTTTCGCGTACTGGACGGGCGCGGCGGCGGGGTGGTATTCGTTCCGCTGTGTCTGCCCGTTCCCGTGATTTGAAACCCGCTGTATTCGTTCCTGTTAATCAGAATGTCAGTCAGGCCGTTTTCAAGGATGAAGTCAAGGAGCGCGTCACTGGGGGAGGTATGCGACCAACCGTATTTGTCACTGTGTTCCACATTCAGCCCGTGGGCCTCTGCCGCCGCCTTGAATTTCCTGTTGTGGTAGGTGTTCCCCCTACTGCAATCCTGCACCCCGTTTTCGTAATTGAAGTAATGCACCATTTCATGTAAGAGCGTGGCGGCTACTTCCTCAATGGGCCGGGCCAGCGTTCCCGCGCCGATGTTGATTTCATGCGTCCCGCCCAGCTTGGAAACCCAGGTATCTTCCCGCAGGGAGAAATGACCGTAGGCGCGGGGGGTGGACTGTATTGTAATTGTGGGCCGTGAAAGTGTACCTTCAAAAAATTCGGCGTTCAGCATATCGAACATTTTATTGAGATACCCGGCTACCCGGTTATAGCTTGTCAATTCTTTCATTTCTGAAAATCTCCTTTTTATCTTGATTTTCGGGAGAGGGCAAGCTATAATGTTCTTGCCCTCTCCGTTGTGGCGGCGGGGGTGGGGCCTCTTGCGTGTCTACTTTGGACGGTGTTCACGCAAGGGCCTTTTCTCATGCGCTGATGGTAAAGCGGCGGCTGGAAACGGCCTTGGTGTAGGCTTTGTAAACGTCCGGCATGACCTTTTTGAAAGACGTGGTATCGAACCTGTTGGAAATGATGGAAGTCCAACGGACGATATACTGTCCAGCGGTCAATTCTTCGGTGTCGCGCTCCATCATTTCAGCCTTGATACTGTCCCGGATGGCTTCGGCCTCGGCCTTGGCTTCCTCAATAACGGCTTCCCATTCGTTGAGGGCTTCAATCTTGGCTACCAATTCGTTTCTGCTCATGTTCAAATCTCCTTTTGTTTTATTGGGGTGTTCCCCTTAACTGATTACAGTCTACACCTTTTTCAAGTGTAAATCAATCCGCAAACTGCACAAAAATTACACTTATTTTATGTGCAATATTAACACTTGAAAAAGGTGTAAATTTGTGCTAAAATAAGGACAATGGAGGAGGGACGCAATTTTTCAGCGGCCCCAGACGGGAGGAAATACAATGGCACTCAAATACAAGATTGATGTTATTGCGGCCTTGAAAGAGGCTGGATATAACACGAATACCATTCGGAAAGAGAAAATCATGGGTGAGGCCATGCTACAAAAAATTCGCGGCGGTCAGATGGTTTCATGGGCCACGTTTGAAACGATTTGCAATCTGTTAGACTGTCAGCCGGGAGATTTGATAGAAAACAGCAAAGAATAATTCAGAGTGGAGCGTTGCCGATGTTTCCAGATACAGATTTGCCCCTTGCCCTTATCATGGAGGAAATCCTTGGATGGGAGAAAAAGCCGGACGGCAAAACGGACGATGAAACAAAAGCCGATACCAGCGTTAAATAGAGGCGGCGGGGGTGCTTACCCTCGCCGCCTTCTGTCGAGCGGGCCGCGCTGATTATTTGAAATAATCCCGCATGAATTTGTCAAACGCTTTCTTGATGGCCTTGTACGCCTCGGTTTCCAGCTTACCGCGTATCACTGTGCCGCCATGCTCCAAAAAGCTGTTTTCCAGAATTTCCAGCTTGTAGCGGTTCAGTGACAGGTATTCGCTGAAACGCCGCATTTTTTCATCGGTGGAGGTAAAGGCTTCCCGCGCCGCTTTGTAATTGGCGTAGGCTTGGCCTTGGGGTGTGCTGGTGTCAGGCTTCACGAAGTCATAACGCCTCCGATGGTGGAAACGGTCGTACTCCTCGAAGTCGCGGTAAAGATTGATAATGTCGTTCATTATCGGGGTTCTCCTTTCGTATTTGGGATTATTTTTGTGTGATTACTGCGGCTTTGGTCGGGTGTCCGTGGGTCTATTATAAAAAACTATAAGACCCACGGAGGCCAGACCGAAGTGCCAGCAATCACGGGGAATTTCTGATGTAAACGCCTTTATAGAGGCGTTTTATCAGGCCATTGTTTACAAGGGTGGTAATACTCCCTTTTGTGTAACCTTGGGCTTTCAATTCGGCGGTTGTCCACCTGTCGCCCTACAACATATCAAAACGTTGTTTTACTCGGCGGGCGGCTTTGTCCGCATTGTGCTCTCGATTGTATTCGGACATTTCCCGTTTTAGGTCGTAGGAGCGTACAATCTCAACATCTTTTTCATAGTCGATGGAAAAAGAATATACCTCGCTGTTCATATCCCCTTGGAGCGGGAACGGCTTGTTTTTTCCATCCAGATATTGATACAGCCATGTGATAATGCTGTTGCGCTCTGTCAACGGCAAGGCCAGATGAAAAGGCTATTGGTAATAGAGAATTTCCATCGCGTCCCGGCTGATTGCCGCTGTGTTTGTGCCGCGCCCCCTCTGCGTTTGGAGATAGGCAAGGAGTGGGGCCGTCCAGTGTTCCCATGTCATAGACACGCCGGAGTACGATGCACAGGTATCGCCTAAATTGGCATGATAGCACCAAACACCCCGCGTCCTGCCCTCCATCTTTAGGCTTACGCCGAACGTGACAATCTTTTCGTGGCCTTGGGGCCAGTGCATACGGGTGTACCAGCGTTGGGCCGTTTTATGCTCTGCTGGGCCGCAAAGCCGCTCTAAATTCTCTTTGTCCTCGGCGGCTACTCCCGCGAGCGGGAAACGCAACGCCAGAATGTGATAGGCCAGCTTGGCCCGCTGGTCGCCTCCCAGCCGGAAAACATCATCCGTCAGGGGTTTCACCCGATAGGGGTATTTTTTGTATTCTTGAAATGCACTTCTCAAAAACTCCTCCCGCTCATAGGTGTGCCCGTCATAGGCAATCAGATGGCGGCAACCGTTGAACTGTTCCCGTATCTCATCCGGGCCAAAGGCATTGGCGGTCACAGTCCTTTTTGTTTTCTGTTCGTCCACCCATGCGATGGGCTTGCCGCGAAAAGTAATTTCCTCGGCGGCGGTCGTACCCTCGGAGGCTCCCCGTCCCGCTCTTTCGAGCGGGAGCGGGACAAATGCCGTGTTTTCGACGTTCACCACATTTTCTTCAATACCTCCCGATTTTCAAAAAGCTACTGAAAGACTTCTCTGCCCCGGTCAATAGGTGCGTCCTTGTAGCAGAGTAAACTTCCAGTATCTACAATACGGCTGACACTCAACATATCTACACGTTCCGCAAGGCCCTTTGTGCGTTTTTCGTATTTGTCCCACTCTGTCCCCTCTGCGGTTTGGTATTGGCGGTCAAAAGCAAGGATAATTTCGACAGCTCCCGCTTGTGCCAGCAATGCAATCTGGTTCAGACTTGCGCCGAAAGTGTGGGTCGCAACTGCATAGGGATAGCCGTAGGCATGGGCCAGCATAACGCTCTTGGCCCCCTCAAAGACGATTGCCATACCCTTTTCCGCAATGGCTTCTTTCGCTTTATGTAAGCCATAGAGATTTTGTGCATTGGGGAAACTCCAACAGGGTTTGGCTTTTGTCCGATACTTCTCGCTTTTCAAAAGCGGCATATACTTGGATTTCGGTGCGGCGTAGATTTGGCGGCTGATGAACGGCGTGTAAATGTCCTGTTCCCACTCGATAAACATTTGCTTCACATCATCACGGAGCAAATCGAAAGTACGTTCATACAAGCCTACAATCTCGCCGTTGGCGTTGTGATGGGGCAAGATGATTGTCCTATTCTCCGGGTTATAGGCCACTTGGAACGCGGCAAGCTGTTCAACGGGAATCCCGTCCTCAGTGTGCCAGCAAAGCCGCGACAGCGTTTCCACAGACGTATCGAAATGGGAATAGAGGTCGGCAATAATATTCGGCTCAATGCCTTGCACCATGTCAATGCGCTGGAATGGGTCGAACAAATTACTGTTTCCTGTTGAACGGCTGGTTCTGCTGGCTGTAAATCCAATGTCAAAGTCAATGTTCTGCCCATTCAGCCAGTCTGTGAAAAATTCTCTGCCCTCGTTGGGGTTCTCGGTATCCAGCACACGGCAAATCCATGTGTGGAGTTTTACGGTATCGCCGCAATCGCTGAAACAAGTGACCTTGTGGGTTTCCGGGTCAAAAACCGCGTTATGGTGCGTTCCATGATGGCAAATGGTCAACAGTTTAATGGCCTCTTTGCCGCCGCATTGACACCACTGTGGGTCTGCACCTATGTCATGGAAGAAGTCGAAGAATGTATCTCCATCCACATAGTCGATGATGTCCTTGTAGCGCGGTGCGACTTTCACCGTAAAAGAGTTCTACTCGTTGCATTTCATAGCGAAACACACTCCTTTTAATCAAATTTGGTTGGAAAGTGATTAAATTGTTATCTCTCTCACTTTCTGATATTATTATACCATAAAAATTTTTTGTCCGCAATTCAGTCGCATATCAAAAGAAAACGTGAAAAATCTGAACAATTATTGAAACTTCTTCGACAGACACCAAACTTTGAAAATGCACATTCAAAGGAAAACGGTTAATAAAATTCATTTTTCGCTTGGAGCGGGACACCGACAGCGGAAGCCCCCCGACAGCCGCAAGGCCACCGGGGGGATTGTTCCGGGATTTTACATTTCTGATTTGCGATACTGGCTTTTTTCGGGGAATTTCCCGACCGCTGATAAATCACGGCGGAAACGGACGTTCACGGCGGACACGGCGGGAGTTATTCCCTTAAACTCTGAAACAGGCAAAATTAAGCCAATTTCAGCGAATTCCGCTAAAATCAACCGTATTTCAGCAGAAATCAAGAATATTTCGTCGAAATTAACTCGATTTAAGCGCATTTCATCGAATTTGCCAAAAATTCAGCGGATTTTGGGCAAATCCACGAAAATTGAGAGAATTTGAAAAAGGTCTTGACAATATATATATATATATATGATAGATTGTACTAAATACTGTGAATTTTGCACAGTGTTCGTACATTTTTATTTAATCAGGAGGTATCAAAATGCGCGTAACTATCGACTTGGAGCGGGAAATTATCATTATCCCCGACAACTTTTTCAAGAAAATCAAAGAGGACAACGAGCGTCTTGAGAAGTTTGGTGCAACCCCTGTTTCTGGCCTCGACCGCATTAAAAGCGCGTTTGAAAAGGCCATGTCTGACACGGACAATCGACTGATGACACAGGCCAACGCAAAAGAAACACGGACGAAAAAAGGTGCGGCGAAAGACGCACAGGGGGAGAAATAATCAAATAAGCCTACAATGTGGGACAGAGAAAGGACAGATACTTATGGAAATTTTAATTCCGTTGATTATTCTTGCGGCGGTTTTTGCGATTGATTGGTTTGCCGCGAAAGCCATGTACGAAATTGCGGTGATGAAAGGCCACCCGCAGAAGAAGTATTTTTGGTGGTGTTTCTGGATGGCAATGTTTGGTTATCTGATGGTAATTGCTCTGCCTGACAGACATGGAACGCAAAGCGTCCCCAGCGCAGACGAACTTCCCGAACTGTAAGGAGGGCAGGGGCAAATGAACGAGATGTATTCAAAGCTGTTTGCCCTGTCTGAAAATCTGTACTCTGTGGGCGCTCCTGTCGTAATTGCGGCGGGAGCGTTGCAGAAAGATAATCAGACAGGCAAGGTTTTTGCACAGCTTAAAATGCGCAACATTCAAGATAAGGCTATCAAGGCGGCAACAGTAAAAATTTCTCCTTTTGATACGGTGGGGAAACCGCTCGGCAGGACAGTTGATTATCAGTATTTAGACCTATCGGCGGGCCGTGACACTGATTTTGGACAGAAAACGCCTGTCATGCTCAAAGAGGCGGCAACGCGCTCTTTCGCGGTTTCTGTGTCGGAGGTTATATTTTCTGACAACAGCATTTGGACGGCCCCTAATGAAGTATGGGAGCCGCTTTCTCCACCTGTCGCACTGGAAACGGCTTTGTCAGACAACGAACTTGCAAAGCAGTACCGGGTAAAGTATGGAGCCGATTGCAAGTGTGTTTTCAAAAAGGAAAAAGACCTTTGGCGTTGCGCTTGCGGGGCTATCAACCACGCCAGTGAAAAGAATTGCCATAGTTGCCAGAGAGAAGCCGCCTCGCTTGCCGCGCTGAACGTGGACGAACTTAAAGCAGACCGTGACCATAGGGTTGCGGCGGAACAGAAAGCAACAGCGGAGAAAAAAGCGGCGGCGGCGGAACAGGCGAAGAAAACAAAGAAGATTGTCATGATTACCATACCAATTGCCGTTGTTGCGATTGTTGCGGTGGTAATAATCTCTGGTAATATGCAGAAAAGTACAGCGTACAACGCTGCGGTTGCACTTGCGGAGGCGGGGCAATACGATGAAGCGGTTGCCGCCTTTACAGAACTTGGAGATTACAAGGACAGTAGAGAACAGATTAAACTGGTGATGGAGGCTCAAGAAGAAGCGAGGAGGCTTGAGGCTTATAATGCCGCATTCAAACTTATGGAGGCGAGGCAATACGATGAAGCGATTGCCGCCTTTGCCGAACTTGGGGACTACAAGGACAGCATGCTAAAAGCGGAGGAAACGAAGAATTTGTGGAGCGATGAACTTTATAATGCCGCTCTGGACTACTATCTGTCCGATGAACCTATTTCTTTGCCTAACGCATGGAATTTGTTCAACAAGTGTCCTTCAGACTACAAGGATACCCAATTATATAAAGATGAAATTGACGATATTCTAAAGAGTTTAGGGGGCCACTACGAAAAGCCAAAGGATAACACAAAAATTAGTGTAACCCTTGGAAACGGTGATGACGGATTCCGTATAGACTATGAGCACCACTATGTCGGGTCTGCCTTCCTTCCCGGATTCAACTATGTTGATACTACAATCAAATGGCTTATTAAAGATGGACAAGCTGTGTATGGTACAGCCGAGGATTATCCATGGAAATTTACAGTAACACCATCCGAAAATAGCATGACTATTGAGGGCGACTATGAAGAACTAAATGGTACATATACAAAAACAAGAGACTTCTGATAAATGGGGCGGGAGCAATCCCGCCCTACGCCGTTTCTGTTCGCAAGAGTGTACCTTTACGAACACAGTAAAACGCCCCTGTTTTTGTGTTCGTAAATATATAAATTTGTTTTACAAATATATTCGTAAATATGTTGACTTTTGCGAACGATTGTGATAGAATACGAACATAGGAAAAGGGGGTGACAGCCATAGACAGCCGTACCTATTACTACGCCAGAGTATCCAGCCGGGAACAGAACCTTGACCGCCAGATTGCCGTCTTTAAGGCCCTTGGAGCGGCGGACAGGGAGATTATTACCGACAAGGAGAGCGGCAAGAATTTGGAACGGGCGGGTTATCAAGCCTTAAAGAACGCCATGCTTCGGCGGGGCGATACCCTTGTTATCAAATCCCTTGACCGTTTGAGCCGAAACAAGTGCGACATTAAGAACGAACTGCAATTTTTCAAGGACAACGGTATTCGCCTCAAAGTGATTGACTTGCCTACCACCATGACGGAACTGCCAGCGGGGCAGGAATGGGTCTTTGAAATGGTGAACAACATTTTGATTGAAGTGTTGGGGACTATCGCGGAACAGGAACGGGAAACCATCCGCAGACGGCAAGCGGAGGGGATAGAAACCGCAAAGGCCAAGGGCAAGAAGTTAGGCCGCCCCGCCCTGACATTCCCCCCAAACTGGAATGAAGTGTACACTTCATGGAAAGCGGGGGAGATAACGGCAAAGGCGGCAATGGAGCGGACAGGCACAAAAAGAACCAGCTTTTACAAGCTGGTGGGCCTGACGGAGAACCAGTAAATCAGGGACACCTTTTCCACGGGACACTTTTTCTGACTTTGGACACACCCCAAAAAGCGGCGGGACACCAATCGGACACTTTGACTACAAAAAGAGGGGAACGAGTTTCCCCGTTCCCCTAAAAAAGTGCTGAAATTGTGGCGAATATCTTAGCCGAAGTACCGCTCCAGCAGGCCCTTGAGCGCCTTGCCGTGGCGGGCCTCGTCGCGAGCCATCTCGTGGACGGTGTCGTGGATGGCGTCCAGGCCGTTCTTCTTGGCGCAGGCGGCCAGGTCGAACTTGCCCTTGGTGGCCCCGAACTCGCAGTCCACCCGCCAGGCCAGGTTCTTGGCGGTGCTGGCGGTCATGTTGGGCTCCAGGTCCGCGCCCAGCAGCTCGGCAAACTTGGCGGCGTGCTCGGCCTCCTCATAGGCGGCCTTCTCCCAGTACAGGGCCACCTCGGGGTAGCCCTCGCGGGCAGCGATACGGGCCATGCACAGATACATGCCCACTTCGGAGCACTCGCCATTGAAGTTGGCCATCAACTGCTCGAAGATGTACTTTTTGTCCTCGTCGCTGATGTCGGGGTTGTTCTTCACGGTCTTGGCGTAGATGCCATACTCATGCTCGGCGGCCAGCTTCACCTCGCCCACCTGCTCGGTGAACTTGGAACCGGCGACATGGCACACAGGGCACTCGGCAGGGGGGTTCTCGCCTTCAGCGATGTAACCACAAACAGGGCAGATCCATTTTTTCATGATGATTTTCCTCCAAATCATTGATCTTCAGCGTCGGTCTGTGCGCATAAACAGTCCCGGCATATGCCGCGGACGATGAACTCACAGCCCTCAGCCTTGAAACCATATTGCACGCCCACGGCTTCCAGATAGTCCTCGCCCGGGTCCTGCTTGGGCAAGTCCAATATAGTGCCGCAGCGATCGCAAATAAAGTGGGAATGCGGAGCGACCATCCCATCATAGCGTTCCTGACCGTTCACGACCCCTACCCGCCGGATGAGCCCATGCGCGTACAGGTGGTTCAGGTTGCGGTATACGGTGCCCAGACTCAGGTCGGGGAACTCCACCTTCATCTGCTGGTAGACCCAATCTGCCGAGGGATGGCGGACCGTCCTCTGCAGAAGGGCCAACATGGCATCCCTTTTTTTGCTCTGCCGGACGTTGTTCATGGGGCCTCTCCTTGCCGCTTTTCGCTAATGAGAATGATTACTGTTAATAAGATAGCACAGTTCCTGTCGTTTGTAAAGAGTTTTTTTCAAAAAGAGCGCTGGTATCTCTATCCTGGCTTGCGCAGCGGAGCCCACCTGTGGTATGATCCAGCTATCCCGATCGTCCGATAGTCGCGGCAGCGTCCTTTATGATAGGAAGGCAGCGATGATAATGATGAAAGGAGGGCGCAGTATGCTGGAACGTCTCCGATGGAAGTTCGTGCTCATCATCATGGCACTGTTGTCGGCAGTGCTCGGGGCCGCGCTGACCGTCCAGACGGTCTCTGCCGTCCGTCAGTACCAGGAGGAGACGGAACGCATGCTGCACTGGGTGCTCCAGCAGGGCGAGTCCGTCCTGGACCCCCTCCGGCCCCCCGTAGGCGGCGGATGGGTCCAGGACGAAGGATCGCACACCGCCATCCCCGCATTTTGCGCCGTGGTGGACGGGAGCGGGCGGGTGGTGCTGGCTTTGACCTACAACGCCTCTCTCCCCGAGGACGCCTTGGCCCAGGCGGTAGAGGCGGCTCTGGCCTCCGGGACGGATTCCGGGCGGCTTCGTGAGCAAGACCTGCGCTTCCTCATCCGCTCCAGAGGAGGCTGGCTGGAGCTCGCCTTCGCCGACCTGACCTGGGAGCAGGCTGCGGTCCGCCGCCAGGCGGTCACCGCTCTGCTGGTGCTGGCAACGGCGCTGGCGGGCTTTTTCGTGGTGAGCTGCCTGCTGTCCCACTGGCTGGTCCGGCCGGTGGAGGAGAGCTGGCAACGACAGCGGCAGTTCGTGGCCGACGCGTCCCACGAGCTGAAGACCCCGTTGACCGTCCTGCTGGCGGACGTGGACATCCTCTTGGACCACCCGGACGACCCCATAAGAACGCAGCGGCAGTGGGTGGAGCATATCCGCAGCGAGGGGCAGCGGATGAACGGGCTGGTGCAGGACCTGCTGTTCCTGGCCCGCGGCGACGCCGCAGGGAAGGAACGGCCCAAAGGCGACGCCGACCTGTCCGAGATATGCGAAAGCTGTGTGATGTCCTTCGAGCCGGTGGCGTTCGAGGCGGGACTGGCCTTGGAGAGCGACATCGCCCCCGGCGTGACCGTCACAGGGAACGAGGAGGAGCTGCGGCGGCTGACCGTCATCCTGTTGGACAATGCCTGTAAGTATTGTGTGCCGGGCGGGACGGTGACCGTCACGCTCGACACGAGGGAACGGACGACGCTCACCGTCCACGATACCGGGGGCCCCATCCCTGCGGAGGCCCAGCCCCACCTGTTCGAGCGGTTCTATCGGGCGGACGCCGCCCGCAGCCGGGATCAGGGCGGCTGCGGCCTGGGGCTGTCCATCGCCGCTGCCATCGTGGAGCGCCACCGGGGGAAGATCGCTGTCCACAGCGCCCAGGGAGAGGGGACGGCGTTCACCGTCACCTTCTGATCCACGCGCGATATATCCATCGTCCCAACGGCATCGGCGATGCCGTCGTCCTCCAGATCTCAGGTAAATGGTCCCTGCCGCCCGCATCTTGTCAAAAATACGCTGGTCTGCTATAATGAAAATATATCATAACATGAAGTGGCGGTGTTCAGGGATGTCAATCAAAAACAAGATCGCAGCTTTCCTATTCGGTGAAAAGCCCGGGGAGCCCGCAGCGGGAGTCCCCCCTCCGCAGCAGGACGTCCCGGAACAGGCGGCGCAGGCGGCCTCCGCCCCCCCTCCCGACCCGGCCCTGCTGAAGCTTTCCGGAGACCATCCGATCCATCAGCTCTACGACCTGCGCCGGAAAGAGGCCGGAGAGCTGCCCGCGCCCCGGCTGTCCTTGGACGAGGACGGCATCCTCCCGGAGGACATGGTGCGCCGGGAGAAGAACAAGCTCCTACCGCTCCTGAAAAGCATCTGCGGCTTCCGCTTGAGGGAAGTCCGGCAAAAAAGAAGGGCGGCAAGGGGACGGAAAAGGAGGGCGAGGACGAGGGGCCGGTGAGTGTGGACGCGTTCCCCTGGTTCTTCCTCTCCTCCAACAAGCTTTATGCGTGGGTGCTGGTGTTCCCGCCTATGGGCCAGGGGAAAGAGCTGACTCGAGGACTGCTCTATCAGGCGCTGGACGAGCAGGGCATCTCCTACGGCGTGGACTCCCGCCTCATCGACCGGCTGTCCCGGGACGAGGATCGCTACTTCCACCTGTTCCTGATCGCGAAGGGCAAACCCGCCTTCGACGGGAGGAACGGGAACATCGTGGACTACTTCCCCCGGTCCGTCGAGCGCGTATTGCAGGTGGACGAGTTCGATCAAGTGGACTACGCCGCGTTGGATCTGATCCATAACGTGCAGGAGGGGCAGGAGATCTGCCGCCTGATCCGTCCCACCGAGGGCGAGCCGGGCCGGACGGTATTGGACCAGGAGATCCCCGCCAAAAGCGGGAAGACCGTGCCGCTGCCCAAGGGCAAGAACACCGAGATCAGCGAGGACGGGGACGCGCTGGTGGCCCTGGTATCCGGCCATGTGGAGTTCTCCAACCGCAGCTTCCAGGTCAAGCCCGTGTTCGAGGTCCCTGGCAACGTGGACTTCTCCACCGGGAACATCAGCTTTTTGGGCGACGTCAACATCAAGGGCGACGTGCTCAGCGGCTTCTCGGTCCAGGCGGCGGGCAACATCTGGGTGGGCGGCGTGATCGAGGCGGGCAGCACAGTGGAGGCCGGCGGCGACCTCACCGTGGTGAAAGGGATCCTGGGCGACGGGACCACCACGGTCCAGGCACACCGCTGCATCTTCTCCAAATATATCGAAAACTCCACCATCTATGTCCAGGAGAACCTCCAGACCGACTGCATCGTCAACAGCAACATATATTGCGACGGGGAGGTGCTGGTCCGCTCCGGGCGAGGCAACATCATGGGCGGCCGGGTCTGGGCGGCAAAAATGGTGAGCGCCACCATCGTCGGCTCCAAGTCGGAATGTAAGACGGTCATCGCTCTCGGCGGATCCCCCTGCATCGATTTTGAGCGGGACCTCATCCGGCGGGAGATGAAGGAGCTGGCGGCGGAGCTGGAGAAATTGGACGCCCAGTTGGACAGCCCCATCAAGGCCAGCCTTTTGAGCAAGGTCCACTCGAAGCTGTCCGCGGCGGAGCTCAGGATGAAGCAGTTGGATGACGCTCTGCCGAACGTCAAGCAAGATCCGCGGGAAAAGAACGAAGGCCGCCTGGAGTGCAGCATCGCCTATGCCGGAACAGAGCTCAACTTCGGGGACGAGGTGTTCCGGATGCGGCAGGAATCCCGTCAGTGCATCGCCAAGATGGTCTGCGGGGAGATCGTAGTCATGTAGCCCTGCGCCGGACACGACGGCATCAAGGCACAGGTCACGAAGAGGGACGGCGGGCATAGATGCCCGCCGTCCCTCTTCCTATCTTTCGGCTGGGAAGCGTCCCCGGCCTCAATGCGCGGTGTCCACCACCACGATACTGGAATCCCCCCGCCGGGCCTGTTCCAGCACTGCCTGCGCCAGCTTTTGGAAGGAACCATAGGAGGAGGTCGCGCCGCTCAGCGCGTCGATGCCGCCCTCTCCCTGCCGTTCCAAAAGCTGGCCGGCGTAATAACGAGTGTATTCGTTGGGATAAGTGCCCTGGGCGTGGAGCATGTTCTGCATATAGGCGTTGTCCCAGCTCTTGATGAAACCGCTGGCGTTCTCGGCATTGTATTCCACGCACACGATGGCCCCGCCTTTTACGATGATGGTGACATATTCCTTCCAGCCGTGGCTGAACTGAGCGGCCTTGGCCGTGTAATATCCGTCCTCGAACCCGGCTCCCCCGCCGCAGGCCGGCAGGGCCGCCAGCAGCAGCAGGGCCAGGAGCAAGCTGAGCGCACGTTTCATCGGTCTTGGTCCTCCTTCAAAACGAATCGTCCCACCTGGGTGCGAAGGGCCTCCGCCTCTCTGGCCAGCAGCCCGCTGGACTGCTGGATCCCGCCCGCATTCTGTAGGTTCCGGTCCGCGATGGCAGAGATGGCGTCGATCCGCTCCACCATGATGGTCAGGGCCTGCTCCTGGCCCTCCACCGCCACCATGAGCTGATCCGAGATCGCGCCGATCTGATCGGACACGGAGGCGATCGACCGGATCGACCCCGCTGTCGCGGCGGTGAGCTCCACCCCGTTGCGGATGATGCTCCTGGTGTTGTTCACGAGCTCCGTGGCATCCTTCGCGGCGGCGGCGCTCCTGGAGGCCAGCTTGTTGACCTCATCGGCCACTACGGAGAAGCCCCTCCCGGCGCTCCCGGCGCGGGCCGCCTCTATCGAAGCGTTGATGGCCAGGACGCTGGTCTGGAAGGCGATGTCCTCGATGGCTTTGGCGATCTTGGTGATCTCCTGGGCGTTGGCGCTGATGTCGTCCATCGCGCCGGACAGCGCGTCCATCTGGGTGTTGGCCCCCTGGACGCTCTGGGCGATCTCCTGGGTCTTGAGCCGGGTCTGACCGCTGCTCTGGGTGACGCTGTCCAGCCGCTGCTTCACGTGGGACACCTCGCTCACCAGCGCCTCTGTGGACTGGTTCTGTTCCACGGAGGCCAAGTGGAGCTGATCGGATTGCCCGCTGAGCTCCTCCGACATATCGGCCAGCCGGCCGGCCGCGGTGCGGAAGCCGGAGATCGTCCCGTTCATGGACTGGATGATGGTGCTCAGGCTGTCTCGGATCAGGATGAAATCCCCATGATAGCCCGGCAGGGGCGAGACGTCCAGACCTCCGCCGGCGACCTGGGTCAGCACCCGCTGGATGTCCGATATGTACCGGTTGACGCCCTCCACGGTGGCTTTCAACGTGCGGGTCATCAGCTCCAGCTCATCTTTGGAGTGGACCGGGACCACCTCCGTGTGCAGGTCGCCGTCGGCCAGGGCGACCATCCGGTCCGTCACGCTCTTCACCGGGGAGGAGATGGACCGGGACAGGCGCAGCACCGGAACGATGGAGGCGACCAGGCCCACCATGGTGGCCAGCACCGCCACCAGCATCGCTCCATTGATCAGGTGGTTGTAGTCCAGCTTCGGGATCTGGATGACCAGGGCCCACTGGGTGCCCCGGATGGGGGAGAACGCCGCCAATATCGTCTTGGAGCCGATGGAGAACTCCGTCGAGCCGGTCTCCCCTCCGGCCGCACGGCCCAGCGCCGCCTCGTGCCCTCCACTGAGCTGGGCCAGCGTGGTGCCGTTCAGCACCATGCTCTGGTCCGGATGCCCGGTGACGACCCCCCCGCGGTCGATCATGTATGCGATGCCGTTGCGCCCCAGGCTGATGCTGCTGATCACGTCGTTGAGTGCGTCATATTTGTACACTCCTACCACGTACATGGAGGTCTCTCCATCCTCCTTCACCGGCATCCCCATGGTGACGCCCAGCCCGCCCTGGAACACGGTGGAGTTCCAGGTGGTCAGGTTGTCCGTCTCCCGCAGCAGGTCGAGCAGGCCGCTGTCCAGGCTTTCAGGCGCGTCGCCCACTCCCTGGATGAACCGCCCGTCCAGCCCATACAGGGCGACGGCGCGGAACTCATACGTTTCGGCCGACTCTGTGAGGACGTACTGCCGGACAGCCCGTGCCTGCCCGGCGGGCTCGGCCGCGTCCACCTCGAGGTCCCCTGCGATCGTCATCATCCGGTCGGCCAGCATATGGATGTTGGCCTCCACCGTCTTGGCCGATTGCCGCGCCATGGGCTGCAAGCTGTCCAGCAGGATGCTTTTCGCCAGCGACTGCATGGCCACCACCATGATCACACAGCATACGGCGACCAGCGCCAGGATGTTGAGGGTCGTGTTGCGCAGGATCCGCCGGTCCAAGCTGCGTTTCCCCTGGGTGAAAGGGCCCTCGTTCTTCACTGCCACGTCTCGTCCTCTCCTTTTTCAAAGATCTGCTCTAAAAGATAGAACAAAAGCCATTCGACTGACTGAAAGGCTTCCGGCGTAGTTTACCACAGTCCGGAGAAAAAGGGAAGGGGGCATTTTCCCTAGATCCGGCCTTTGACGAGTCGATCTTCCTGCCCAAAAAGCCCGTACAGGCAGAAAAAGGAACGCCGCCCCTGTGATCGGACATCACAGGGGCGGCGCTTCATATGATCGTCAGCGGCGATCCTTTCTCTTCCCACTGGCCAAAGGCTCACACGGATGCCTTGACCTTTTTCATATACAAGGAGACCTCGGAGACCACGAAGCTCAGCACGAGCAGCACAGCGCACATCACCAGCTCGTTCATATGGCCGAAGGGCTCGATGCCATAGATGGTGTCGGAGACCGGCCAGATGATCACATGGATGAACATCATCAGCGCGATGCCGCTCCCCGCACACAGGAAGACGGGGGCGTAGGGGGCCAGCTTATCGACGAAGAGCATCGCGGCTGCGGCGACGGCCACGACCGCCAGCAAGATGCAGATGGTCGCATCGAAGACCGGCTCTTTATACTCGATGCCTTTGAACGTGATGCCGTACACGGCGGCGGACGCGATGCAAAGCAAGACCGCGACCAAACCGGCATAGAACCCGATGGCCTTATTTTGCAGGATATTCTGTTTCATAAAGATCATGGACTCCTTCCATAAAAAGACAAGATTCATTTTTTGGAATGGCAGGAATTTGTTGGGGCTCCAGGTCGGAACAGCGCAGCATCGGAAACCGCATTTTCACTCGGCTGTGCTGTATCCATAAAACGAAATCATTATGGCATGAAATCTTCTGTTCGTCAATCGGCCTTCGGTATGGAACGCTCCAGCCGCTCCATTTTCACGTCTGATATCGCTCTGTTCACGAAAAAAGCTGTTATAGATATCATCTATCCGCACGTATATATGATGTTTTCGATTACACGTAAGAAATACGGCATCATGCGCCGAAACGCAGATTTTTGCAAACTTTCATAAAACATGAAAATAGTGTAATATATACGAGAGACAATCGTCTAAGCTGCGGCATCCTGGACGGATCTCCCAATTTATCGCGCATATCGGGGATGGCAGGAAGTGGATGGAGACGGGAACGTACAGGATGAATCCGTGCCGCCACCGCATGGGCGGCGCGGAAACGCCGGACGATTGTCAGATCAGGATGAGGAAAGGATACTGATATCGATGAAAACCTCAAAGAACCGGCTCATAAAAAAGATCTTTACCAATATCATGGCAGTCCTTTTGGTCCTTTCGTTCTTTGCCGGCACCATCGCCAATGAGTTCGCCGGCCAGATCAACTCTTTCTTGGGCATCACCACCACCCGGACAGAACACGCCGAGGGCACCAGCGGCGAGTATGCCCGGTACTTCGACAGCGCGTTCCAGTCCGTGGCGGAGCTGAAGGCGGCCGGTCTGGCCAAGGTCCGCGAGGTGGAGAACGAGGGCGCCGTCCTGCTGAAGAACGACGGCGACACCCTGCCCCTCAGCGGCAAAGAGGTCTCTTTGTTCGGCGCCACCGCCATTTCCCCCGTATACGGCGGCACCGGGTCGGGCGCGGTCTCCTCTGCCGACGCGCCCACCTACCAGCAGGTGTTCACCGAGGCGGGCTATACGGTGGTCAACAAGGACCTGCTGGACTGGTACGTGTCGGAGGAATACGGCCGTGACTTCGACCCCGGCAACATCAACGAGCCCTCCTGGAAGCAGATCCAGAAATCCGACGCGGTGGACAGCTTCGGCAAGGGCGAGGTCGCGATCTTCGTCATCGGCCGTGTCGGCGGCGAGGCCAACGACCTGAAGAGCACCGGCCACGACGACGGTGCCAACGGCGACTATCTGCGCCCCAACAAGAACGAGCTGGCCGTGCTGGCGGGGCTGAAAGAGTACAAGGACGCGGGGAAGCTGTCCAAGATCGTGCTGCTGATCAACAGCGCCAATCCGCTCTCCGCGCAGTTCATCGATGACGACGCCTATGGGATCGACGCCGCGCTGTGGATCGGCTCCGTGGGCCAGACCGGCCTGTACGCCGTGACCGATATCCTGTCGGGCACGGTGAACCCCTCCGGCTCTCTGCCCGACACCTGGTGGACCGACAACCTGCTGGACCCCGCCATGGCCAATTTCGGAAGCTACACCTATCAGGGTTCCGACAAATATACGTTCGGCTCCACCGCCCGTGTGTTCAACATGTACGTGGTGTATCAGGAAGGCATCTATGTGGGATACCGCTACACCGAGACACGGTACGAGGACAAGGTCCTGGGCACGGCCAACGTGGGCGACTTCGACTATGACAGCGTCGTGGCCTATCCCTTCGGCTACGGCCTGAGCTATTCCACCTTCGAGATGTCCGACATGAAGGTGGAGAAGTCCGGCAGCGGGATGGAGACCACCTATACCGTCAGCGTCGATGTGACCAACACCGGCAGCGCCGCGGGCAAAAAGACGGTGCAGATCTACGCCCAGAAGCCCTATACCGACTATGACAAGGACAACCAGATCGAGAAGGCGTCCGTGGAGCTCGTCGGCTACGGCAAGACCCAGCTCCTGGAGCCGGGCGCCAGCGAGACCGTGACGGTAGAGGTCCCGGAGTATTTCCTGACCTCCTACGACGCATACGGGACCGGCGTTTTCATCCTGGACGAAGGGACCTATTACCTGACGGCGGCAGACGACTCCCACGCTGCTGTGAACAACATCCTGGCCGCGAAGGGCAAGTCCACCTCCAACGGCATGACCGCCAACGGCGACAAGGCCCTGACCTACACCATGGACTACGACTTCGACAGCGAGACCTATTCCAAGGCATACGGCACCGGCGCGGACGTCACCAGCCTGTTCGCCGCTGCGGACATCAACCGCTATGCAGGCGCCGGCGACAACAAAGTGACCTACATTTCCAGGAGCGACTGGAAAGGCACGACCATGCTTTGGGAAGCTGACAGCGACGATAAGAACAGCAACTATGTGAAGCTCAGCATGACCGACCAGATCGCCGCAGACGTGGTGCTGGACGACGCCGATCTGCCGGAGAACGACGGCGATTGGCCCACCATGGGCTCTACGGACACCGCATACCAGTTGGTCAATCTCATGGAGGACGCGGAGGGCAAGCCCATCCCCTATGACGATCCCATGTGGGACGAGCTGCTGGATCAGTTGACCTATAGCCAGCTCAGCGAGCTGTGCGCCGTCGGCCTGCGTATGACGGTGGCGGTGGAGGAGATCGGCAAGCCGGAGACCCTGGATCACAACGGCCCCAGCGGCGTGACCCAGAAGTACAGCCTCGGCCCCAACGGCTACGCCACCCAGACCAACGACCCGGACAAGGACACCACTGGCACCTGCTATCCCTGTAACGGCATCATCGCCGCCACCTTCAACGACGCTCTGGTGCGTGAAGTGGGCGAGCTGATCGGCGAGGACGCCATGTGGGCGGGCTATGCCGGCTTCTACGGCACGGGCCTGAACATCCACCGCACGCCCTACTCCGGCCGCGTGTTCGAGTACTACTCCGAGGACGGCATCCTCACCGGCCTGATCGCCACCGTGGAATCCGAGGCCATCCAGTCCAAGGGCGTCTACGTCTACAACAAGCACTTCGTGCTCAACGATCAGGAGGAGCAGCGGCAGGGCATCGGCACCTGGTGCAACGAGCAGGCCCTGCGTGAGCTCTACCTGCGCGCTTTCGAGATCCCCATCGTGCGGGCCGACGCGAAGTGCGTCATGACCGCCTTCAACCGCCTGGGCGCATTCTGGTCCGGCGCCATGCCCGAGCTCATGACGAGCTGGCTGCGCGGCGAGGCAGGCATGAGCGGCTTCGCCGTGACGGACATGTATGACGGCAGCTATATGTCCAAGCCTCACGAGGTGTTGGCGGGCAACGACATCCCCGACAACTACCCCGGTGTGACGGGCACCGCAGTGGGCGGCGCGGCCAGCGACCTCGGCTATGAGTTCGCCGACTACGGCCCCGGCGCTTCCAAGGAGAACGCCCCCATGGCCCGTGCCATGCGCGAGTCCGCCCACCGCATCCTCTACACGGTGGTCCATTCCCGCGGCATGGACGGCATCAGCGCGGACACCATCATCATCCAGGTGACTCCGTGGTGGTCCACCGCCTTGACCGCTCTCCAGGTCGTCTCCGGCCTGTTGACCTTGGCCGGCGCTGCGCTGCTGGTCATGGACATCGCAGGCGTCAGCCTGAAGAAAAAGAAATGATCCCGTAAGCATGAGGACGCCCGCCCCAGGATATGGGGCGGGCGTCCTTCTGTCCGGCGGCACGAGCATCGACGGCGGAAGAGGCCGCGCCTGTAGGCGCGGCCTCTTTCATCCTAAACCACACTGTAACAGCATCCCGCTGCGAGGGAGCACGGTCACCCAATTGTCTTGGCTGACGAGGGGCTTGTGCTGATCGGCATCCAGGCCGTCCGCCCGGATGGTCCACCGCCCGCTGGGCAGACGGATGGCATAGTCGTGCTCCGTAACGTTATACACTACGAACAGCCGCTCTGCGCAGGGCCCTCCCTTCTCCACCTGGAACGAGACCACTCCCTCCCGGTAGACCTTGGGCTCCACGATCCTCTTCCCCGCCTCCGGGCTCTTATCGCACAGGCCGGGCAGGGACTTGCGCAGGCGGATGAGCTGCCGGTAATAGTCGGTGAGCGCCCCGAAGCGCCAGGCCCTGTGCCAATCCAGCTTGTTCACCTCGGGAGAGGAGCGATAGCTGTTGTCGTCACCCAGCTTGGTGCGGGCGAACTCCTCCCCTGCCTGGAAGAACAAGTTGCCCTGGCAAGTGAAGCAGATGAACGCCGCCAGGCGGTTCTGGGCGAGCAGGTCCTCTCTCGGCTCTTGATAGGAGGCCGCGCCTCCCTTCCCGGGCGAGCACTGGACCAGCTTGTCCCACAGGGTATAGTTGTCGTGGGCGGACACATAGTTGATCACCTGACTGCAAGAGCGGGGGCAGAGATCCCCCACGCCTCCCGTCCAGCCTGCGGCCGCGCACAGGATGGTCTCCCCCAGGCCCATGCCCCCATTGACGAAACCGGGCTGCTCGGCATGGAAGCAGTCCCCTTTGATGGCGTCCCGGGTGGAGTCGCAGAACATGGCGATGTCCATGTCCAGTCGTGCCACGTTCCCCCTCATAGCCGGGATGGTGCCCGGCTCCATTGGGGAGTCCCCGGCCCGCCAGGGCTCACCGTACACCAGCTTCTCCCCCGGGCCAAAGGCCGCGTCCAGCGCCCGGCGGATGCGGTTCATCAGCTCCACGGTCAAAAGGCCCATCAGGTCGAAGCGGAAGCCGTCCACATGGTATTCACGGGCCCAGAACATCACCGAGTGGAGGATATAGTTGTCCACCATGGCCCGGCCCACCGCCAGGTCGCAGCCGCAGCCGGAGCCGTTGGACAGCGACCCGTCCGCCCACCGGCGGTAATAATACCCCCGCGCGGACCGCTCCAGCCAGGAGTTCGCGTGATAGGTGTGGTTGTACACCACGTCCATCACCACGCGGATGCCGTTCTGGTGGAGGGCCTGGATCATCTCCTTGCACTCCCGGATACGGGCGGTCCCGTCGGACGGATCCGTGGAATAGCTCCCCTCGGGCACGTTGTAGTTCAGCGGGTCGTAGCCCCAATTGAACTGCTCGTCGCTCCCGCCCTCGTCCACCGTTGCGAAGTCGAAGATGGGCAAGAGCTGGACATGGGTGACCCCCAGGCTCTTCAGGTGCTCCATGCAGACGGGCAGCCGTCCCTCCTCATCACGCCAGGAGAACGCCTTGAACTTCCCCCGGTATTGGGCCGGGACCCCGCTGCCCGGGTCGAAGGAAAGGTCCTTCACATGGAGCTCATATATGATCCGTTCGGGCTGGAGCGGGGGCGGACAGTCCTTCTCGAAGCCCTCCGGGTCGGTGCGGAACAGGTCCGCGACCATGCTCCGCGCCCCGTTGCAGCAGCAGGCCACCGCGTATGGGTCGGCGGTATGGGTGGTCCGATCCACATACTGCACTTTGTAGTCGTAATACGTCCCATGGAGGTCTCCCTCTATCGTCACGCTCCACACGCCCCGTTCGCCCAGCTCCAACGCCCGGCAGTCATAGGCGCTCGAGTCCGCGTCCCGGTATAGGGACAGCTCTACTGTCTCCGCCTCCGGGCTCCAAAGCTTGAAGACGGTCCGCTCCCGGGTACACACGGCCCCCAGATCGCAGCCGTCATAGGCATACCAACGGTCGAACTCTTTGTCATAACGCGCATCCAATACTTGATCCACATCGATTCCCCATCTGCCAATAGTCTCGTCTGCCGCGCTTCCCGGCAGCGGCGCTCCCCCGTGGGAGGAGCAGCTTTTTTACTATACTGTATCCTTGCCGCTCTTGTCAACTAAAACGATGCCGCGTCCCTTTTAAGGAAAGTGTTGCCAGGACATCACTTCGGCGATCTCTACAAAAGCGCATCGATATAACAGGAGCCCTGTGCTATGATCGACTCGACAAATGAGGATTTGAGGAGGAATGGTTTATGAGGAGATACAACTTGATAGTAGTTTATGACCAGAATGAGCAAAAGCTATTGATGTGTAAACGAAAAAAAGAACCATACAAAGATCTGCTAAATTTTGTTGGAGGAAAGATAGAGTCAGGCGAAACAGATGAAGAAGCAGCATATCGAGAATCGTTCGAAGAAACAGGTATATTGTCAGATGATATCGTGCTTACACATATCATGAATTTTATATATCATTTATCTCAAAATGAGCTTGATATTTATGCTGGTAAACTTAAGGCAAACGTATCATTGAGGGAAGAAGAAAATAAATTATTTTGGATGGATAGATCGGAGAACTTTTGTGATATGACCCGTTTTGCGGGAGAGTGTAATATCGAGCATATTTTACAGCAAGTCGATCATTATAAAGATCAAGTGTTACATTAACATATTCCGGTTCATCGGGCAGTCATCCATCAACAGGTGACTGCTCACTTTGGATATTTCGACAAGTGGTTTGACGAAGCGGCTTTCGGCAACACCGATCTGAAAAGGGAGGATGCCGCTTTCTCCTTTCGGTCAAAAACGCCCGGCCTGATTGAATCAGGCCGGGCGTTTTTCTGGTCATATCTCATCCGGGAGATGATCCTGGAGGAAGGTGTCCACCGCTTTCCAGTACAGCCCTTGGTCGGAACCCACCGAAGCGGCGTGGCCCGCCCCAGGCATCCACAGGAAGCTTTTGGGGCAGCGGGCCGCCTGATACAGCTTGCCCATCATGGCGGCGGGGACGAAATCGTCCTCCACGCCGTGGACGAACAGGGTCGGGGTCTTGGACTGTGCCACCGCCTCGATGGGGGCGCAGTCCCGCAAATCGAAGCCCGCCCGGCGCATGACGGTCTTACGCAGGGCGGCGAACAGCACCCCGGCCGGGAGGGGCAGGCCGATGGGCTTATCGATCCAGCGGCCGAGGATATAGCGCATCTCCGCCTCGATGGTGGTATAGGAGCAGTCGGCGATGGCGGCCTTCACCTGTTGGGGCAGCACCCCTCCGGTGGCCATGAGCACGCTGGCGGCCCCCATGGACACGCCGTGGAGGAGGATCTCCGCCTCCGGGTCCCGGCGGACGATATAGTTGGTCCAGCCCAGCAGATCCAGCCGCTCGTCATAGCCCCAGCCCACGTAGTCGCCTTCGCTCTTGCCGTGGCCCCGCTGGTCTGGCAGGAGCACGTTCCAGCCCAGATCGTTGTAATGCTTGGCGATGGCCCCCATGGACTCGTGCGTGTCCTGATAACCGTGGACGCAAACGGCCCAGCGGTGGCAGTCCGAGCGGCCGGGGACCAACGCGGCCCACAGGATGAGCCCGTCCATGGCCTGGATGGTGGCCTCTCGAAAGCCCTCCCGGTCCCGGGCCCACAGGCGGCCCCCCGCCTGGACGGGGTTGACCTCCTCTTCCTCCGGATCGCGCGCCACGGGGATCATACAGCGATCGTACAGATAGTTGCCCAGGGCGGCCCAGCCCCCTGCCACACCGGCGCCCGCCGCGACCAATCCCAACAATCCAAAAGTCGTTTTTCTTTTCATGACGGCCTCCTGACTCGTTTTCCTCATCATACTCCCTCAGGCCGCGCACGTCAACGGGCAATGTGTAGAACCCTTGCAGATCCAGGGCTCCTGACAAAAGCCGTGCAACTGCTCTCTACCCACTGTCCCTTTTTTCGGTCTTTTTTGAAAAATCACGTCGAAAAAACTCTCCCCACGGCCTTGACTTTCCATCAAGATAGTGATATGGTTATAAACGAATTGAACGGGCGTTCCAAAAAAGAAAAAGGAGTTCGAGCTATGAGATCGACACAGATCAGCAAACGGATACGCGAGGGCAAAGCCGGACGATCGTCCTGCCCTATCTGGCCCCCGCGCTCCGGCCCCACGCGGAACCGGCGCGGAAGGGACGCCATCCCGATCGCAAAAAAAGCTGGAGCAAGCGGCATAAAGCTTGCTCCAGCGTGGTGGAGGAGGATGGATTCGAACCATCGAAGGCAAAGCCAGCAGATTTACAGTCTGTCCCCTTTGGCCACTTGGGTACTCCTCCGTACCGATCGGGCGGAAGTAAGGTGGAGCTGGTGGACGGATTCGAACCCCCGACCTGCTGATTACAAATCAGCTGCTCTACCGGCTGAGCTACACCAGCACAGAAGCTTCCGCGTTCACAACGATGATTATTATAACAGCAAGGGAGGGACTTGTCAACAGTTTTTCGAAAAGAAATGAAAAAAGAGAGGGTTGAGTCAGAACGGCAGCATGGGATCCCCAGGGCCCGCGGGAAACGCGGTGCGACCTATGCCGGGGCGAACTGTACCCCGGCGACCCGTATTTCGAGTTGGACGGCCAGGCGGTGTGCGAGGACTGCCTGAGCCGGTATGCCCGGACCTATTTCGCCCACCGGCTGCGCCGGGTGGGCAGGAGAGAAAAGGAGACATCGTGACACTGTACGAACTTTCACTGGAATATCAACAGACTGCGGCCGGCCTGCGCCGCCGCATCGTGGAATTGGAGCGCGCCAGCCGCGAGGCGGAGGACGACGACCGGCGGCTCCAGCTAGAGGGGCGCATCCGGCCCCTGCGCTCCATGTATCGGGACGTGCGGGCCGTGGCCCGCCACCTGGAGCACTACTACGAGAAGCATGTCCCCCGGCGCTGTGCCGGGAAGAGCGTCCTTACGGACCACAGAAGGAGGGCTTGAACGATGCGTACTGTTTCTTATGACAACACCTTCGGCATGGTGGACCTGGCGGTATACACCGAGCTGATGGCCCAGGACAACAAAGATCAGATCAACCGCCTGAAGCGCAACCTCACTCACGCCCTGCGCCAAGACGTGACCGAGCGCCAGCGGGAGTACATGATCCTCTACTACGGCCGGAACATGAGCATGGAGGCCATCGCCCAACGATTCGGGGTGAACAAGTCCACCGTGTCCCGCACACTGAAGCGGGGCCGGCAACGGTTGTACCGCTGCCTGCGCTACGGCGCGGCCAACCTTCTGGAGCAGGCCGAGAGTTAATCATTTTAAGTGTTGAAAACCGGCCCCACCTGTGATATGATTCCAAGCACGGCCCGGAGACGGGCCCATTTTGAAAAGCCGAGGTCATATCATGGACTATAAAGGGGTATTTTTCGACTTTGACTACACTTTGGGGGATTCCACCCTGGGCATCGCCGAAGGTTACCGTCTGGGCTTCACCGCCCTGGGGCTGGACCCGCCCACCATGGAACAGGTACGGCCCACCATCGGCCTCACCCTGGCAGACGGTTACTCCCTCATCACCGGCGACCACGACCGGGCGCGGCAGGAGGCGTTCTGCCACACCTTCAAGCACACGGTGGGTGTGAAGGGGGACGGCCCGGGCCGGGCGCTGATGATCGAAGGCACGAAGTTCTTCCCCGGCGCGGCGGAGCTGCTCCGGGCGCTGAAGGAGTCAGGCGTGCGCACGGCCATCGTGTCCACCAAGCCCGGTGAGACCATCCGGCAGATCTTCGCCCACCAGGAGCTGGAGGAGCTGCTGGACCTGGTCATCGGCGGGGACGAGGTCTACCACGCCAAGCCCCACCCGGAGGGGCTGCACCTGGCCCTGGAGCGGCTGGGCCTGGGGCCGGAACGGGTGCTGTTCTGCGGCGACACGGTGATCGACGCCGCCACCGCTCAGGCGGGCGGCTGCCGGTTCTGCGCGGTGCTCAACGGCACCACCAGAGCCTCCGCCTTCGAGCGTTTCCCCTGTGTACATATCGCGAACGATCTGGCCGACCTGAAAGACTGGCTCAAGGTATGAACGACGCCTCGAACCGTCCAACAGGTCAAGAACGGACGTCCCGTCTCATGAGGAGCGGCGCAGCCTTCCGGCTGCGCCGCTCTTTTCTCGTCCGGGCCTCGCAGGGACCGCCCCTGCCGCTCGCCCTCACTCCAGGGACAGCGTGGAGATGACCTCCCTGCCGTCCATCTCTCCGGTCTCCCGGAAGCCGAACGACTGGTAGAGCGTCCTTGCGGCAGCATTCTCCGGCTCATAGGACAGCCAGCAGCGCTCCGCCTTTCCACAGGGCATGGTCCGGATGAACGCCAGCGCCAGCTCCATGGCGCTTTTGCCCAACCCCCGGCCCTGATAGCGCTCATCGATCATCAGCCGCCACAGGCAGTAGTTCCCGGCGGCGATCTTGGGCGCGTCCTCCCAATCGGTGCAGTCATAGCCGATCATGAGGAAACCCACCGGCGCCTCGCCGTCGTATACCCCGAAGGGGAGGACGTGCCCCCCTGCCGCCAGGGTGGTGTATGCTTCCAGGATGCTGACGGTATTGGAGGCTACGAACTCCCGCTGGTCCTCCCTCACCTGGAGCTCCACCAGCTCCCAGACGTTCTTCCCATCCACCTTCCTGAGATGGATCTGCGCGTCATTTTTGTGCATAGTAGTTGATGAGGCACCCGGCCAGGATGATGTCCCGCTCCTCTCTGGCCAGTCCGGGCAGGGACAGGGTGACGGCCGTCTCCCCGCGCTCACGCAGGACGGTGGCGGTGAGCTGCTCCCCTTCCCCTTCCAGCAGGGTGCGCACGCCCGGGACATACACCCGGTCACCGGGCTGCAGATCCAGCTCCTCCAGCCCATCGGCCACGAAGGGCAGCATCCCCCAGTTCACCACGTTGGAGCGATAGCGCTTGGTGGCATACTCCCCGGCGATATTGGCGCAGCCCCCCAGCACCCGCTGGCAGGACGCGGCCTGCTCCCGGGCGGAGCCGTCCCCGGGCTTGAGGGCCATCACCAGAGAACCCAGGCCCGTGCGGGCGGGATCGCAGCCGCCCAGCGCCTGCCGCACCTCGGGGGCATCGGGGTCCGTCCGGCGCAGCCGCTCCACGGCCTGGATGGCCTTGGCCCTGGGGACGTACTGCGGATCCTTCCGGCTCAGGGCGAACTCCGACAGCCGCAGCGGGTTGGAGCGGTAAGAGGAGGTCTCCCCGGAGGGGATCAGCTCGTCGGTGGTGGTCACGGGGTCGTAGATAGCGGCGCACACGGTGAGCAGCAGATCGTCGGGCAGGGGGATCTGCTCCGGCCAGTCGGCGATGTTGGGCCCGAACACCAGCTCGGTGTCCGGCTGGGGCTTGCCCACGCCGAAATACACCCGGGACTCGTAGGCGGAGCTATCGTAGTTCCAATGCTCGTCCGGCCGGTCGGCGGGCACGTCGGGCAGCTCGTCCGCCCCGGTGAGCACACCGCCCATCCGTGCGGTGGCCGCGATGGACCTGGCGTCCATGAGGGCCACGTAAGAGATCTGCCCGTCCCCAGGCTTGGAGCCCTCCCGGTTGGGGAAATTGCGGGTGGAGTGGCGGATGGAGAAGGCCCCGTTGGCAGGCACGTCTCCCGCCCCGAAGCACGGCCCGCAGAAGCACGAGCGCATGGACACGCCCGCCGCCATGAGCTGGGCCAGATAACCCTGCTTCGCCAGCTCCAGATCGATCGGCATGGACCCGGGATAGCAGGACAGCCAGAACGCGCCGGAGCCGATGGAGCAGCCCTTGAGGATCTCAGCGGCCCGTTTCAGGTTCTGATAGGTGCCGCCGGAGCACCCGGCGATGACGCCCTGATCCACCCGGAACTGGCCGTCCACGATCTTGTCCACCAGGGACGCCGCGCCCTTCACGCCGAGCTGCTGCGCCGCGTCCACGTCCACCTGATGGAGCAGGTCGGCCATGTTGGCTTTGAACTCCCGGATGGTGTAGGCGTTGGAAGGGTGGAAGGGCAGGGCGATCATGGGCTCCACCTTGTCCAAGCTCACGGTCACGACGCCGTCATAGCGCGCGCCCTCGGCGGGCGCCATCTCGCGGTAGCTGTCCCCACGGCCCAGCAGGGATAGGGCAGTGCGGGTCTGCTCGTCCGTCTGCCACACGGAGGACAGGCAGGTGGTCTCAGTGGTCATCACGTCGATCCCCGCCCGCTGATCCATAGAGAGCGCGGCCACCCCCGGGCCGAAGAACTCCATGACGGCGTTCTTCACCGCTCCCGTCTTGAAGGTGGCCCCCACCAACGCCAGGGCGACGTCCTGGGGCCCCACGCCGGGCCGGGGCGCGCCGGTGAGATAGACGGCGATCACCTTGGGCCATGGGATGTCATAGGTCTTTTTCAGGAGCTGCCGGGCCAGTTCCGGCCCGCCCTCGCCGATTGCCATACAGCCGTATGCGCCATAGCGGGTGTGGGAATCGGAGCCCAGCAGCATCTTGCCCGGGGCGGCATACCGCTCCCGCATATAGGAGTGGATGACCGCCTGGTGGGCGGGGACGAACTCACCGCCGTATCTCTTCGCGGCGGACAGGCCGAACACATGGTCGTCCTCATTGATGGTGCCTCCCACGGCGCACAGAGAGTTGTGGCAGTTGGTGAGCACGTAGGGCAGCGGGAACTCCTCCATGCCCGAGGCCCGGGCGGTCTGGATGATGCCCACATAGGTGATGTCGTGGGACGCCATGGCGTCGAATCGGATCGACAGGCGCTCCGCGCTGCCGGAGATATCATGGGCCTTGAGGATGGCATAGGCCATGGTCCCTTCCTTGCCCTCCGGTCCGGCGGCCGGGACGAAGCGGCCGCCTTGCCAGCGGACAGGGGCGTTGTTGATGGTGATCATTCTGTGTTCCCTCCCATGGACGGTTTGTCCCAGCATATCAGACCACGGCGGAAAATGCAAGACGGGCGGAGGATCTTGTGGCCGTCAAGCTGCACAACGATCCGGACGCCGCCGGGAGCACACAAGGCAAGGACAAGAGCGAGGGCGGCAGGCCCATAGGACCTGCTCACCCTCCGTGGATGCGACACACGCTTTACAAAAGCCCGGCCGGCATGGTATAAATGGGGGAACACTCAGACCGATCTCCACACCCCGGGACGGCCGGACGCCGCCAGAAAGGTCTTAGAGAGAGGAGCGATCCCATGTCCACCATCACCCTGCACCGCCCTGCGTTCGAGGAGCTGACCTTCCGCCAGGAGTTCCTGCGCGACCCGGCGACCATGTCCTACAACCACGCCTATGGCGGGATCGTCCCTTTCCCCCGGGAGCGCTGGGCGGACTGGTATGGCCGGTGGGTGGAGGATGGGACGGGGCGCCATTTCTATCGATACCTCCGCGACGATGCCCTGGGCGTGTTCGTGGGGGAAGCCGCCTATCATTTCGACGAGGACGCGTGCTTTTGCGATATCATCGTTCCCGCCGCATACCGCGGGCGGGGATACGGCAGTCAGGGCTTGGCGTTGCTCTGCGAGGCGGCCAGAGCCAACGGCGTGGCGCGGCTCTGGGACGATATCGCCATCGACGATCCGGCGGTACGCCTCTTCTTGCGCTCCGGCTTCCGGGAGGTGGAGCGGACCAAGGCATATATCCTGGTGGCGAAGGATCTGTGAGGGCCCGGTGGTACGGATCTTCGCCCACGGCCTGCCTCTCGATGCGCGGCCTGCCCCGTCACAGCGTCCGGAGCACGTCCGCTACCCGCTCGCAGCGGACGGGGAAACGCGCTTTCAGCGCCGGGACCGCGTTCTCCATCAGGTATGGGCGTCCCGCCCGCTCCAGCATGGAGATATCGTTGAAGTTGTCCCCGAAGGCCATCACCTCGTCCAGCTCTACGCCCAAAGCGGCGCACAGCTTCTCCAGCCCTGTCCCCTTGTCCGCCAGCGTGAAGTCCAGCCAGACCTCGCCGGCCACCGCGGCATGGAAGGTCCCGCCCCACCGGGGGGCCAGGGCCGCCTCCATCTCCGCCGTCCCGGTGGGGCAGTAGGCGGACACCTTCACGATGTCCTCCGGCACCTCCTCGAAGCGGTCCAGCACCACCGTGTTGTTGCCCACATAGTCCCGGACCAGTGGGACGATCTCCCCGTATCTGGGGCACAGGTAGCTGGTATCGGCGCCGGAGACCAGAGCCTCCAGCCCCGGGATGGACATGATGTCCCTGCACAGGGCCAGGCATCCCTCCCGGTCCATCACCGTTTTGCCCAGCACAGGGCCGGGGGCTCCGGGGCCGTACACCACCGCCCCGTTCTCACACAGGAACGGGACCCTGTCCGCCACCGGAGCGAACAGGCCCCGCAAGCTGGTGTACTGCCGTCCGCTGGCGGGGCAGAACAGTATGCCTTTTTCCTCCAGCCGCAGGATCTCATGGAAGATCTCTTCCGGTATGTCCGTGCCCCCATAGGGGAGCAGGGTGCCGTCGATATCGCTGGCGATGAGCCGGATCATAGCGTCCTCTCCTATCTTTACTATATCTCTTCCGTATCTGCCCTCCGCGAGAGGAGCAGACATGTCTCCACATGCGCCGTCCGAGGGAACAGATCGACAGCCTCGGCCTTGACCGGCGCATAGCCTAGCGAGGTGAATCGCTTCACGTCCCGGGCCAGGGTGGCCGGATCGCAGGAGACGTATACCACCCGGTCCGGACCCATGCGGGCGATGGTCTCTATCACCTCCGCCGCCAGGCCCTTCCGGGGCGGATCCACCACCACCACATGCGGACGGACCCCTTCCGCCTCCAGCCGGAGCGCCAGATCCGCAGCATCGCCACACTGGAAACGGACCTTGTCCTCCAGGGCGTTGCGTCGGGCGTTCTCCTTCGCGTCCTCCACCGCCTGGGGCACCACCTCCACCCCCACGACCTGCCCGGCCCTCTCCGCCATCGTCAGGCTGATGGTCCCGATGCCGCAATACAGATCCACCACCGTCTCTGTCCCGGTGAGCGCGGCGAAGTCCAAGGCCCGCCGGTAGAGCACCTCGGTCTGATCCCGGTCCACCTGGAAAAAGGAGGGCACCGACAGCCGGAACGTATGCCCGCACAATGTCTCCTCCAGCCAGTCCCTCCCCCAAAGGAGGCGGTACGCATCGCCCAGGATCACATTGGTCCGCCGGGTGTTGACGGACAGCACCACCCCCACCAGCGTGGGGGCTGCGCGGCGCAGGGCGTCCACGAGCTGCTCCTCATGGGGCAGCTTCCTGCCGTTCACCACCAGGCAGCATAGCGCTTCCCCCGCGGAATCGGTGCGCAAGAACAGGTGCCGTATCAGCCCCTTCCCCGTCCTCTCGTCGTAGGCCGGTACACGGAACCGTCCCATCCAGTCCTTGACCGCATCCCGGCACACCGTGTCCAGCTTCGGCTGGAGCAGACAATCGGCCACGTCCACCACCTGGTGTGTCCGGCCTTGATAATAGCCGATGGCTCCGTCCGCCACAGGGAACTGCACCTTGTTTCGATAACGTTCCGTATTTTCCGCCCCATAAATCACAGGAACGCAGATGTCCACGCCACCGATACGCCGCAGCGCATCCTCCACCCGCTGCCTTTTGGCCTCCAGTTCCTCCTCATAGGCCATGTGCCGGAACTGGCAGCCGCCGCAGCGGCCGTAATAGGGGCAGTCCGGCTCGATGCGGGCCGGGGACGGCTCCAGCAGCCGCTCTATATGGCCCCAGGCCGCGTTGTGGCCGATGTGCTCGATGGCCACCTCCACCCGCTCGCCCCGCAGCGCGCCTTTGACGAACACCGCCATACCGCCGATACGGGCGACCCCCTCGCCGCCGCTGGCGAAGCCCTCGATGGAAGCGGGATAGACCTTCCCTTCCTCCAGCATCACGTCTCAGCCCTCCCCTGCGCCTTGTGCAGCTTATGCAGCTCCTTCTTCCGGCGGTTGGAGAACCGGTCCTCCTCGCTGTACACACAGCCGCAGTACTTCTGCATGTACAGCCCCAGGGCCCGAGCCTCCTCCTGGCCCTCCTGGAAGCGGGGCCGGAAATCATAGGGGACGAACTCCACCGCATATCGCTCCCCCATCTTGGCCCCTATGGCACAGATGAGCTCCCGGTCCTGGTACGGAGACACCAACAAAGTGGTCGTGAACTGCTCGAACCCGTTCTCCGCGGCATACCGGGCGGTCTGCTCCATACGGCAGGCGTAGCAGTACCCGCAGCGGTGGTCGCTGTCCCCGGCCACGGCGGCGGTGAACTGCCGCAGACCGTAGACGTCCTCTTCCCGGAGCTCCAGGCCGATGTCCTGGGCGTACCGGCGCAGCGTGTCCCGCCGGGCCTTGTATTCCAGGAAGGGATGGATATTAGTGTTGTACCAAAAACCGACAGGCTCCCGCCCCTCCTCCCGGAGCTGTTTGACACAGGCCACGGAGCAGGGCGCACAGCAGATATGGAGCAGGATGCTCATGAGCGGTCCTCCTTTTCATCACGATAGACAAGGCAGCCAAGACCGGAAGGGGTCTTGGCTGCGAAAGGTCACGGCAGGATCTCCAGCCCGGACAGCAAAGCGTACATCCCAGCGGCGGCCTCTCCCCGCAGGATGGCGGCGGAAGGCGTGAGGGACTCCATAGGGGCGTACAGCATGTCGCCCGGTACGCCCAGGCCGTCCTCCAGCCCCCAGGCCAATACGGCCACGCTGCTCTTTGCCCAGTCGGAATAAGCGGCGAGGTACAGCGCCATGTCCGGGGGCAGCTCGTCGCCCGCGGCCTCCACGGCCTGTCCATAGCTGTCCAGGGCGAAGTTGAGATACCGGCCCACCCGGCCCATGATGGTGAGGAACTGCTCCTGGGTCAAGGTCCCGTCCGGGTCGAACCGGCCCTCGCCCACGCCGTCCACCAGGCCCAGCAGGGCCATGGCGTTCACCCCGCCGGCGTACCACGCGTCTGGGGCCACATCGGAAAAGCGGCTGGGCCCGAAGGCGCTCACGTTGAGCACCCGGGCCAGCATGACGCAGAGCTGGGCGCGGGTGAGCTGCTCCTCGGGGCTGAACGCGCCGGGAGCGGTGCCGTTGAGCAGACGGTAGGCGCTCATGGCGTTGATGGCATAGACATACGGGCTGTCCGCCACGTCGGAGAACCAGCGGCTGTCGTACTCCAGCCCCAGCTTCTCCGCCGCTTCGGCGGGAGCGCATTGGCCGAACACGCCGTCCAAGCCGTCCCGGTAGAACACGGGGATCTGGGGCGGTAGGGCCCCCAACAGAGCGGCCAGCACGTCGGCGTCCGCGTCGGGATCCACATAGAAGGGATAGGAGCCCGGCATGACGCACAGCACGGACGTTTCCTCACTGCCGCCGCACAGGGCCATGGCCACCGCCTGTGTGTAGCCATCGTCCACCAGCAGGGTCGGGATGACGCCGATCCGGTCGGTGGTGTTCCCGCCCGCGGAGTAGAACCGGGCGGTGGTGACCTTCATGCAGTCCCCGTCGAAGTACTCGGGGACCGTCTCTTCATCCAGGATGGCCTGCGCCACCCCTTTGCCGTAGGTACGGCTGCCGATGAGGACGCCGCGATCGATGTCCCGCACACCGGAGGCCAGCAGCTCCGAGGCGCTGGCGCTCTCGCCGTTCACCAGGACGATCAGCGGTCTATCGGTGATCGACGGATCGTAGCGCACGAAGCCGGTCATCTCTCCGTGCTGATCCTCGAAGTAGAGGTAGCGGCCCGGACCGTTCAGCTCGCCCAGCATGTCCAGCGCGGAGTCCACATAGCCCCCGGAATTGTCCCTCAGATCCACCAGCCAGAGCTCCACCTGGCTGTCGTACTGCTCCAGCCCTTCGCCGAACAGCTTGCCGGTGTCGGCGCCGAAGCTGTCACAGTCCACATAGCCGACCCCCCCTTCCAGCAGGGACACCCGGGTGTTGGGGATGTACACCGTCCGGCGGCTGAGGACGTAGTCCTGGGTACTGCCGTCCCGCAGGACGGTGACCGTCACCTCCGTGCCCTCCTCGCCCAGCATCAGGTCCCGGTGGATGTCCCCGGCAGGGACGCAGGACACGCCGTCGATGGCCACGATGAGGTCCCCGCTCTGAATGCCCGCCTCCTGGGCGCTGCCGCCGGGCAGGGGCTCGTCCACCAATATGCCCTGATCGGAGTACCGTATGGCCACGCCGATGCCCACCAGGTCCACGGTGTCCTCCACCAGTCCCAGGAAGGTCTGGTATTGCTCCGCGGTCATGTAGCCGGTGTAGGGGTCGCCCAGGCACTGGAACAGCTCCTCCAGGGTGGCCGCTCCATAGGCTTCGTCCGGTATGTCATAGTAATAGTTGTCCTCCAGCAGCTCCAGGGCCTGATCCACTGTGAGAGCGGAGGCGGGGACCGCCAACAGGACGGCGGCCAGCAGGGACGCGATGAGACGGGACAGACATTTTTTCATGACGCTTCTCCTTTTTGCAGCGGGGGGATCTTGTAAATTGACAAATGCCGGGAGGTATACTAAACTATACCGTGACTTATCATACCACAGAATGACGACGATGGGGTGAACAAAATATGACTGGACACACAGAATTTTCCTTTCCCTCCAAGGACGGCGTCCACCACTGCCATGTGGACCTATGGACGCCGGAGGGCGCGCCCAGGGCGGTGGTGCAGATCGTCCACGGTGTGGCGGAGTACGCCGGGCGGTACGACCATTTCGCGCGCTGGCTGGCGCAGCGCGGCTTCGTGGTGTGCGGCGAGGACCATCTCGGCCACGGCAAGACGGTGGACGACGGCAAGTACGGGTACTTCGGCAAAAAGGACGGCTGGACCCTGGTGACGGCGGACGTGCGCCATTTGCGCGTGCTCATGGGGGAGCGGTATCCCGGCGTGCCCTATTTCCTGCTGGGCCATTCCATGGGCTCCTTCCTGGCCCGGACCTATCTGTGCGCCTATCCCGGCACGGTGGACGGCTGCATCCTGTCCGGCACCGGCCAGGAGCGGTCCGCTCTCATCCAGGCGGGCAAGGCGGTGGCCGGCGCCATCTGTGCGCTGCGGGGGCCGGAGACGGTGAGCGCCCTGGTGGACAAACTGTCCCTGGGCGCTTACAACGAGCAGTTCAAGCCCAACCGCACCTCCGCGGACTGGATCTGCCGGGACGAATCGGTGGTGGACGCCTACTTGAAGGACCCCTTCTGCACCTTCAAGCCCACGGCCGGGATGTTCCGGGACATGATGGGGGGCTTGCAGTACATCTCCAGCGAGCAGGCCCTGTCCCAGATGGACCCTTCCACCCCGGTGTACCTGTTCTCCGGCGACCGGGACCCGGTGGGCTCCAACGGAGAGGGCGTGAAAAAGGTATACGGATTCTTCAAAGACCACGGCACCGCCGATCTGACCATGAAGCTCTATCCCGGCGGGCGGCACGAGATGCTCAACGAGATCGACAAGGGCGAGGTGTATGCCGACGTGCTGGTCTGGCTGGAGAAGCACCTGTGAGGAAAAGTACCGGGCAAAGCCCGGTACTTTTCATGTCCTCGCCGGCCTGCGCAGGAACTTGAACTGGGTCTCCGAGCACACCACCGCCAGGAAGATGAGCAGGAAACCGGCATACATCAGCGCCGTGGGCCGTTCCTGGCCGAACAGCACGGAAAACGCCACCCCGAACGGGGCCTCCAGCGACAGCAGCAGGGCGGCGGAAGAGGGATCGGTGTATTTCTGCCCGATGTTCTGGAACAGCAGCGCCACGCAGGTGGCGGCGGTGGCCAGATACAGCAGCACCAGCCAGGCCCGGACGGGCAGGCCATCGACGGGGAAGCCGCCGGAGCACAGCGTCCCCGCCCAGCAGCACAGGGCCGCGGCCGCGAACTGGATGACGGTGAGCAGGAAGATGTCCCTGCCCTGGGAGGACTTGGACACCGCCGCGATGTGGCAGGCATAGAGCACGCCGCCGAGCAGGGTGAGCAGATCCCCCTTGGTGAGCACGAAGCCCCCGTCCCAAGACACCAGGCCGATGCCCGCCACGCACAGCAGAGCTGCCAGCACGTTCCAGCGGCTGGGCCGCAGCCGGTCCACCGCCCAGTAGAGGAAGGGGACGATGACGCAGTACACCGCGGTGAAAAAGGCGTTCTTCCCTGGGGTCGTGTCCATCAGCCCGAAGTTCTGCACCGTATATGCGGCGAAGAGCAGCACGCCCATCGTCCCGCCCCGCCACCAGTAGGAGCGGTCTATGTCCCGCCAACGCCGCCAGAACACCAGCGCCAGCACGCCGGCCGCGAGGGTGAAGCGGAAGGCCAGCAGGAACATCAGGTCCACATCGTCCAGGGTGTCCTTCAAGATGAAGAAGGTAGAGCCCCAGATCAGGGTAGCGACCACGATCATGGGCTTGGCCAGTCTTTTCATTGTGTTCTCGTCCATAAGTCGTCAGCTCCGGGTTTTCAAATGGCCAAAAAGGCGGTATAATGTCTCCAGCACACGAACAGGAAGGGGCGCAACAGTATGCTCGCGCAAAGCTTTTTCGACGGCGATACGGTGGAGATCGCCCGCTCGCTGGTAGGGAAGTATCTCGTCCGGCGGTACGACGGCGTCACCCTGGCGGCCAGGATCACGGAGACAGAGGCATATGTGGGCCGGATGGACAAGGCGTGCCACGCCTACGGCTACCGGAGGACGCAGCGGACCAAGACCCTGTTCTCCCCTCCAGGGACGGCCTATGTGTATCTCATCTATGGGATGCACTGCTGCCTCAACTTCGTCACCGAGCCCGAGGGCGAGCCTGCGGCGGTGCTCATCCGCGGGCTGTCCCCCAGGCACAACCAAGATATCATAGCAGAAAACCGCTTCCATTGCAAGGCCGGAGCGCTGAGCTCCTACCAAAAAAAGAACTTCCTCAACGGCCCAGGCAAGGTGTGCGCCGGCATGAACATCGACCGTGCCCTCAACGGCCTGCCCTGGGGCTCTCAGGAGCTCTCCATCTGCGCCAGCCTGGAGGAGCTGGACCTGCCCGTACCGCCGGAGGACCTGGAGGCGCTGCGCGTCCACACCGGGAAGCGGATCGGCATCGACTACGCCCAGGAGGCGGTGGACTTCCCCTGGCGGTTCTATGTGTGAACGCAGGGCAGTCCCGGCCGCTTGCCGTCCCCGCGGGCATGTGATATAATGGCCCGTTCCCATCTTTTTGTCTGTCAGCACGAGATCTTGTCAAAAAAAGCTTGACATATTAAAACGCCCGTTCTATCATAGGGACATGCCACACGATCGATCCAGGAGGGTACGCCTATGGCCAGATTCGAAGTCGTATCAGAATACACGCCCAGCGGGGACCAACCGGAGGCCATCGCCGCTCTTGCGGCCGGCATCGACAACGGCCTGGACGAGCAGACCCTGTTGGGCGTCACCGGGTCCGGCAAGACCTATACCATGGCCAAGGTCATCGAGCAGGTGCAGCGGCCCGCATTGATATTGGCCCACAACAAGACCCTGGCCGCTCAGCTGTGCGCCGAGTTCCGGGAGTTCTTCCCCAACAACGCGGTGGAATATTTCGTGTCCTATTACGACTATTATCAGCCCGAAGCGTACATCCCTCATACCGATACGTTCATCGAGAAGGACTCGTCGGTGAACGAGGAGATCGACCGGCTGCGGCTGTCCGCCACCGCCTCCCTGCTGGAGCGGCGGGACGTGATCGTGGTGTCCTCCGTGTCCTGCATCTACGGCCTGGGCGAGCCGGAGGACTTCGCCAAGATGATGGTGGCCCTGCGGGTGGGGACCGTCATCAAGATCGAAGAATTGCTCCACCGGCTGGTGGCCATCCGGTACGAGCGCAACGACATCGCTTTCGAGCGCAATATGTTCCGGGTCCGGGGGGACACGGTGGAGGTCTGGCCCGCCTATTGGAAGGACACCGCCATCCGGGTAGAGTTCTTCGGGGACGAGATCGACCGGCTGTCCGAGATCAACGTGGTCACGGGCGTCCCGATCCGGCGGCTGAACAACATCCCCATCTGGCCCGCCACCCACTACGTCACCCCCAAGGAGAAGATGGACGCCGCCATCCAGGAGATCTACAAGGAGATGGAGGAGCGGGTGGCCTTCTTCGAGGGCGAGAACAAGCTCATCGAGGCCCAGCGCATCAAGCAGCGGGTGATGTACGACATCGAGATGATGCAGGAGCTGGGCTACTGCTCCGGCATCGAGAACTACTCCCGGGTCATCGAGGGCCGGCCTGTGGGCTCGCCCCCGCACACCCTGTTGGACTACTTCCCGAAGGATTTCGTGCTGTTCATCGACGAGAGCCACGCCACCCTCCCCCAAGTCCGGGCCATGTTCAACGGCGACCGGGCCAGGAAGAACACCTTGGTGGAATACGGCTTCCGCCTGCCCTGCGCCTTCGACAACCGGCCGCTGAAGTTCGACGAGTTCGAGAAGCGGCTCAATCAGGTGGTGTACGTCTCCGCCACCCCGGGGGAGTACGAACGGGAGCGCTCAGGGCAGATCGTGGAGCAGGTCATCCGCCCCACCGGCCTTTTGGACCCCTTGGTGGAGGTGCGCCCGGTGGACGGCCAGATCGACGACCTCATCGGCGAGATCGCCCAGCGCACGGCCCGGGACGAACGGGTGCTGGTGACCACCCTCACCAAGAAGATGGCGGAGAGCCTCACCGATTACCTGAAGAACGCGGGCATCCGGGTGCGGTACATGCACCACGACATCGACACCATCGAGCGCATGGAGATCGTCCGGGACCTGCGCCTGGGGACGTTCGACGTGCTGGTGGGCATCAACCTCCTGCGGGAAGGGCTGGACTTGCCGGAGGTGTCCCTGGTGGCCATCCTGGACGCGGACAAGGAGGGCTTCCTGCGCTCGGAGACCTCCCTGATCCAGACCATCGGCCGGGCGGCCCGCAACGCCGACGGCATGGTGATCTTGTATGCCGACTCCATCACCCCCTCCATGCGCCGGGCCATGGACGAGACCCAGCGCCGCCGGGAGAAGCAGGACAGCTTCAACCGCGCCCACGGCATCGTGCCCAAGACGGTGAAGAAGTCGGTGCGGGAGCTGATGGTGCTCTCGGCGGAGGACAAGCCGGCCCAGGACAGGGACATGCCTCAGCTCACCAAGCTCCAGCGCATGGAGGCCATCGCCAAGCTGGAGAAAGAGATGAAGGAGGCGGCCAAGATGCTGGAGTTCGAGGTGGCGGCCGCCCTGCGGGATCAGATCATCAAGCTAAGAGGGGACGGAAAATAAATGCTGGACGAATTCATGGCCCAATTTTATCAGGCCATCTCTTTCGGGCCGGGGGAACCCTTTCCGGCAGAGCGGTTTCGGGCACTGTTCCGCTTGGACGCGCTGCTGTTGGAAAGAGCGGGTTCCGGATATCTTTCTAAAGCGGTGGATGAGCATATCCGAGAGTTTGAGACGGCGGCGCGGGATCATCCCGAGCTGTTTGCGAAGGGCTTCACCGAGCGTCAGACCTCTTTGGAATGGATGGAACAGAACGGTGTGTATCTTGTCCACAGCAGGTATGAGAAGCACTATATGCGCGGAGGTGGACCGGTGACAGAGTGCGGGGTGAACCATTTTACCATTCTCGTAGACAGAGGAACGCCGCACATTGCCTGCGCGGTTTGGGAGTGATACCGTGTCCAAACAAAAAGAGGAAAAGACCAACGTCATGCGCATCCTGGATCAGAAAAAGATCCCCTACACCCCCCATACCTACCCCGTGGGGGACGCCGCCCCTGACGGCGTGAGCGTGGCGAAGCTGCTGGGCCAGGATCCGGCGGCGGTGTTCAAGACGCTGGTAGCCAAGGGGGCCTCCGGCGGCTATTACGTGTTCGACATTCCGGTGGCGGACACCCTGGATCTGAAGAAAGCGGCCAAGGCCGTGGGCGAGAAGTCCGTGGCTATGCTCCCCGCCAAGGAGCTGTTCCCCCTCACCGGCTACGTCCACGGCGGCTGCTCCCCGGTGGGGATGAAGAAGCGCTTCCCCACCGTGTTCCACCGGAGCTGTCTGGAGCACGAGACCATCTGTGTGTCCGCCGGGAAGGTGGGCCTCCAGGTGGAGGTCGGACCGGCGGATCTCATCGCCCTGACGGGCGGGAGCGCCGCCGACCTGACCGCAGAGGAAAAGGAGGTCACCGCATGAAATACGAATGGCTGGACGAGTACCTGCTGGACAAGCCCGGCGCGGAGAAGGATCACAAGCTGGAATGGGGCTGGCACCGCTACATGGTGCGGGGCAAGCTGTTCGCGGCGGTGTGCTCTCCCCGGGGGATGAAGGACGAGGCGTACAACGGCCACGATCTGGTGAACCTGAAGTGTGACCCCCGGCTGGCGGAGGCGTTCCGGGAACAGTATCCCGAGATCCTGCCCGGCTTCTATTGTGATAAAAAGCTGTGGGTCGCCGCGCTCCTGGACGGGGAGCTGCCCGACGCGGTGCTGAAAGACCTGTGCGACATGTCCTATGGACTCGTCGTGGCCAAGCTGCCCAAATACGTCCAGCGGGAGCTGGGCGTGTGACCACACGGACCTGGGACCGGCCCCATCCCGATCCCAATACAGATAAGGAGAACGACACCCATGCAGGACAAGATCGTCATCAAGGGCGCGAGAGAGAACAACCTGAAGGATATCGACGTCACCATCCCACGGGACAAGCTGGTGGTGCTCACCGGCCTGTCCGGTTCGGGCAAGTCCTCCCTGGCTTTCGAAACGCTGTACGCCGAAGGCCAGCGGCGGTACGTGGAGTCCCTGTCCTCCTATGCCCGGATGTTCCTGGGCCAGATGGAGAAGCCGGACGTGGACTACATCGAGGGCCTGTCTCCCGCCATCTCCATCGACCAAAAGACCACCTCCAAGAACCCCCGCTCCACCGTGGGCACCGTCACGGAGATCTACGACTACCTGCGCCTGCTCTGGGCCCGGGTGGGCACGCCCCACTGCCCGGTGTGCGGCAAGGAGATCCGCCAGCAGACCATCGACCAAATCATCGATCAGGTGATGACCCTCCCCGAAGCCACCCGCATCCAGGTGCTGGCCCCCGTCATCCGGGGCAAGAAGGGCGAGCACGTCAAGGTCCTGGAGGACGCCCGGAAGTCCGGCTATGTCCGAATCCGGGCGGACGGCTCGCTGTACGACCTGACCGAAGAGATCAAGCTGGACAAGAACAAAAAGCACTCCATCGAGATCGTGGTGGACCGGCTGGTCATCCGGGAGGACGTGGCCCGGCGGCTCACCGACAGCGTGGAGACCGCCTCCAACCTGTCCGGCGGCATCGTGATCGTCAACGTGGTGGGGGAGGAGGACCGGGACATCATGTTCTCCCAGAACTATGCCTGTGAGGACTGCGGCGTATCCATCGAGGAGCTCGCCCCCCGGATGTTCTCCTTCAACAACCCCTACGGCGCCTGCCCCGCCTGCACTGGCCTGGGGGCGCAGCTGAAGGTGGATCCGGACCGCATCATCCCCAACCGCTCCCTGTCCATCCTAGAGGGGGCCATCACCGCTTCCGGCTGGAACCATATCAAGTCCGACGGCATCTCCCGGATGTACTTCGACGCTCTGTCCAAAAAGTACCGCTTCAAGCTCACCGACCCTGTGGAGAAGCTGTCCAGCGAGGTGGTGGACGTCATCCTCTACGGCACCAAGGGGGAGAAGCTCACCCTGAACTACGACCAGCCCAGGGGCAAGGGCACCCTGTACCAGCCTTTCGAGGGCATCGTGAACAACCTGGAGCGCCGCTATCGGGAGACCCAGTCCGACGCCATGAAGCGGGAGATCGAGGAGTGCATGAGCGAGTGCCCCTGCCCCGACTGCCGGGGGAAGCGCCTCAAGCGGGAGGCCCTGGCGGTCACCGTGGGGGGCAGCTCCATCCACGAGTTCTGCGAGAAGCCGGTGGACGAGGCCCTGGCCTTCCTGGACACCATCACCCTCACCGACACCCAGGCCATGATCGCCGACCAGATCCTGAAGGAGATCCGCTCCCGGCTGGGCTTTTTGCGCTCGGTGGGGCTGCAATACCTCACCCTCACCCGGCAGGCGGGCACGCTGTCCGGCGGCGAGAGCCAGCGCATCCGGCTGGCCACCCAGATCGGCTCCTCCCTCATGGGGGTGCTGTATATCCTGGACGAGCCCTCCATCGGCCTGCACCAGCGGGACAACGACCTGCTGCTGGACACGCTGAAGCGCCTGCGGGACCTGGGCAACACCCTCATCGTGGTGGAGCACGACGAGGACACCATGCGGGCCGCCGACTATATCGTGGACATCGGGCCCGGGGCCGGGGTCCACGGCGGCCAGGTGGTGGCCTGCGGCACCGCCCAGGACGTGATGGACACCCCCGGCTCCATCACCGGCGACTATCTGGCTGGGCGCAGGAAGGTGCCCGTGCCGGCGCAGCGCCGGGCGGGGAACGGCCACTTCCTCACCATCCGGGGGGCGGCGGAGAACAACCTGCGCCACATCGACGTGGACTTCCCTCTGGGCACCTTCATCGCCGTCACCGGCGTGTCCGGGTCGGGCAAGTCCTCCCTGGTGAACGAGATCTTGTACAAACGCCTGGGCGCGGAGCTCAACCGCACCAAGGCCCGGCCGGGCAAGCACGACGGCATGGAGGGCATCGAGCATCTGGACAAGGTGATCGCCATCGACCAGTCCCCCATCGGCCGCACCCCCCGGTCCAATCCCGCCACCTACACCGGGCTGTTCAACGACATCCGGGAGCTGTTCGCCTCCACCCAGGACGCCAAGGCCCGGGGCTACGGGCCGGGCCGGTTCTCCTTCAACGTCCGGGGCGGGCGGTGCGAAGCCTGCTCGGGCGACGGGCTGCTCAAGATCGAGATGCACTTCCTCCCCGACATCTACGTCCCCTGCGAGGTGTGCAAGGGCAAACGCTACAACCGGGAGACGCTGGAGGTGCGCTACAAGGGCAAGAACATCCACGAGGTGCTGGAAATGACGGTGGACGAGGCCCTGCCCTTCTTTGAGAACCTGCCCCGGCTCTACAAGCGGGTCCAGACCCTCAAGGACGTGGGCCTGGGCTATGTGAAGCTGGGCCAGCCCTCCACCACCCTGTCCGGCGGCGAGGCCCAGCGGGTGAAGCTGGCCACCGAGCTGTCCAAGCAGTCCACCGGCTCCACGGTGTATATCCTGGACGAACCCACCACGGGCCTGCACACCGCCGACGTGCACCAGCTCGTGGAGGTGCTCCAGCGGTTCGTGGACAAGGGGAACACGGTGGTGGTCATCGAGCACAACCTGGACGTGATCAAAACGGCGGACCATCTCATCGACCTGGGCCCCGAAGGCGGCTCCGGCGGCGGCAGCGTGGTATGCACCGGTACGCCGGAGGAGGTGGCGCAGCACCCCGAGAGCTATACAGGCAAGTACCTGAAGGCCGTGCTGGGATGAGCTTCGCCCAAAATATTTCAAAAAGCAGGCGCGATCTATGGAATTGAGTCTACAATGGCTGACACAGACCATGGCGGGGGAGTTCCTCCTCACCGTACTGGTGTCCATGATCCCGGTGGTGGAGCTGCGGGGGGGCATCCCTTTCGGCGTCACCGCCGGGCTCCCGGTGTGGGCGGCGTTCATCGCCGCCGTCATCGGCAACCTCATCCCCGTCCCCTTCATCATCGTCTATATCCGGCGCATCTTCCAATGGATGCGCCGGCGTATGCCCCGGCTCAACGGCATGGTGGACAAGCTGGAGCGCAAGGCCCACCTCAAGGGACAGCGGGTGACCAAGTACAAGTACCTGGGGCTGGCCGTGTTCGTGGCCATCCCCCTGCCCGGCACCGGGGCGTGGACGGGCTCGCTGGCGGCCGCCTTCCTCGACATGCCCTTGCGCAAGGCCATCCCCTCGGTGATCGCGGGGGTGCTGATCGCGGGCATGGCCATCAGCATCCTGACCTACGGCGTCACCAGCCTGTTCTAAAAGGGCCGCGCCGGTGACAAAGCGCCCCCCACCGTCATAGAATGCCGTGGACTTGAAAAGGAGGCGGCGGATATGACGGAGATCCTTCAATCCCTGGCGGCGGTGCTGGCGGCTTTCGGGCTGGTGAGCCTGGGGTGGCTGGCGGTGGGCGCGCTCCTGCTGCCGGGGGTATGTCCCGCACGGATGGTGGTGGCCGCACGGGGGGACGGCTCCGGCCTGGAGCAGACCATCAAGGCCCTGCTGTGGCTGCGCCGCACCGGATTATGGTGGGGCGAGGTGGTCATCGAGGACTGCGGGCTGGACGCGGACGGCGCGGCGCTGGCCAACGCCCTGGCCCAGCGCAACGGCGTGGTGTTCTCCCGAGACGATATCGATTGCATCTGACGGGCACAGCCGCCCGACACCACATCAGAAAAGAGGAAAACGACATGGGACTCAACGAGACCTTGGCCGAGCTGGCCGGGCTGCAAAAAAAGCTGTACGCCTTCCAAACGGCGTCCTCCTCGCTGTATCTGGACGCCACCACCACCGCCCCCAAGGACACCGCCGAAGGGCGCGGGGTGGCCCTGGGGATCCTGGCCGGGGAACGGCACGACCTGCTCACCGCCTCAGAGACGGGGGCCCTGCTGGACCTTTTGTGGTCGCAGAAGGACGCGCTGGACCAGCTCCACCGCCGGCAGGTGGAGGAGCTGAGGCGGGAGCGCGACAGGCTCACCCGCATCCCGGCGGACGAGTATACGCGATATGCCATGCTCACCAACAAGGCGGGCGACGTGTGGCGCCGGGCCAAGGAGCAAAACGATTTCGAGCTGTTCCGCCCGGTCCTGGAGGAGCTGGTGGCCTACAACATCAAGTTCGCCGGCTACTACGACAGCGTCAAAGCCCCCTACGACGCTTTGCTCGACGAGTATGAGCGGGGCGTGGACATGGAGCGTCTGGACAGCTTCTTCGCCACCCTGCGGGCGCGCATCGTCCCCTTGCTCCAGGCCATCGGGGAAAAGGAGCCGCCCGACGACAGCTTCCTGCGGCGGCACTACCCCGTGGAGGGACAGCGCAAGCTCTCCGACCATCTCATGCAGGTGCTGGGGCTGGACCGGGCCCACTGCGCCATCGGGGAAACGGAGCACCCTTATACGCTGGAGTTCAACAACAAGGACGTGCGCATCACCACCCACTATCACGAGGACGATGTGGCCTCCTCCATGTACTCCGTCATCCACGAGGGGGGACATGCCAAATACGAGCTGGGCATCTCCGACGACGTGCAGTACACCTGCCTGGCCGGAGGTGTGTCCATGGGGGTCCACGAGAGCCAGTCCAGGTTCTATGAGAACCTGATCGGCCGTTCCCTCCCCTTCATCCAGGCGATCTTCCCCAAGATGCAGGAGCTTTTCCCGGAGCAGCTCGGCGACGTGACGGCGGAGCAGTTCTACCGGGCGGTGAACAAGGTCCAGCCATCCCTCATCCGGACCGAGGCGGACGAGCTCACCTATTGCCTGCACACCATGGTGCGCTATGAGATCGAGAAGCAGCTCATCGGCGGCACATTGCAGGTCAAGGACGTGCCGGAGGTCTGGGCGCGCCTGTACCAAGAGTATCTGGGGGTGGACGTGCCCGATGACAGGCAGGGCTGCCTCCAGGACAGCCATTGGTCCGGCGGGGCCTTCGGCTACTTCCCCTCCTACGCCCTCGGCAGCGCCTACGGGGCCCAGATGCTGCGGGAGATGGAACGGGACATCGACGTATGGGGCCCGGTGTCCAGGGGCGATCTGTCCCAGGTGTCCGAGTGGCTGCGGGAGAAGGTCCACCGGTTCGGCGGACTGCTGGAGCCCGCTGACGTGGTGAAGAACGCCTGCGGCGACCTCGACCCCACGGTGCTCACCGACTACCTGGAACGCAAGTACCGCGCATTGTACGGATTGTGAGGGCAGCGATGGGAACAGATCTCACTTCGATCGCAGATCAGGCCAGGACCGCGGTCACGCAGCTCCTGGACCTTGCCGCACTGGACCGGGGGGACCTCCTGGTGGTGGGCTGCTCTTCCTCCGAGGTGCTGGGGGGACACATTGGGAAAGCCTCCAGCCGCGAAGCGGCGGACGCAGTGTTCCAAGGCATCTACCCCGTCGTACAAGAGCGGGGGATCCATCTCGCCGCCCAATGCTGCGAACATCTGAACCGGGCCCTCATCGTCGAACAGGAATGTGCCCGGCAGTACGGCTATGAGCCGGTGTGCGTGGTGCCCCAGCCCAAGGCCGGAGGCTCCTTCGCCGCCCGGGCCTGGGCCGCTTTCGAGCGTCCCACGGCGGTGGAGCACGTCCGTGCCCATGCCGGGCTGGATATCGGCGGCACGCTGATCGGGATGCACCTGCGGGAAGTGGCCGTGCCGGTACGGCTGGGCCTGGACCACATCGGCCAGGCCATCCTGCTGTGCGCCCGCACCCGGCCCAAATATATCGGCGGGAGCCGGGCGGTATACGGATGAAATGGAACGGGGCGCGGCTCATGCAGCCGCGCCCCGTTGCTGTTCCGATCCGGGCCGGGACACCCGGCCATATGCGGACGAGCTCGTCCGTCAGCGGGCCAGGATGGTCCCGATCTCCTTTTCCCCGGCGGCTTCGTCGAACACCACCACGCTGCCGAAGCCGTGGCACCCTCCGGCCTGGAAGATGTCGGCGGGGCAGGCGTACTCCTGGTGCGCCACGGCCAGCACCCAGCTCCTCCCTCCCTTGCGCACCCGAAGGGCCTCAATCAGATCGTGGCCGAACCGGACGCCGCTGGATCTGGAGCTCACGGGCAGCTCCTCCACCTCGACGGACTCCCGCGCCTCCCTCCGGTCCAGGACGAGCACGGAAAAGACGCTGGTGAAGCCCTGCCCCTGGATGACGGTCTCCAAAACGGCGTTCTCCTGCGCCTGATTGTAATGGCGCGAGATCCGCCCGGCGCGCAGCGATGCCGCGATGGGCGCGGTGGAGATCTGATGGAGCTGCGCCGTGCAGTTCCGCCCCTCCCAATGCGCCACGCCGCCCTCCAGGCGGAGCGTCCCCGTCTCTCCCCAGTGGAAAAACTGGCGGTAGGTGTGAGGAGCGCTGGAATAGAACTCGTCCGCCACCACGAGCACGTCTGGCTTGAGGAAGATGAGCCGCCGCTCCACGAACACGCCCTGCCGGTACCAGCCCAGGTGCCCGCTCTCAAGATACCCATACCGGCCGTCGTGGTAGGACGTCCCGCCCACCGCCCGGCTCAAACCTTCACTCCCCCAGCTATCCTTGCAGACATAGAGCTCCGCCCCGTCCACCGCCACCGTGTTGTGGCCGGACAGCTCCTTGAACGCCCGGCGGTGGGGGCCGTAGACATAGGTATACCGCCCGCTGTCGCACAGCACGTCCTCTCCATAGGCGGACACGTCGAGATGCAGCTTGTCGGCGTGCCCGTGGCCCGCGCCCAGCGGCCCGCAGTGGGACCGCACCCAGACGTCCTGCGCCCCCCAGCCGGAACGGAGGATATGGTTCCCGCTGTCCGCCAAAGAGAAGTCGGTCTGGGGCGGGGTCCGGGCGTCCATCGCCTCATAGCGCTCCGCCCCTTCCGCGCCCAGCTCCCACAAGCTGTCCAGATCCAGCCGGGGATACCCTGCGAAACGCAGGACCTCGTCCTGAAAGACCGCAGCGGCCAGGGTCATCAGGTCCCTCTGGTCGATATCGTCGCTGTCCCCCATCATGGGCTCGCAGCCGTCGGGCTTTTGCCACGCCATCGCCGCACGGGCCATGGCGTGGACACGCTCCTCCATCCCTTGGGGAAGCTCGGACCCGCTCCGGCGGGCCAGGAGCACGACGTCCAGATAGCACCGCAGAACCTCGTTGTGGTACATGGGGGATTGCTCCCAATGCACGCCGTCGGGATAGACCTGGACCCGCAGCGTCTGGTCCAGCCGCTCCAGCGCGGTACGGCGGTACGCCTGCGCGCGCGGGCCCTCCGGCAAATAGCAGCCCGCCACGAACAGGCCATGGTTGGCCAGCACGCCCCAATTGCTGATGAGGTGGAAGGTGTCCCACACCCCCACGATATATTCGGCGTGTTCCGTGAGGGAGCGCAGGAAGCGGTCCATGACCTCCTGTGTGATGTGTCCGCTGCCCTCGAAATATCCCATGGCCTTGCACCAGTTCTCCATGCGGATGCCGGCCTCTATGGTGCGCCACGCCTTCTCACACGTGGGATCGTCCCTGCGCACCGTGTCCACCCATCGGACCAACTGACCGGCGAAGGCTTTGGCGTACTTCTCGTCCCCGGTGACGGCATAGGCTTGGCCCATACAGGGCCAGAACCGCATCCGGTTGAAGGCATAGACGAATTCCGGGTCGTCCCCGGGCTGGCGCAGCCAGTCGATGGGTCCATGGAACACCTCGGGCACATGGGTCTGCTCCATGTCCCAGCGGAGCTGGAACACGAACTTGTTCTCTGCCGCCAGATCTGCCGTGCGCAGCACCGTGTCCAACTCCTCCCGGCACCAGGTCCGGGCATACTGCGCGGTGGCCCCCCTGTCGCCGGGGGACATGCGGCGATACCGCTCGAAAAATAATTTGGGGTCCACAGGCTCCCTCCTCCATCGCTGCGGACAGCCGTCAGACGCGGCCGGCCGCTCTTCGTTCCCTGCCATATGTCACCAATACGGGTCCCAGTCCCCGGCCAGCCGGGTGAGCGCCTCCATATAGTAGAGATCTCCCCAGGAGGTGCACTCGTCCACCCCCTCGGGGATGCAGGTGTTATACGGGCTCTTCTTACTATAGGTCCCGTGGAGGATGAGGCCCGTGCCCTCGACAGGCTGGGGCACCGCATAGCTCTCCGCGAGGCTGCCCACCATCTCCCGGGCCAGCTCCTCATAGCCATGGCCCTCCTCCCTGGGAAGGATACGCGCCGCTTCCAGCAGGCCGCAGGCCACGATGGCGGCAGAGGAGGAGTCTCGAGGCTCGCCGCTGTCCGGCTGGAAGAGCATGTCCCAGCACGGCACCATATCCTCCGGCAAGCGGGCGAGGTAGAACTCCAGCGCCCGCTTGAAGGTGTCCAGCGCCTTGGGGTCCCCGGTGTCCCGATAGCTCAGGATGGAGCCATACACCCCCCACGCCTGTCCCCGGGCCCAAAAGCTGTCGTCCCGGTAGCCCTGGCAGGTGCGGCCATGTCCCGACGTGCCGTCCTTGTTCATATAGAAGGTGTGGAAGGTGGAGCCGTCGGGCCGGAAGGAGTTGGCCATGCAGGTGGCGGTATGCCGCCTGGCGATGTCCGCGTATCTCTCGTCTCCGGTCTCCCTGCCCGCCCAGTATAGCAGGGGCAGGTTCAGCAGGCAATCGATGATGAAGCGGTAATCGGACTCAGCGCCCATCTGTCCCCACGCCTGGAGGAACTCCCCTTTGGGCTGGAAGCGGCTGATGAGCTGATCTGCCGCCAGAATGGCGGCTTCCCGGGCCATCGCGTCCCCGGTGAGCTTGTACGCTGCTACACAGGACGGCGTGTACAGGAAGCCCATATCGTGGTGGGCCACCTGGATCTTTTCCACGATGCGCCGGTGGAAGCTCTCCACCAGCGCCATGCCCGTCCGGCGGAACGCATCGTCCCCGGTGCGCTCATAGGCCAGCCACACCTCTCCCGGCCAGAAGCCGCAGGTCCATTCGAGGTTGTCGCAGGCAGCATAGATACCGTCCACGCTGGAATGGTCCTGGCACCTTGTGGTATACCTCGGCAGGTTGAGCCGCACCTGCTCCACGGCCTTGTCCAGCGCGGCGCACACCTGTACGTCGGTGATGGGAAGGGGTCTCGTCATAAGGACACCTCTTTCTCATGATAGCGTCAAGGAGCGGATGCCGGCCCGCTCCTTGGTGGTATGTGGAAGTATGATGCTATTCTACCCTCTCGGGCCGCTGCTGGCAATACCCTGGAGGAACTTATTTTCTCCGCACCGGGGACGCTTCCGCAGTGGCCGGCCCTCCCTCCCGGCCTTTGCCCTATCCAAAAATATATACTTTTTCCATGTCATCCTATACTTTTTGTCGCTTTTTATGAGGACCGATCTCTTTTTTATTGACGATCGATAGAGATCAACGTAACATATCCTAATGACGGCGGCAGAGCGGACTCGCTCCAAGGGCGGTCTTCGTCCCGGCGACGCCGCTCAGGAGGCCGAGGGCCGCTCTTCCAGATATCCTATACAGGGACCACAGCGACGCTGCGAAAGGAGATCCTGCCATGACGAGATTCACACTGTCTGTTCTGAACGCTGCGGGGGAAACGACCGCCTCCGCCACCGGCCAAGGGGAGGTCTGGCTGGTATATGGGCCTGAATACGCTCCCGGCGACCGGCTCCGCCTGGACTGCTCCGATCCCGACCAGTTCATCGTGCTCCAACTGGACGACGCTCTGCCCCCCGCCTACGTATATTGTAAGGGATCGGGCTGCGATTATCCCGTCCCCTACGGGGAAGCCCGGAAGATCTTTTCCAGCCGCGCTTTCGCCGGGACGCAGCACTATCTCCATGTCCGGCTCGCCACCCCGGCGGAGATCTCCCAGCGCAGGGACTTGGCCTTGAACCCCTGGGCCACCCACGAACCGGGCGGCCCCCTCCCCTTTGCCTTCGCCAATGTGGAGACCCGGGGCGAGATGGTGTTCGCGGCCAAGAACGCCATCGACGGACTGAAGGCCAACGACTCCCATGGAGCATGGCCTTACACCAGTTGGGGCATCGACCGGGATCCTAAGGCGGCTTGGCGGCTGGACTTCGGCCGGGCGGTGGAATTGGACGAGGCCGTTTTCTACCTACGGGCAGATTTCCCCCATGACGCATGGTGGCGGGAGGCCACTCTCCACTTCTCCGACGGTTCTAGGCTCACCGTCCCGTTGGAAAAGACGGGGACCGGGCAGCGCTTCCCCTTCTCCCCCCGGCAGGTGGAGTGGGTGACGCTGGACACACTGATCAAAGCGGACGATCCCTCCCCTTTCCCCGCCCTGACCCAGCTCGGGCTGTGGGGCAGGGAGACGGCGGAGACGCTGGCCCGCTTCGGGCCGGTCCCCTCCCGGACCATCTACTGACGTCCGTCCGCCTCAGCTCCAAGGACGAAACGCCCGGCCTCCACAGATGGAGGCCGGGCGTTGGATCTTTTTGGATATACGACGCCGCAAGCAGGCTCACAGCCCGAAATACCGCGCCGCGTTCTCGTAGCAGATCCCTTCCACGATCTTCTTCAGGGACGCCTCATGGCAGGGGTACTCGCCGTTCTCCACCCAACCGCCGATGAGCTCGCACAAGATGCGGCGGAAATAGTCGTGCCGGGCGTAGGACAGGAAGGAACGGGAGTCGGTGAGCATACCCACGAAGTTGCCCAGCAGCCCCAGGTTGGCCAGGGAGCGCAACTGCGCCTGCATCCCGGACTTGGTGTCATTGAACCACCAGGCGGAGCCGTGCTGGATCTTGCCGGGGATCTCGTCGCTCTGGAAGCAGCCCAGCAGGGTGCCGAGCTGTTCGTTATCGGCCGGGTTGAGGGAATAGAGGATCGTCTTGGGGCACTCTCCGGTGGCGTCCAGGGCGGACAGGAACTGGGCGACGGCACCGCCGCAGGTGTTCTGGGCGATCATGTCGAAGCCGGTGTCCGCCCCCATCTTGGCGAACATCCGCTCGTTCATGTTGCGCAGGCAGGAATAGTGGAGCTGCATGACGATGTCCAGCCGGTGATAGGCCCGGCCCAGGCACAACAGGACCGTGGTCTGATAGCCCTCGACCTCCTCCAAGGTGAGCGCCTCTCCTGCCATGGCCTTGCGGAAGGCTGCGTCCGCCTGCTCCATGGTGCAGGGACGGAAGGGCACATAGTCCAGGCCGTGGTCGCTGGCCCTGCACCCCCGCCTCTCGAAGAACTCCAGCCGCTCCACCAGGGTGTCGCACACCTGCCGGGCGCTGGTGAGGCTCTCCTTGCCCACGCTGTCGGCCAGCTTGCCGATGTAGTCGGCGAAGCCGGGCTTGTTGATGTTGACCGCCTTGTCCGGGCGGAAGGAGGGGCACACCTTCACCTCGATGGAGGGATCAGCGGCGATCTTCTCGTGCCACTCCAGGGTGTCGATGGGGTCGTCGGTGGTGCCGATCATGGCCACATTGGCCTTCTTGATGATGCCGCGGGCCGTGAGGTCCGGATCGTTGCGCAGCTTGTCGTTGCAGAAGTCCCAGCACTCCTGGGCCGTCTGCGTGGTAAGGGGCTTGTCGTAGCCGAAGAACTGCCGCAGCTCCAGGTTGCACCAGTGGTACATGGGGTTGCCGATGGCCATCTCCAGGGTCTCGGCGAACTTCATGAAGCGTTGGAACCCGGGCTTGGAGCCGGAAACGTAGTCCTCGCTCACCCCATTGGAGCGCATGAGGCGCCACTTGTAATGGTCGCCGAAATAGGCGCCGTCCGGGCCCTGCCCGCCCAGCCAGACCTCCGCCAAGTCGTTGAAACGGCGGTCCTCGTAGATCTCGCGGGGCGGGATATGGCAGTGGTAGTCCACCAAAGGCATGGCGGCGGCATAGTCGTGATAGAGATGCCGGGCAGTCTCGGTGCCCAGCAGGAAATCCTTGTCCATAAAGTCTTTCATGGCGTGTCCTCCCAACAGAAGATAGGATGGCCGCCCGCCCGGTGGGGACAGGCGGCCTGTTCCTGGTTCAGCGTTTGATGTCGTAGTCCATGTCCATCAGGTCCCGGATGACCTCCGCGTCGTCGGTGATGTTGCCGTCGCCGTGGATGGTGTGCTTGATGGCGCTGCTGGCCACGGCGAAGTCCACCATGTCCTTTGGCTCGTAGCCGTTCATCATGGCGTAGATCAGGCCGCTGGCGAAAGCGTCCCCGCCGCCCACCCGGTCCAGGATGTTGAAGGTGAAGCGTTTGCTCTCGTAGGTATGCCCCTGATACCACATATAGGCCATCAGGCTGTTCTCGCTGCCGCTGTGGGCGAAGCGCACATGGCGGGCGATACATTTCAGGTCGGGGTATCGCTCCACGAAGCGCCGGAACACCTCGTCCTGCTGTTCGTAGCTGGGCTGGAGGGGCATGCCGTCCTTATGATCGCCCTTGCTGGGATCGTCCTCGTCCCGCCACAGATGGTAAGGCTCGATCCCCAGCAGCACGTCCACATAGGGCAGGCACTGGGTGCAGAACGTCCGGGCCCGCTCCCAGCTCCACAAGGCGGAGCGGAAATTGCCGTCGAAGCTGATGGTCATCCCCTTCTCCCTGCCCACCTTCAGGCAATCCAGGGTGAGCTGGGCGCAGCTCGGGGACAGGGCCGGGGTGATGCCGCTGAGATGGAGCCAATCGAAGCCGTCCAGCAGCGCGTCCAGGTCCACTTTGCTGAGATCGTACTCAGTGATGGCGCTGTGCTTCCGGTCATAGATCACCTTGCTGGCCCGGATCCCGTAGCCCGCTTCCAGATAATAGCTCCCCAGCCGGTGGGTGGGGGTCTCCTCCGGGGTGGACAGGATGACGGGGGTGCAGTGCACATCGTTGGAGCGCAGCGCGCGCACGGCGCTCTTGCCCAGGCTGTTGTTGGGCACCACGCTGAAGAACGTGCTGTCGATCCCCAGGTTGGCCAGGGCCAGGGCGATGTTGGCCTCGCTGCCGCCGTAGCTGGCCTCGAAGCTGTTGCTCATCCGGATCTTCCCGTAGTTGGGCGGGGTCAGCCGGAGCATGATCTCCCCGATGGTGATGAACTTTTGGGAGTGCCTGCCCTTGAGCAGAGGGTTGGAGTGTTCCATATCCATGCCTCCCAAAGTCCGCCGGATCACCGCTGGATGCGCCCGGAGCCGTCGCCGCCGGCCAGCTTCTCCACCTCGGCCACGGTGACCATGTTGTAGTCGCCCTCAATGGAGTGCTTCAGGGCGGAGGCCGCCACCGCGAACTCCACCGCCGCCTGGGTGGACTTGCCGGTGAGCAGGGAGTAGATCAGCCCGCCGCCGAAGCTGTCGCCGCCGCCCACGCGGTCGATGATGTGCAGCTCGTACTTCTTGGAGAAGCAGTACTCGTTGGAGGCCACGTCGAACAGCATGGCGCTCCAGCCGTTGTCGAAAGCGGAGTGGGACTCACGCAGGGTGATGGCCACCTTCTCGAAGCCGAACTTGTCGGCGAGCTGCTTGGCCACGGACTTATAGCCCTCCCGGTTGATCTCACCGGCATAGATGTCGGTGGCCTCGGCTTCGATGCCGAACACGTCTTTCGCGTCCTCCTCGTTGGAGATGCACACGTCCACGTACTGGCACAGGTCGGTCATAGCGGCGCGGGCCTGATCGCGGGTCCACAGCTTGCCGCGATAGTTCAGATCGCAGGAGATCTTGATCCCCTTGGCCTTAGCGGCCTTGCACGCTTCCTTGCAGATCTCCACCACGTTGGGCCCCAGGGCCGGAGTGATGCCGGTGAAATGGAACCAATCCACGCCCTCGAAGATGGCGTCCCAGTCGAAGTCGGCGGTGGACGCCTCCTGGATGGCGGAATGGGCCCGGTCGTAGATGCACACGCTGCCCCGCTGGGAAGCGCCCTTCTCGTTGAAGTAGATGCCCACGCGGTCGCCGCCCCGGACGATCTTGGAGGTGTCCACGCCATAGCGGCGCAGGGAGTTCACCGCCGCCTGGCCGATGGCATGGGCGGGCAGCTTGGTGACGAAGCCGGCGTCCAGGCCGTAGTTGGCCAGGGAGACGGCCACGTTGGCCTCGCCGCCGCCGAAGGTGAACTCCAGGTGGTCGGCTTGGACGAAACGCTCGTAGTTATAGGGCTGGAGGCGGATCATGAGCTCGCCGAACGTTACCACTTTAGACATTTTTCGTTCCTCCTTATTTCTGCACGAGATGGATGGCGAAGCCGGACAGCTCCTGCTTGAGATAGATCGCTTTGGTCTTGCCCTTGGCGTCGGTGACCCGGCTGGACTCGTCGAACTCCACGCCCTGGCGGCCCAGGTGGTAGACGGCCCGGTCCACGCTGTTGGCGGCGATGGCGATGTGTCCATGCGCGCCCCTGCCGGGCTTCTTCATGCACTCCACGGCCTTGCCCGCGAAGTCGGAAGAGTTGCCGGCCTTGTACTCGAAGCCGAAGATGGCGCACAGGGCCTTGGCGGTCTGCTCCGCCTCCCCCGCGTCCCCGCAGTTGATGCCCACATGGGCCAGGGTCAGGCCCAGCATGGTCTTGACCGCTTCTTTGCAGATGGCGGTGATCTCATCCCACTTCTCACCGTCGATGAGTTCCTTCTTCACCATCCAGGTGCCGCCGCAGGCCACGATCTGGTCGAAGGACAGGTAGTCCATCATGTTCTTGGTGGTCACGCCGCCGGTGGGCATCCAGCGCAGGTTCTTATAAGGACCGGCCAGCGCCTTGATCTTCGCGATGCCGCCGTTCTGCTCGGCGGGGAAGAACTTCACCACCTCCAGGCCCAGGGCCATGGCCTGCTCCATCTCGCCGCCGGTGGCGGTGCCGGGGAGCATCAGCGCGCCTTTGGAGATGCCATACTTCACCATCTCCGGGTTGAAGCCCGGGCTGACGATGAACTGGGAGCCGGCGTCCAGCGCCCGGTCGAGCTGCTCCGGGGTGAGGACGGTGCCTGCGCCCACCAGCATCTCCGGGACCTCCTGGGCGATGGCCCGGATAGCCTCCTCGGCCGCGGCGGTGCGGAACGTGACCTCAGCGGCAGGCAAGCCGCCGGCCACCAGCGCTTTTGCCAGGGGGACCGCTTTTGCGGCGTCCTCGATGGCGATGACCGGGATGATGCCGATCTCATAGACTGTTTGAAGCGTTTTGTTCATACCTGCATCCCTCCATATCGTTTTGTGTGGGGTCTCGGGCCGCGGACAGATCGTGCTCGGGACATCCTTCCGATCGAACTCTTTGTCCTATGTCCCATTATACAACTTGTATACTAGAATTCAATTGGAAATATCGTAAAAGTTGTCCCGCGAATTTTGTGCAGTATCCCATATCCTTCCCATATTTCCTCCCTTTCACTAGTGTACTAGTGGACAAAAATGAAAAAGTATGATACATTATCCGCAAACGACAGGAGGCGGGCGAGATGAGACTATTGGAGCGGCTCCCCCGAGAGAGCGGCGGGGAATACGCCCTGCGCACCATAAAGGAGAACATCATCAATCTGGAGCTGCCTCCCGGCAGCCAGATCAGCGAGAACGAGCTGGCCGCCGAGATGGGCCTGTCACGCACACCGGTGCGGGAGGCGCTCATCGAGCTGTCGAAGGTGAAGATCGTGGACGTACAGCCCCAGAAAAAGAGTTCCATCCCCCTCATCGATTATGACATGGTGGAGGAATCCCGCTTCATGCGGGACCTTTTGGAATGTGCCGTGGTGGAATTGGACTGCGAGATGGCGGGTCCCGCCGATCTGGAGCGGCTGGACGAGAACGTCCGGCTCCAAAGCCTGTATATGGACGATTTCTACTCCGGCCGGCTCATGACGCTGGACGACCAGTTCCACGAGCTGCTGTTCGACATCGCGAAAAAGTCCCAGATCTTCGCTCTGATCCGGAACATCTCCATCCATTTCGACCGGGTGCGCACCTTGGCGCTGTCGTCGGTGAAGAATACCAAGATCGTCCAGGACCATGCGGACATCGTGGACGCCATCCGGCGAAAGGACCCGAAAGCCGCCCGGGCCCTGATGGAGACCCACCTCGACCGATACGACATCGACGCCGCCGCCCTTCGGACGGCCTATCCTCAATACTTCCGGTGATCCGAGCTTTCCTGTCCTAAAAAAGCCCCCAGGTCCAGATGGACCTGGGGGCTTTCCACATTTTTCGATCGATCTCTCAGGGTCCGCCCAAAACGTAGCCCTGACGGATCCCGGTCACCGCCAGCATCCCTTCACTGGCGTGCAGCATCTTGTCCTGGCAATACAGGTACTGCACGTCTTTGTCCTCCAATCCGGCCAACGATCCTTCGTCGATGGCCTCGGCGATGAACACAGGCGCCGCCGCCATGGCCATCTCAGCGCAACTTAGGCTGTCCGAACAGCAGACCATGGATGCCACCGCGTTCTTGCACAGTCCGTCCCGCGGGTCCAGATACGATGTCCGCACTTCGCCGTCCCTGAGTTGGTAGGACCGCTGCCCATCGCTCACATCCACGGGGAACGCCCGGAAGCTGATCAGGCTCATGGGGCCCTGGTACTCCACCGTCCCCACCTGGACGGGCTGGCCCGCCGACCGTTCGTAGTCATACAGGTTCAGGGAATAACCCAGCGTCCTGTCGTCCAGGCAGCGGGAGAACCCATCGTAGCTGGTGATGCAGCCATGGGTGAAGCCCTCCTCCATCATGGTCTGCGCCAGATAGTCCACGATGAACGCGTTCTTCATCCAACCGAAGTCCAGGAAGCGGTCGATCCCTTCCCTTTGGGCGTAGTCCAGATACTCCTCCGACACCCGCAGGCAGATCCGGCTGTCCTCCAGCACCTCCACCTCCACGTGTCGGGGGTCCATGGCATAAGCTGCCGCTTCGGCGTACTCCTGACGCACCTCTTCGCTGAGATATGGGTCGAAATCCGTCAATTGTGCATCGTCCGTGCAGTAGAACAGATCGCCGTACCGCGCATACACAGGGCCCAGATACACGGTCCGATCGCCGTGCTCCTGGACGGCGGCGAATGCCCGCCAGAGCACGCGGTCCACCTCCAGGATCTCGTTGGGACGGCGGGAGATCTCCCGCAGGTTCACCATGCCCTCGAAGCTCTCGTTGGTGTGGAAGAGTTGGAACGCTTTCCGGCATACCTCGGTGTATTTGGCGCTCAGGGCCCGATCCTCCGCCCCAGCGGACCGGCCGTCCGCACCCAGTTCATAGAGGAACACGAACTCCTCCGCACAGGTGGGCCCGCCCGCAGCGCTGGCCTGGATGGCTTTCCAGCCCGCCTCCGGGGCCAGCAGGCGCAGCAGGGCATACGCCAGCGCCCCCGCACCCAACAGCAGGAGCAGGCCGGCGGCTATCAGCCGGTATGTGGGCGCATCCTCCGAGAGCTGGATCTTCTGCACCGGCTTTGGATGGGGCAGATCCCTGCTGCTCCTCGCTGTACGCCCCAAGGTCAGATCACCGCCAGCACGATGAGCAGCAGGAAGATGGCCAGGATCGCGGCCAGGAAGATCCCCCCGGCTATCGCGCCCTTCATACACGCTTTGGCATTGCGGCTATGGTGGAAGTGGTCGAACACCACCATGGCGATGACGCCCAGCAGGGGCAGCAGGAAGGAGAGCACCTTATACCAGATGCTTCCCGTGTCGTGGGCGGGATGGACGAGGAACTCCTCCTCGCGCGCGCTGGCCCCAGCGGCTTCCTCGGCCCGCGCCTCCACCGGGGCGTTCGGGTCCCGGATGGTGATGGGCTTCACCGGGACGTTCCGCTCCCGGATCGCCTTGTACTCCTCGATCTCCTTCTTGTTGCCGTAGACATAATGCCCATGACCGATGCACACGAACTCCGGCTTGTCCTGCTCGTAGTCGTGGACCGAGGGGTCGTAGGTGAACAGCACCTTGTTCTTCTCCAGCTCCGGATCCGGGATGGGGATCGCGGAGATGAGGGAGTGGGTATAGGGGTGCAGGGGGTAATTGAACAGCTCCTCCGCCTCGGCCACCTCCACGATGCGTCCCTTGTAGATGACGCCGATACGGTCGGAGATGAAGCGGACCACAGACAGGTCGTGGGCGATGAACAGATAGGTGAGTCCCTTCTCTGCCTGGAACTTCTTCATCAGGTTGAGCACCTGGGCGCGGATGGACACGTCCAAAGCGGAGATGGGCTCGTCCGCCACCACCAGCTCCGGCTCCATGACCATGGCCCGGGCGATGCCGATGCGCTGGCGTTGTCCGCCGGAGAACTCATGGGGATAGCGGGTGAGGTGCTCCGGGAGCAGTCCCACTTCCTCGATCATAGTCTCTACCTTTTTCACGCGGTCGGCCTCGTTCTCGAACAGGTGGAAATTGTAGAGGCCCTCAGAGATGATGTAATCCACCGTGGCGCGTTCGTTCAGCGACACCGCCGGGTCCTGGAACACCATCTGGATGTTGCGGATGACCGCCCGGTCCAGCGACCGGGGGATCTTACCGGAGATGCGCACGCCCTTGTACTGGATCTCACCGGCGGCCAGGGGATTGACCCGGATGACCGCCCGTCCCACAGTGGTCTTGCCCGAGCCGGACTCGCCCACCAGGGAGAAGGTCTCCCCTTTGTAGATATCGAAGGAAGCGTCCTGGACGGCGCGCACCGCATCCTCTCCCTTGCCGAACGTGATGTCCACGTTCTTCAGCGACAACAGTATCTCTCTGCCGTTCTCGTCCAACGGGCCATGCTCCGGCAGACTGGTGGCCCGGACCTCATTTGCTTTCTCTCGACTCACGATCCGACCCTCCTCAAATGTTGAATGCTGCCATCAGCTTCTCGTGGATGTTCTCGATGCCCTCCGGCTTACTGATCTTGGGCGCACGGGGATCCAGCAGCCAGGTCTTGGCGAAATGGGTCTCGCTGACCTGGAACATGGGCGGCTCCTTGAGCGTGTCGATCTGGAGGCAATAGGGGTTGCGCGGGGCGAACGCGTCGCCCACGATGGTGTTGTACAGGGAGGGCGGGGTGCCGGTGATGGAATACAGCTTGGTGTTCTTCTGAGCGAGCTGGGGCAGAGAGGACAGCAGCGCCCAGGTGTAGGGGTGCCGCGGATCGTAGAACACCTCTTTCACGGTGCCCAGCTCGATGATCTGTCCAGCGTACAGCACCGCCACCCGGTCTGCCACGTTCGCCACCACGCCCAGATCGTGGGTGATGAACACGATGGTGTAATCGAAATCCTTTTGCAGATCCTTGATGAGCTGCAGGATCTGGGCCTGGATGGTCACGTCCAACGCGGTGGTGGGCTCGTCGCAGATCAGGATCTTGGGCTGGCAGGACAGGGCGATGGCGATGACGATGCGCTGCCTCATGCCGCCGGAATATTGGAAGGGATAATCGTCGAAGCGGGCGGCGGCGTTGGGGATGCCCACCTTGTGCATCAGCTCCAGCGCCCGGCGGCGGGCCTCCACCTCGGTGCACTGCTGGTGCTTGAGGATGATGGAGGTGATCTGTTTGCCGATGGTGATGATCGGGTTCAGAGACGTCATGGGATCCTGGAACACGGTGGCGATCCGGCGGCCCCGGATCTGGCTCCAGTCCTTGGAATACTTCACGTTGGCCAGGTTCAAGATGCAGGTGCCGTGGAGCTGCTCCGCCGTCTCGTCCAAGTAGCGCACGCGGAAGGTCACGTTGTCGAACACGGCGTTGCGCTGTCCCTCGTCGGACAGATCCACCCCCAGCTCCATGGCCTTCTTCAAGGCGGACAGCAGCCGCAAGGTGAACTGCACCCGTTTCTTCAGGCCGTAGCGCCCCACGGAGAGATAGATCTCTTTGGCCAGAATCTCATTGCGCGCGGCGGTCTGCGCCGAGATCTCGCCTGCGATCTCCCGCTTGTACTGCGCCTGGAGCTTGGCCGACCTCTCCTGATACTGTTTCTGGTATCCCGCGTCGGTGTCCACGGCGTGCTTCTTCTCTCTGACGAGCTGCTCGCTGCGCTTCTTCAGCTCCTTGATCTTGGCGTCATACGCCTTGATGGTCTGGCTGACCTCCCGGATCCTATCCTTCTCCTTGGCCGGATCCAGGGTCTGCTTCAGGTTATAGGCGTCGGTGCGCTCATGCTGGAGCTGCCGCAGCTCCTCGTCCTGTTCCTCCTGCTCTTCTCCGCTCAGGCCGCTGCGCTCCTTCTTCTCCCGCTCCAGCTCCAGAATCTGGCGGTAAGTGGCGGCTCCCAGCTCCAGGTGGGAGTATTCGTCCAGCTTCTTCCGGGCGTGCCCCATCAGGGACTTGGCCAAGGCGTCGATTTTGACCACAGTGTCCGACAGCTCCTCGTCGTTGAAGATGATGGAGCCGTTGCCGATATAGCCGTTGGAGTCCAGCATACCCGCGAAGGTCTTGGTGAACACCGACTTCCCTGAGCCGGACTCCCCCACGATGGCGATAGATTCCTTCTCATAGATGTCCAGGGAGATCCCCCGGATGGCGGTGAGCGTCCTGCCGCGGACGCGGAACTTCACGTCCAGGTCCTTGATGGACAGCAAAACTTTCTTCTCTTCCATAGCTGCCACCCCTTACATATGCGTCCTAGGATCGGAGGCGTCGCCCAGGTTCTGGCCGATCACGTACAGCACCACCGTGATGATGGAGGCGATCGCCACCGGGCTCCAGAACTCGAACTGCCAGCCGGGCGTGACCATGGCGCTCTCCGCCTCGAAGATCAGCCGGCCCAGGGACATGTCCGTCAGGCCCATACCGATATAGGCCAGGAACACCTCATAGGAGATATAGGAGGGGATCTCGGTGGCCAGCAAGGTGACGATGACCGACGTCATGAAAGGCAGGATGTTCTTCATGGCGATCTTGATCGTGGACGTGCCCAAGCACCGGGAGGCCAGGTTATATTCCCGGTCCCGGATGATGACCACCTGTGTGCGGATGAAGTAGGCGATGCCCAGCCAGCCTGTGATCGTCAGCGCCAGCACCATGGTCCAGAAGCTGGCGGTGAACAGCATCACCATCACGGAGATGAACAGGATATAGGGCACGTTGCCGATGATGTTGTAGACCTCCATCATGAAGATGTCCACCTTTTTGGAGAAGCCCCAGATGGCGCCTACCACCACGCCCACCGTCATGTTGATGGCGGCGCAGATGAAGGCCAGGGAGATGGAGATCTGCGCGCCGGTCCAGATGGCGTCGAAGGTGGACTGTCCCGCGCCGCCGGTGCCCAGGATCCAGTGGATGTTCAGGCCGAACATCTCCACCGCTTCCATGGGCGACTTGTGCCTGGCATTGGGGTTGAGGACCTGGCCGAAACGGTCGTACTCCGTGACCATGGGGTAGATATACGCGAAAGCGATGAGGATCACCAGCACGCCCAGGATGACGATGTTCAGCTTCTTGCGGAAGAACACCCGGAACACCGACTGCCAATAGGAATACCGCGGTGCGGTGATCTTTTCCGACTCCAGGTCGCTGTGGTCGTGGAAGGAGAACAGTTCCTCCTCCGACATGCCCAAATTCTTCAGATCTTGATCCATAGCTCTCACCTATCTTTCGTCGAGAACGAGATTCGCGGGTCCACCGTGGCCATGAGGATATCGCCCAGGATGATGGACACCACCGACAGCACAGCATAGAACAGGGTGACGCCTACGATGACGCCGTTGTCGTATTTGTTGATCGCTTCGGTGAGCAGGTTGCCCGCGCCAGGGACCACGTATACGCGTTCGGTGATGATGGCGCCGGTCAAGGCCGACAGGATGGCGGCCGGGATGCCGTGGACGATCGGGATGGCGGCGTTCTTCAGGATATGCTTGCTGAAGATCTCGCCCTCCGACAATCCTCCCGACCGGGCGAACTTCACATAGTCGGAGTTCATCTGATCGATCATATACCGCCGCAGCCACTTCATCAGGTTGGCGATGGAGGGCAGCGCCAGGGAGATGATGGGCAGCACGAACATCAGCTTGCTGCCGGACTCCAGATCGAAGCTGGTGGGCAGCCCCATCTTGCCGCCGATGGCTTTGAACAGGAAGATATAGGCCAGGGAGGGCACGGCGATGATGAACACGATATAGATGGTGCCCAATTTGTCGATGAGCTTGTCCTTCTTCCGCGCCATCAGGATGCCCAGGGGCAGGGCCAGCATATAGGCCAGGGTGGTGGCAATGATACCGATGACGAAGGAGAAGCCCACCTTGGACATGCTCCCCTTCTCCGTGAGCACATTGGTATAATCGTCCGTGAAGCGGTCGGCATTGACGGGGTTCATCTCCCGGGATCCCGCCTGATAGGTGGCGGTGTGGAGATCGTCCGCACTGTCTTCATGCAGGCCCGTGGGGAACGTGACGGGAGACAGCACGTAGGGGCCCTGGCTGGCGGTCATGGTGGTGAACACATCGATGCCGCGGTTCACGGAGTAGGAGGTGCCCAGGTTGATCGTCGCGAAGTTCTGGTGGAGATACGGGAACGTATCGTCCACATAGAACAGGTACTTGTGGACCGTACCGTTGCCAATGATCGCCGGGGCGAACTTATCTCCGCCGTACACCGGATCGTGGAGGGTGAAGGTGAGTCCCCGCTCCCCGATGTCCTCCTGCACCCTGTGGATGTTGTCGATGGAGATCAGGCCGGTGAAATACTTCCACATGCGGTAGGCCAGCGGATGGTCCTTGTGGGCAAAAAGCTGCTGCTGGCCGCCGTTCACCAGCTTCCTGCCGTTGGTCTTGGCGTTCAGGCGCTCCACGGTGTAGCCCTGGCTCTCATAATACTGGGTGAACTTCTCGGTGTACTCCCTGACCACCTTGGAGTCCTGCTCCGGGGTCCTGGCGATGGCTGAGGCGGCGGAGCGCGTCTCCTCGTCGATCTCACCGTTCAAGGCCAGCCCAGCGAGATATTCCGCATAGGTCACGAGATCCAGGTAGCCGTATTCCTCCCACTTGGTGAAGCAGTACACCGTGCGTTGGTTGCTTGCCACCTTGGTGTACATGCTGTCGCTGGCGAAGATCCGGTCCCGCTCCATGAGGGAGTAGATCATCACCATGACCAGCGCCACCACCACGATGATGGAGACCGCGCCATGCAGCAGCCGTTTGATCAAGTATTTTCCCATAATCCTTCACGCACCTAACGTTTCGTCCCCGTCCCGCTTGGGGGAGGTATCGTTTTGTCTGGATGATACAAAAGGTCCTGATATGCGTGCAGGAGAATGGCACGCACCATTCTCCTGCACGCGCAGTATTAAAGCGTCACGCGAAAAGCTCTTTCTCAGTACAGGCCCATGCTCTTGACCATGTAGCCCTCGCCGAAGGGCTGGAAGCAGTCCAGCCAAGTGGACGGCTCGCCCCAGTCGGGACCCCAGCCGGATGCGTCGTAGGCCAGGTCGTAGTTCATCTCGGCGCCGCTCTCGGGATAGTAGGTGGCGCGGTTGTACTCCTCGAACTCAGCGGCGGGATACAGGTTGATCTGCAGCAGGCCGTCGAAAGCGGACTCATAGGACTGCTTGAGCAGGTTGGCCTGGTTGGTTATGAACTCGCTGCCGGAATAGTAGCAGGTGTCCAGGATGATGGGGTTCTCCTTGGTGACCTCCACGCCCTGGGCGCGCAGCTCCTCCACGGCCGCCTTCATATACTCCTGGGCCTCGCTCAGATGGTACCAGCCGTCATAACCGGTGGACTTGCCGCTCTCACGGTCGAACACGATCATGGGCAGGCCGTCGGCCTCGATCTGGGTCTGGACGATCTCACCATAGGCGGTGCCGGCGGGGAAGGTGGTCTCCTTGCCGTTGATGTCGATGGTCACGTCTTCCTCCAGGTAGCAGAAGTCGCCGGGCACCACGCTGTTGATCAGGTTGGCCAGCTTCAGGTCCTCGCCCATGCGCAGGGAGTTGTAAGCGCCGCGGTCCACGCACAGGTTGACGGCCAGACGGAAGTTCTTGTTGTTCAGGGCCACGTGGGCGCGGGCGGTATCGTCCATGACATCGGAGGTATACACCCCGTTGTCGGGATCGATCGCGTCGGCGCTGCCATGGCTCTGGGTGGACACCAGCTTGGTGTCGTCGTTGTAGTTGGCGAAAGCACGGCGGTTCACGTTGAGCCAGCCGAAGTAGGTGGTGGCGTCGGTGTTGCTGTTGTAGGCGTACTTATCGAACACGGTGGCGTCGTCGCCGCTCAGGGTCTCGGCCCTGGCCAGCTCCAGGCTGGTGGCGGACAGGCCGGTGCCGTCGGTCAGACCGGACTTGGCGTCCTCATAAGCCTTGGTGGCGTCGGAGCCGTCGTTGTACGGCCAGGTGATGGTCTTGATGTTGATGCCGTCCGCGTTCCAGTAGCTGGGGTTGGCGGAGAAGATGATGCTGTTCTTGGGAGTATAGCTGCTCACCAGGTAGGGACCGCAGTAAGCGATGCTGTCGGGGCCCTTGCCGTAGTTGTAGTCGGAGGCGGCAGCGTCGAACATGGCGCCGAACTTACCGCCCTGGGAGGTGAAATACTCACGGCTCATGGGGGCGAAGATGGAGTAGCCCAGCATGGTCATGAAGAAGGGGCAGGGAGCGGCCAGGGTGTACTGCACGGTGTACTTGTCCAGGGCCTTCACGCCCACCATGGAGAAGTCGGCGATCTCGCCCAGGTTGTACTCGGTGCCGTTGAGGATGATGCCGTTGAGCAGGTCCTCCAGACCGCCGTTGGCGTCATACAGGTGCTCCATGCCGGCCACCCAGTCGTCGGCCTGCACGTCGGCGACCTTACGGCCCTGGGAATCGGTCCAGACCGCGCCCTCACGGATGTGGAAGGTGTAGGTGGGCACGGTGACCTCTTTCATCACGATGTTGCCGTCATCGTCCGTGATGATGTTGCCCTCTTCGTCCCGATCGGGGGTGAGAGCGGTGGTCTCGCCCTGCTCCACGCTGGTGGCCAGAGCGGGCTGCTGCACGTTCTCGATGTCGTACTCCATCAGGCCGTCGAAGGTGTTCACCAGGAACTCGGCGTCGGTGGCCTGGGAGGAAGCCAGGATGTCCCAGGTCTCGGCGTCGCCGTCGTAGCCGTTCCAGTTATAGGTGTCCTTGATCTGATAGCCCTTCTCGGTGAGGTAGCCCTTCACCCACTCCTCGTAGGTGCCGGTGCCGCGCAGCTCGTTCCACTTCGCGCGCATCTCGGCGATCTGGTCGGCGGGGATGAACTTATCCACCACCACGGCGTGGTGGAAGCGGTCGGAATCGTTGCCGAACAGGATGGAGCTGATGGTGCCGGGAGCCAGGCGGGAGATGGAGTAGTTGCCGCCCTTGCAGATGGTGAAGGACGTGGTGCCCGCGCCCATCAGCTTGGCCTCGGCCACGGCCATCAGGGCCCAACGCTTGGAGACGTTGCTCTCCGCTTTGGCCTGCTGGTAGATCTCATTGAACTCGCCCAGGATGGCGTCATAGAGTTCATCCTCATTGTAAGTGACGGGCACATACTCGCCCAAGACCGGCGTAGTGTTGTCGCCGGTACCGGTGCTGCTCGAGGGGGTCTGATCCGGGGTCTTGCTGTTGTCCGGGGTGGGAGTCGGCTTGTCTCCACACGCGCACAGGCTCAGGATCATGGCGAGCGCCAGCACTAAGCTTACGAACTTCTTCATGTTTATCCTCCTACTTTTTATGTTATATCCAACCGGACAGGACCGGGCTTCGCCGCCCGTCCTGTTCAGGTCGAATCGGGATCGACGCCCCGCCCACCGCAGTGGGAAGGACGTATCCTGCCCCCCCTGGGGGGCAGGAGAACGGGACCTGTCCCGTTCAGTACTATACAGCATTACTCCACTAAATCGCCGGACGCAAAACATGGCGCGGCCTTTTCCCGCCGCACCGCGTCGATCTGCAAGCCGGCACGCCGCCCGATTCATTTTCTCCTTCGGACGCGGACCGCCCATTCACGATTTGTTAAATATTATAACGGGTCCGCCCCCTGCTGTCAATAAGGGATTTGCATTTGCGCCGCCCGGACCTGCAAATTTTTGGAGCGCAGGCGGGGGGGGGGCGCGCGGGCGGGACCCCCACCCCCCCCCCCCCCGCTGTAAAAGTGTGGGCGCGGGGGGGGGGGTTGGGGGGGGGAAGAGACCCGCGCCCCCCCCCCGGTGTACTATTTGGTCTTGTTGTCGCGCCCCCCCGCCCCACAAATTTTTTTGGGCCGGCGCGGCCGCGGCCCCGAGGGCTTATAGCCGCGCCCCCCGCGCCGCTGTTCAATACTGTGGGCCGCTCTGGATGGAGTTGGGGACGATCTCGAAGCCGCCCGTCCGGAAGCGCCCGTCCACCAGCTCCACCCGGACGTCGATCAGTCCGCAAGGAGCGCCGTCGCTCCCGAAGCCCTGGAGCCAGCAGAACAGCTTGCCGTCCTTCAAGGTGAAATAGTAGTACCGCTCCCCGAACTCCAGGGCGTCATAGACCTCGCCGCGGCCGATGGCGCTCTTGGGGACGCTCACACGGTCCATACCGGGGGCGGAGACATAAAAGCTCTCCTCATCCCCCGTGCTGTGGATCTGGGCTGCCACCATGCCCACCACGCCGGAGGTGTCGTACTGCTCCAGGGTCTCCGCGTCGAACACATAGAGGTCCACATGGAGGTCCGACGCAGACTGCTCCGTCCCGTTCCCGGCGGTGACGATCGCCACGATCTCGTCCCGGCCGCCCCCGTCCAGGTCCACCACCTCGAGCCACGGGTCCGGATCTCCCCGCCGGTCCCAGAGGGCCTGGAACCGCGCCTGCCTGCCGTGATAGCTGAGCAGCAGCTCCGGCTCCCCGCCCTGTTCCTCCTCCTGGCTCAAAGCGCGTATTGTAGGCATGTCGTAAGGCTCCATCAGCGCCCGGAAGCGCACCAGGTCGTACAGCAAGGGCATCTCCTCGTCCCGGCTGTCCCGGGACCAGTCCAGCCAGCTCAGGGTGTCCTCCAGCTCCCCGCTTTTTTGGAACGTGTCCCAAAGGTCCTCATCGGTGTTGATGAGCTGGATGCTGTGGTCCAGCAGCCAGTTGACGTCGTCCATGAACGCGGCGATGGCCTGGGGATCGAAGCTGCCGTCGTAGGCCGGACTGCCGAGGTCGGTCCTGAAATGGATGCTGTCCTTCCGGACCACCGTCTCCTCCCCGTTCTCCAGAGTGAAGAGCTCGTAGCTGTAGCTGCACGCCCCCTGGGACATCCTGGGGGCATAGCGCAGGAGGTAGTACTCCCCGTCCAGCTCGCACAGGAACACGGCGTTCCAGCCTGCGTGGACATAGTATCCCACATCGGCCCAAAGCAATTCAGCCGAGTCCCAGTCCCCCACATAGCTGCCGCCCTGCCAGACGCCCACTTGTCTGCCGTCGTGCCGGGCGGTGGGGCTGGTGGCGATCACCTCTGTCACACCGTCCCGATCCAAGTCCGGCTCGAGGAACATCTCCACCCTATGCTCCTCCCAACGTTCCTTCCAGTCGTCCTCCGGCGCGCCGCCGCTCCCCATGTCCTGGCCGGCAGATGGGGTCGGCTCCGGATCGGCGGACGATGACAGCTCCGGATCGGCCGCCGGGCCGGGATCGTCCTGCGGCTCCTGCGCCGGACTACCGAACGCGCAGCCGCAGGCCAACGCCACCGTCAGCACCGCAGCCACAGCGGCCCACAGCCAGCGCCGGGGCGCACATGCGATGCGGCAGATGCGCTCTTTCAAGCTCTTCTTGTCCCCCGCCATGGTGGTGGCGCACCGGAGCAGGTCGCCGAAGCGGGGCTTGGCCGTGACCAAAGCCAGCAGGGTGTTCCCATACGCCGCCCGCTCGCCGTCCCCCAGGCGCTTCAGCGCCCCTTCATCGCAGGCGAGCTCACTGTCCTGGCGGCTGAGCCGCGCCGCCAGCCATACCAACGGATCCCACCAGTGTACCGCCAAGGCGGTGCAGCGCAGCAGGCTCCAGATATGGTCGCCATGGCGGAAGTGGGTGAGCTCATGGGCCAGCACATGGCGGAGCATCACCGGGTCCGCCTCCGCCTCCTGGGTGACGTACACCGCCGGGCGGAACGCCCCGAACAGGCATGGGGACGGCAGTCCTGCTGCCACGTATACCCGCAGGGGGCAGCCGGTCCCCTCCAAGGGGACGCGTCTGCGCCGCAGCCGCCAGGCGAAATGGAGCTGCGTCCCCAGCAGGACCAGGACCATCCCCACCGATCCGGCCAGCCATGCCCAGCCCAGGTATCCCAGCCAGCCGGGCAGCGCCTCCCAGTCTGGGGGCGCAGGAAGTTCCGGCGCGTCGGGGACCACAGGAGCCTGGGGGACCGTCGAGACGTCCCCCGGCATGGCATCCGCCGCCGGACCGGTCCCGTCATCTGTCGGATCGCCGAACAGGTCAGGCGGCCCGGGAGGAGACGGGGACCGGTCGATGGTCGTGTACTGGGTATCCGTCCGCGTCCCCACGAACACCAACGTCCCCACGACAGGGGAGTCGAACAGCTGCACCGGCACCAACAGCCGGATCAGTACCACCGCCCACAGGGCATACCGCAGCTTAGCGCTCAGCCGCCTGCCCAGCGCGGCCCGGATCGCCGACACCACCACGATCAGGAACACAGAGGTACACACCCACTCCAGCAATGCGATCGTCATTCCCCTTCCCCTCCTTCGATCTGGTCCAGGATCGCCCGAAGCTCGGCCACTTCCTCTCGGGTCAGTTCCTGACGCTTCGCCATGGCGCTCATCATCAGCCCCACACTGCCCTGGTACACCCGGTCCAGGAAGCTGTGGGTCTCGGCGATGACGGCCTGCTCCTGTTCCACCGCCGGGCGGTACGACTTGCCCCGGCCCGTCTGCTCGCAGCGCAGCAGCCCCTTCTCCTCCATCCGGTGCAGCGTGGTGATGGTGGTGCTCTTGGCCCAGCCCACCCGCTCAGACAGATCCGCCACGAGCTGCATCACCGTGCGCGGACTGTCCTCCCACAGACAGGTGAGCACGTTCCATTCGCTGGCCGTGAGCTTGACGCCCTTCGGGCCGTGTCCTTCTCTCATGACCCATCCTCCTTTGGTCTACGTTGTAGTCCTATCATAGCACAGCAGGTCTACATTGTCAACCACCATCTCGAACCGGCTGGAAAAAAATTTTTCATACCCCCTTGACAAATCCCCGCTTTCTTGTTAAAATGCCTCTTGTCCGTTGCGAGTGTAGCTCATCTGGTAGAGCGCCACCTTGCCAAGGTGGAGGTAGCGA
>CANRXB010000003.1 GCA_947643715.1 uncultured bacterium
CCGGCACCCAGGTGCTCAACTCCACCAAGAAGCAGAAGGAGCGCATCGGGCGCATCCTCCAGATGCACGCCAACCACCGTGAGGACATCGAGACCGTGTACTCCGGCGACATCGCCGCCGTCATCGGCCTGAAGAACTCCACCACCGGCGACACCCTGTGCGATGAGAAGCACCCGGTGATCCTGGAGTCCATGGAGTTCCCCGAGCCCGTCATCCGCGTGGCCATCGAGCCCAAGACCAAGGCCGGCCAGGAGAAGATGGGCATCGCCCTGATGAAGCTGGCCGAGGAGGACCCCACCTTTAAGACCTACACCGACGAGGAGACCGGTCAGACCATCATCGCCGGCATGGGCGAGCTCCACCTGGAGATCATCGTGGACCGTCTGCTGCGTGAGTACAAGGTGGAGGCCAACGTGGGCGCGCCTCAGGTGGCCTACAAGGAGACCATCAAGCAGTCCGTCAAGCAGGACACCAAGTATGCCCGCCAGTCCGGCGGTAAGGGCCAGTACGGCCACGTGGTCATCACGGTGGAGCCCAACGAGCCCGGCAAGGGCTATGAGTTCCTCAACGAGATCACCGGCGGCGTCATCCCCAAGGAGTTCATCCCCGCCGTGGACGCGGGCATCCAGGGGGCCATGCAGGCCGGCGTGATGGCCGGCTACCCGGTGGTGGACGTGAAGGTCCATCTGACCTTCGGCTCCTATCACGAGGTGGACTCCTCTGAGATGGCGTTCAAGATCGCCGGCTCCATGGCCTTCAAGGAGGCCTGCCGCAAGGCCGGGGCCTGCCTGCTGGAGCCCATCATGAAGGTGTCCGTCATCGTGCCCGAGGATTATCTGGGCAACGTCATCGGCGATCTGACCAGCCGCCGCGGCCAGATCCTGGGCCAGGAGGCCCGGCCCGGCGCACAGCAGATCGACGCGCTGGTCCCCCTGTCCGAGATGTTCGGCTACGCCACGGACCTGCGCTCCCGTACCCAGGGCCGCGGCCAGTACACCATGGAGCCCCACAGCTATGTGGAGATTCCCAAGAACATCGCCGAGAAGATCATCGCCCAGCGCGGCCGCAAGGAGGACGCATAAGGCTGTCCTTCGCACCTGTACGGAAAATTTTAGTTGCAATTTCTTCCGTCATAGGATAGAATAGGCCCATAAACCTATTCGCCGCGACACATCATCTTATACCAACCACTACAAGGAGGAAAACTCAAAATGGCCAAACAAAAGTTTGAACGTAACAAACCCCACGTCAACATCGGCACCATCGGCCACGTTGACCACGGCAAGACCACCCTGACCGCCGCCATCACCAAGTATCTGGCCCTGAAGGGCCAGGCCCAGTACGAGGACTACTCCAGCATCGACAAGGCTCCCGAGGAGCGCGAGCGCGGCATCACCATCAACACCGCCCACGTGGAGTACGAGACCGATAACCGGCACTACGCCCACGTGGACTGCCCGGGCCACGCCGACTATATCAAGAACATGATCACCGGCGCTGCTCAGATGGACGGCGCTATCCTGGTCATCGCCGCTACCGACGGCCCCATGGCCCAGACCAAGGAGCACATCCTGCTGGCCCGTCAGGTGGGCGTGCCCGCCATCGTGGTGTTCCTGAACAAGTGCGATCAGGTGGACGACGAGGAGCTGCTGGAGCTGGTGGAGATGGAGGTCCGCGAGACCCTGTCCGGCTATGAGTTCCCCGGCGACGATATCCCCATCATCAAGGGTTCCGCCCTGAACGCTCTGACCTGCGAGTCCGGCAACGTGGACGACGCCGACTTCGCCTGCATCAAGGAGCTGATGGACGCGGTGGACAGCTACATTCCCACCCCCGACCGTAAGGCCGACCTGCCCTTCCTGATGCCTGTCGAGGACGTGTTCACCATCACCGGCCGCGGCACCGTGGCCACCGGCCGCGTGGAGCGTGGCCAGCTCAAGGCGGGCGAGACCGTCGAGATCGTCGGTCTGACCGAGGAGAAGAAGTCCACCGTGGTCACCTCCATGGAGATGTTCCGCAAGACCCTGGACTATGTCGAGGCCGGCGACAACGTGGGCTGCCTGCTCCGCGGCGTCAACAAGGACGAGATCGAGCGCGGCCAGGTGCTGTGCAAGCCCAACTCCATCCACCCCCACACCAAGTTCGTGGGCCAGGTGTACGTGCTGAGCAAGGACGAGGGCGGCCGTCACACCCCCTTCTTCAACAACTACCGTCCTCAGTTCTACTTCCGTACCACCGACGTCACCGGCGTCATCACTCTGCCCGAGGGCACCGAGATGTGTATGCCCGGCGATAACGTGGACATGAACGTGGAGCTGATCACCCCGATCGCCATCGAGAAGGGCCTGCGCTTCGCTATCCGTGAGGGTGGCCGTACCGTGGGTTCCGGCGTGGTCATCGACGTGGCCACCGAGTGAGCTTGACTCCCTGCATATAAAGGGGCAAGTCACCGCAAAGGTGTCTACGACAAAAAAGCCAAGGGCACGACAGATCATGACGGTCTGTCGTGCCCTTTTTTATGCTGTGCGGCCCGCTGCGATATCGCCGGGGGAGGGAGATCGACAGGCCGAGAACCGTCGCGGCAGACCGATCTCTTCCGGACGCACAATCGATCCTCGAATGGCATCAAGTATCATCTTCCGCATACCGTTCTGGCCCGTCCTCGATAAAATGCTGCACGGCCACCCCCATATCTCTTGGGGTGGCCGTGCTCCTTGCAGGCAGCGCGAACGGCGGGGCGGTGGACGACCGCCCCGGTCCGTCAAAAAGGGGGCTCGAATAGCTTGGATGCGCGTTGTGACAGGAGGGCGCTCCTCATTTGGCTTGGAACACCATCACGCTGCGCGGACCGATGGTAAAGCAATTGTTCTCCACGTGCCGGACGGTCTGTGCCTCCTCGCGGGTGTCCACCACCTGCTCCCAGCGCATGGACAAAGGGAGCTGAGGCAGGGCCGCATCCAGTTCCTCCCAATAAGAATTGGAGGCCACGTAGACGATCTGAGGCCCCACGTTCCGCTCCGATCCGGAGAACATCACGCCCACATACCGGTCCTCAGGGCCGAATTGCTCTTTCCAGGGTGACACGCCGTGGAAGCTCACGTCCGGGAAGCCGCAAGCTCCGCCGCTCATGTCGCAGCGCAGTACCCGGTGGCTCTGACGGAAATGGATCATATACTGGAAGAACTGGAACAGCCCTTGGTTCTTCTCCAACAGGGACCAATCCAGCCAGGACGTGGAGTTGTCCTGACAATAGGCGTTGTTGTTGCCGAACTGCGTATTGCCGAATTCGTCGCCCGCCAGGAACATGGGGATCCCCCGGGAACACATCAGCAGGGCGAAAGCGTTGCGCACCATCCGCTGGCGCAGGGCGTTCACCTCGGGATCGTCCGTCTCCCCTTCCACACCGCAGTTCCAACTGTTGTTGTCGTTGGCCCCGTCGGTGTTGTTCCAGCCGTTCTGCTCGTTGTGCTTCTCGTTGTAGGCGTACAGGTCGTGTAGGGTGAACCCGTCGTGGCAGGTGAGGAAGTTCACCGAGGCGTTGCGCCGGCCGGCGGCGTCGTAGATGTCCCGCGAACCGACCATGCGCTGGGCGGCGGCCTGGGCCATGCCTCCGTCCCCTTTCAAGTAGCGGCGCATGTCGTCCCGGTAGCGGCCATTCCACTCCGCCCAGCGGTTCCAGGCGGGGAAGGTGCCAACCTGATACAGCCCTCCGGCGTCCCAGGCTTCGGCGATGAGCTTCACGTCCCCCAGGATGGGGTCGAAGGCCAGGGCCTGGAGCAGCGGCGGGGACACCATGGGCGCGCCCTTCTCGTCCCGGCCCAGGATGGACGCCAGATCGAACCGGAAGCCGTCCACCCGGTAGGTGGTCACCCAATAGCGCAGGCAGTCCAGGATCATCTGGTGGACGATGGGGTGGTTGCAGTTCAGGGTGTTGCCGCAGCCGCTGAAGTTGTAATAGTGCCCTTCCGGGGTGAGCAGGTAATAGATATTGTTATCGTAGCCCTTGAAGGAGAAGAAGGGCCCCATCTCGTTGCCCTCGGCGGTATGGTTGAACACCACGTCGAGATATACCTCGATGCCCCGATGCTTACACGCCTGGATGAGCTTTTTCAGCTCGTTCCCCTCCCGGTTGTACTCGGTGCTGGCGGTATAGCTGGTGTTGGGGGCGAAGAAGCTCACCGTGCTGTAGCCCCAGTAGTTGTACAGCTTCTCGCCGTTCACCTCCCGGTAGTCCAGCATCTCGTCGAACTCGAAGATGGGCATCAGTTCGATGGCGTTCACCCCGAGCTTCTCCAGGTAGGGCAGCTTCTCCATCAATCCTGCGAAGGTGCCCGGGTGCTCCACGCCGGAGGACGGGTCCTTGGTGAAGCCTCGGACATGGAGCTCGTAGATCACCAGGTCCTCCATGGGGATCAGCGGCTGGCCGATGTTGCCCCAGTCGAAGTCGTCCTTCACCACCCTGGCCCGGTAGTGCTGGCCGTGGGGCGGGGTCTCGCCCCAGCGGCTCTGGCCGGTGACGGCCTTGGCGTAGGGGTCCAGCAGATACCGGGAGGGGTCGAAGATGAGGCCCTTGTCCGGCTCATAGGGCCCGTGCACCTGATAGGCGTATTCGAACTCCTCGATGCTCAGCTTGAACACGATCATGGAGTATACGTTGCCGATGCGGTAGTGCTGGGGGAAGGGGAGCACGGCGAAGGGCTCCGACTCGCCCCGGTGGAACAGCAGCAGCTCGATGGCGGTGGCTCCATGGGAGTGGACGGTGAAGTTCACGCCGCCGGGGATGGCGGTGGCGCCATTGGTCTCGTAGAGGCCGGGGCGGACGTCGAAGCCGGCGATCCGGTCCAGCGGCACCAGGTGGATGGCACGGGGAAGGACCACGTTGGGGCCTCCCTGTACGGCGGTGGGATGCTCACTACTCATAAAGCGATCTTCCTTCCTGGCCTGTCGGCTCAGCCGATCCAAGTGACCTTATCGGACTGGTAGGAGCCCTTCGCGGGGGGTTCCTCGGCCGGCACGCCCACGCAGACGAGGGCCACCGGGACGGATCTCGCGTCCAGCACCTCCTGGATGGCCTGCACCCGCTCCTGAATGGGCCAGCAGCCGCACCAGCAGGTGCCGTAGCCCAGGGCCGCGGCCTGGAGCAGCAGGTTCTCCACTGCGGCGCCGCAGTCCTGAGGCCAGAAACCGGGGCATGTGTCCGCTTGGACGTCCGGCAGGCCGCACACCACGATGGCAAGGGAGGCGGTGCTCAGCATGGAGGCATAGGGATGGACGGCCTGCAGCCGCTGTTTCACTGCGGGGTCCTCCACCACGAAGAATTCCCAGGGCCGGGTGTTGCAGGCGCTGGGGGCCATCATGGCCGCCTCCAGCATCTTTTCCACGTCGGCCCTGGGGACGGCCGCGCCGGGCTGGAACTTGCGGATGCTCCTGCGGGCGCGGATGATTTGTGTACAGTCCATATCGTTCCCTCCTGTAAGATGAAAGAATGGACCGGGCGGGCAACTGCCCGCCCGGTCCGGCAGGTCGTTCTGGGATCAGAAATACTTCTTCACGCCGTCGCTGGCCTTCGCGGTGTCCTCGCTGATGGAGATGGTGAACTTGATGCCGCTCTTCTGGGAGAAGCCCTCCAGCCAGTCCAGGAACGGCTCCACGTCCTCGTTGCCCACGGTGGGCACGAGCTTGTTCAGGCTCTCGATGAACACGTGGGTGATATCGTAATTGCTGGCGTACAGGCCGTACAGGAAGCCCCGGAGGGTGTCGTAATTGGGGATGTCGTAATCGGACGTGTCCACCACGCGGATCTTGTAATTGATCTTATAGTTCAGCTTGGAATTGTGGGCGATGGCTACCACGTTGCCATGCTCCGTATCCACCGCTGTGTTGATGAGGTCGATCATCTGCTTGGTCTTTCCAGTGCCCTTCAGGCCCATGATCACCTTGACCATCTTGATCACTCCTTAACTTGGATTCAGGGGGAGTCCCCTTGAGATGTTCCCATGTTACCATCTTTCTGAAAAAATTTCAATATGGGAAAACAAAGTTCATAAAAAATTAGGGATATGGTCCGCTCAGCCCAGGCCCTCCAGGGCGAAGTGAGCGGCGGCCTGCCCCTGGCCCACCGCCTTGGCGAGCTGGAGCGGCTGCCCGGTGCAGTCCCCGGCGGCGTACACGCCGGGGAGGTTGGTGGCCATGCGCCCATCCACCTTGATATAGCCCCCCTCCAGCGCGAGCCCGGGGGCGAGCTGGGCCGGGGCGATGGATGCGCGCAGGAGGAACACGCCCTGGCAAGGGATCTCCTCCCCGTTCTTGTCCCGGACGCCGGTGACATGATCCGTCCCTAGGATCTCCAGCCCGGCCAGCTTGGCCATCGAGACCTGGCACCCGATGGAGCGCAGGAACTGCGCCTCCTCCAGGAGATCGGGCGCGTCCCCCGCCACCACCACGTCCTTGCCGCGGTAGAACATCCCGTCGCAGGTGGCGCAGTAGCTCACCCCGCGGCCCAGCAGCTCTGCCTCGCCCTTGAGGGGCGCGGCCCGGGACACGCCCGGGGCCAGGATGACGGCGCGGCCCTCCACCGCGTCGTTCTCCACCGACACCATGACGGATCCCCCCATGGGCATCACGGACAGGGCCCTGCCCTTCCTGTGCTGTGCGCCCAGGGCCGTGGCCTGGTCCAGCAGCCGTTCGATCAGCTCCGCTCCGGTGATGCCGGGCAGGCCGGGGTAGTTGGCCATCCCGGGGGCCCTGCCCAGGGGCGAGGCGGTGGGCTCGTTGGAGATGACCAGCACGGACTTGTCCCTGGCTCGGGCATGGATAGCGGCGGTGAGGCCCGCAGGACCGCCGCCTACGATCAGCAGGTCGTATTTCATAGGAGCCTTCCTCCTGTCTCGTTTTTTCCAGTATAACAGGATCTTGGGCGGATGGCAATACTTGCAAAAGGTCGATAGACCGGTTATACTATCAGGCAGATATCGTACGGGGGTGCTGTGATGACGTCTTGTATCGTTTCCTTCAGCGGCAGGAAGGATGGGAACTGTTCCGCCATAGCTCAGGTGCTGGTGGAGGCGCTGTCCGGCCGGGGAGAGACGAGGTGCTACGATCTCTCCGCCCTGCACATCACGCCCTGCGGGCAGTGCGGGTACGAGTGCTTCCAGGCGCGGGAGCGCTGCCCCTATTTCGACGATCCGGAGTTCGAGCTGTGCGATGCCGTGGCCGGGAGCGACCGCTCCATTTTCATCGTCCCCAATTATTGCGACTATCCCTGCGCTAACTTTTTCATATTCAACGAGCGCAGCCAGTGCTATTTCCAGCACCATCCGGAGCTGCTGGAGCGGTATGAGGGCGTGCCGAAGAGATTCATCGTGGTCAGCAACACCGGACGGGAGAATTTCACCGCCGCTTTCCGCTATCACACGGGGGACGCGCCGCCCGATGTGCTGTTCCTCAGCGCCCGTAGCTTCGGGAAGGCCAGCATCGACGGGGATCTGATGGATCTCCCGGAGGCCCGGGAAGCGGTCCTGCGCTTTGCCGGCCTGTAAGGAGGGATCTCTTATGGAACGTATCCTGCTGATCACCACCGGGGGCACCATCGCCTCCCGGGTCACCGACGAGGGACTGGCCCCTGGCCTGGACGGCGCGGCCCTGTCCCATTATCTGGGCGCTCTGGCGGACAGCTATGAGCTGACCGTCCGCGACGTCCTGCACCTGGACTCGTCCAACATCCAGCCGGAGGAGTGGCGTCTCATCGCCCGCTGTGTCTATGAGGCCCGGGAGGACTTCGACGGCATCGTGATCTCCCACGGCACCGACACCATGGCGTATACCGCTTCTGTGCTGTCCTACATGGTGCGCAACGTGCCGGTCCCGGTGGTGCTCACCGGGGCGCAGCTCCCCATCGAGCACCCTCTCACCGACGGGCTGGACAACCTGCGCACCGCGTTCGCCATGGCGGCGTCGGGCCGCCCGGGGGTGTTCCTGGCCTTCGACCGGCGGGTGATGCTGGGCTGCCGGGCCGTCAAGACCCACACCACCGCGTTCGGCGCCTTCGACAGCGTGAACTGGCCCCTGGTGGCCCGGGTGGACGGCGCCGGCCTCACCATCCGGGAGGACGCCGTCCCCGATGTGGACGGACCGTGCGTGCTGCGGGACGAGCTGTGCCAGGAGGTGTTCCTCATCAAGCTCACCCCGGGGTTGGACCCGGAGATCTTCGATATGCTCCTGCGGATGCACTACCGCGGGGTGGTCATCGAGGCGTTCGGCGCAGGGGGGCTCCATTTCATCCGCCGGGACCTGATCGAGAAGCTGCACGCCGCCGCCCAGGCGGGGATGGCGGTGGTGGTGTGCAGCCAATGCCTGTATGAGAGCAGCGACTTCACGCTCTATCAGGCGGGGCAGAAAGCGCTGGCTGAGGGCGTCATCCAGGGCTATGACATGACCACCGAGGCCGCGGTCACCAAGCTGATGTGGGCGCTGGGCCAGACGCAGCGGCTGGACGAGGTGCGGGAGCTGTTCTCCCGCGGCCTTGCGGGGGAGCGGAAGGTCTGACCGCCATGACGACGGTGAAGCCGCCGCTGGGAGCGGCGGCTTCGGATATCCTGGGTCATACGATCCCCAGGTCTTTGTTGATGTGGGACCTCAGCGCGTCGAAGGACTCCACGCTGAGATCGTGCTCGATGCGGCAGGCGTCCTGCGCGGCCACCGCCTCCGATACACCCAGATGGATGAGCCAGCGGGTGAGCAGCAGATGCCGCTCATAGATGCGCCGGGCGATCTCCAGGCCCTGCTCGGTGAGGGTGAGGAAGCCGCCCGCGTCCATCACCACGAACCCACCCTCCCGGAGCAGGCTCATGGCCCGGCTGACGCTGGGCTTGGAGAAGCCGAGGTGCTGGGCCACGTCGATGGACCGCACAGGCCCCTTCTCGCCCAGGGCCAGGATGGCTTCCAGATAGTTTTCAGCGGACTCGTGGATGTTCAATGCGTTCACTCCTGACGAACGGGCCTGCCGGTGCTCGTTTTTAGGCCAATATACCACAGATCCCCGGCGATGGCAACGAAAATTTCCCCGTCCTGCCGCTATATTTTTCGCAAGAGCCTTGCAAAGCGCCTGAAAAGACGTTAGAATGGCTTGGAACGAACGGCCGTCCGGCCTGTATATCATGATATTGAGGAGATGTACCGATGATAGTGAAGATCTGGGATCGGGAGCCCGTCCAGTGGAAGCTGGAACTGGAGCTGGGTGGGGACGCAGCGCCCCTGTCCCTGCGCATGGGGGAGGAGGGGCGCACGCTCGTCGTGGCCCTGGGCGCGGAGGCTTCGGCGGAGACCGCCCGCCGGGCGGCGGCCAAGGCGGTGAAGGCCATCCGGGAGCTGGGCGCCCGCACCGTCCTGCTGGATGCCGCCCCGGCGGTGGACGCCCTGGGGGCGGACGGCCTGGCCGCGCTGATCCAAGGGATCGAGCTGGCCTGTTACCGCCAGCCGGTCTGGAAGGAGCAGAAGGACGAGCCCTTCACGTCATACCTCACGGGGACAGGGACGCTGGACGCCGCTGCGGTCCTCCGGGAGACGCAGGCGATCGTCAGGGGGGTATGCTTCGCGCGGGACCTCACCAACCGTCCCGGCAACCTGCTCACCCCGGAGCTCATGGCCCAGGCCATGGCGGAGGCCGCAGAGAAGGTGGGTGTGGAGGTCCAGGTCCTGGACGAGGGGCAGACCAGGGCCCTTGGCATGGGCGCGTTCCACGCCGTGGGCGACAGCGCCGCCCATCCGCCCAGGCTCATCGTGCTGCGCTGGCATGGGGGCGAAAAGGACGCCGCGCCCATCGCCCTGGTGGGCAAAGGGGTGTGCTTCGACACCGGCGGCTACGACCTGAAGAGCGCCGGAGGGCTCAAGACCATGCGGGCGGACATGGCCGGAGGCGCGGCAGTGTGCGGGGCGGTGCTGGCCCTGGCGGAGAACCGTGTGCCGGTGAACGTGGTGGCCGTCGTCCCGGCGGTGGAGAACCGCATCTCGCCGGACAGCTTCCTTCCCGGCGACGTGATCGTCTCCATGTCCGGCAAGACCATCCAGATCGCCAACACCGACGCGGAGGGACGTCTGGTCCTGGCCGACGCGATCACTTACGCCATCCAGAAGGAGGGGGTGGCCAAGGTGGCGGACATCGCCACCCTCACCGGGGCCTGTGTCCGGGCCCTGGGCTTCACCACCGCGGGGCTGATGTCCAACGACGACGGGTTCTGCGGGGAGCTCTTGGACGCCGCCCGGCGGTCCGGGGAGCAGTACTGGCGTTTCCCCGACTTCCCGGAATACCGGAAGATGATCGACAGCCCGGTGGCCGACCTGTGCAACCAGTCCAGCGACGGCTGCGGCACCATCACCGCCGGACTGTTCCTCGAAGCCTTCGCCCAGGACGTGCCCTGGGTCCACCTGGACGTGGCGGGCACCGCCTGGGTGGATCGGCCCCGCCGGGAATATCAGACGGCGGGTGCCACCGGCGCGGGGGTGACCACCCTGTACGAGCTGTGCGCGGGGATGGCCGGGCGGAGCTGACCGTCGGGACCATATGACGTCAAGGAGGGACCGGCATGAAGATCCTCGTCGTGGAGGACGACCGGCCGCTGGCCGCGTCCCTCCAGACACTGCTGGAGGACCGGGGCTACGAGGTGGAATGCGCGTATGACGGCGAGGCTGGGGCGCAGTACGCCCGGCTCGGGGTATACGATCTGATGATCCTGGACGTGATGCTCCCCAAGCTGGACGGCCGGCAGGTGGCCAGGCAGCTCCGGGCTGAGCGCTGCGCCGTCCCGATCCTCATGCTCACCGCCCGCTCCGGGCTGGAGGACCGGGTGGAGGGGCTGGACGCCGGGGCGGACTACTACCTCGCCAAGCCCTTCGATACCAGGGAGCTGCTGGCCTGCGTCAACGCCCTGCTCCGCCGCCAGGGGGGGCAGGTGGACGAGCTGGTGTTCGGCAACACGTCGCTGGACCTGGCTTCCTCCACCTTGGCCTGCGGGGAGCGATGGGTGCGGCTGTCCGCCCGGGAGTTCGACGTGATGCGCTGCTTGTTCCAGGCGAAGGGACGCAACCTGCCCAAAGAGACGATCCTGGCCCGGGTGTGGGGGTATGACTCCAACGCCGTGGAGAACCATGTGGAGGTGTATGTGGGCTTCCTGCGCAAGAAGCTGGCCAGCATCGGTTCCAACGTGCGCATCGCGGCGGCGCGGCGGCTGGGATATCATTTGGAAGCGGACGAGGAGTAGCAGGAGCCCCACCCGATCGAGGGCGCTGCCATAAGGGGACATGGAAAGGCCCGATGGACCGGGCTTTTCATGTGCAGTGGAAAGCGGACGGTGCATACGGCTGGGCGACAGTATCGAGAACGGGCGGTGTCGGCAAGACACCGCCCGTTCCTGCGTTCGGGCGGCCTGCGCAGATGCTGTCCCTCGCGGGAGGTCCGGACCTGCGCAGGCCGCATAAGGAGGGACGGCGTGACCGAGGCCACGCCGTCCCTTGAGAACACTGCGTTTTCAGCTTTTGGAGATCTTGCTGCTTTACGGCCCCATCCATGCGGGGACGTTCCCTTTTTGCCTACAGTTCTGGAGAGTGGAACAGCTCCAGGTCCTGCCAGTCGTCCAGCTCGACTCCCGCCCTGGGGGGCGTGGACTGCGGACCGGCCTGCTGCCGGCCCTTCACCAGATCGGACAGGTCCTCGTAAGGTGGCGGACGATACTGTGGGTCCCGGGCGGCCAGCTCTCGCTCGTCGGGTCTCGTGTGCTTCATGGCGGATCCCTCCTTGAACGAGGAGCGGAGGACGCTGGGTCCTCCGCTCTCGCCGAACTCAGTAGCCCCTGTGGTTGCTGCGGTTCTCGGGGTCGTTGGAGTTCTTCTTGTTCTCCGGGTTCTGCTGGTTCTTGTTCTGACTGTTCTGCTGGTTCTTGTTCTGGCCGTTCTGCTTGTTCTTGTTCTCAGGATCGTTGAAATTGCGGTTTTCCATGATTATCACCTCACGCAGGACAGTATGCCACCCTTTTTCCCGGATCATACGGGCTGGAAAAATTTTTTGGTCCGGGACGGGGCCGGCGCTGTCCGGCAGGGCGGGGACGCGCCGGGGACAGGGGCGAAAGATCTGCGATCCTCTCTTGCAAAACCGGCGGATCGACTCTATAATAGGAGAGACTACGAAAAGAGGGGTCATGGCCGTGAAACGAAAACCACTCAGAACGTCCCCCAACCGCATCATCGCCCTGGGCTTCCTGGGCATCATCGTGGCGGGGGCGCTGCTGCTCATGCTGCCCTTCGTCAATCGGACGGGGCAGGGGCTGTCCTTCCTGGACAGCCTGTTCACCGCGACCTCCGCCACCTGCGTCACCGGCCTGGTGGTGGCGGACACCTGGACGCAGTTCAATCTGCTGGGGCAGATCGTCCTGTTGGCGCTCATCCAGGTGGGCGGGCTGGGCTATATGACCATGGTGCTCATGGTGTCGCTGCTGCTGGGCCGGAAGATCGGCCTGCGCCAGCGTTCCGTCATGATGGAGAGCGTCAGCGCGGAGCATCTCAGCGATGTGATCGCCCTGCTGCGCTATATCCTGATCGGGACCGCCGCCATCGAAGGCGCGGGAGCGGTGCTGCTGGCCTTCCGGTTCGTCCCGGAGCTGGGCGCCGCCCGTGGGATCTGGTACTCCATATTCCACAGCGTGTCCGCTTTCTGCAATGCCGGCTTCGATCTGATGGGCTTTCGGGAGCCCTACAGCTCCCTGACCTATTATGTGGACGATCCGCTGGTGAACCTCACCGCCTGTGCGCTGGTGCTGCTGGGCGGGCTGGGCTTCCTGGTGTGGCGGGACGTATGGGAGAACGGCCTGCACTTCCGGCGCTACTCGCTCCACGCCAAGCTGATGCTCACCGCCAGCGCCGTCTTGACCGTGGGCGGCACGGCGCTGTTCTGGCTGGCGGAGCGCGACGGCATCTTGCAGGGGATGGAGCCCGGGCAGCAGGTCTTGGCCTCCCTGTTCCAAGCCGTGTCCCCGCGGACGGCCGGCTTCAATACCGTGGACCTGGCCTCTCTCACCAGCGCGGGGGGGCTGCTCACCATCGTGCTGATGTTCATCGGCGCAGGCCCCGGCTCCACCGGGGGCGGCGTGAAGGTGACGACGGTGCTGGTGTGCCTGCTCACCCTGGCCAGCTATATCCGTGGCCGCCGGGAGGTGGGCGCGTTCAACCGCAGGCTGGACGAGGAACAGATCCACCGGGCGGCGGCGGGGGTCACGCTGTATATGGCCTTGGCCATGACCGGCGGCTTCCTGCTGCTGGCCACTCAGCCGTTCCCGCTCCAGGACGCGCTGTTCGAGGTGTTCTCCGCGATGAGCACTGTGGGGCTGAGCACGGGCATCACCCGGTCGCTGTCCAGCTTCAACCGGGGGCTGCTCATCGTCATGATGTTCTGCGGGCGCATCGGCAGCCTGTCCATGATGATGGCCCTGGCGGAGCGGATGGCCCCGCGGGTGAAGGATCCGGTGGAACATATCACCATCGGTTGATGACGACAGAAAGGTGTGTTATTGGGATGGCAGCGACGTTTCTGGTGATCGGCCTGGGCAGGTTCGGCACGAACCTGGCCCTGCGGCTGATGGATTCGGGCAATGAGGTGATGGTCATCGACAACAGCGAGGAATCCATCAACCACATCGCCCCTTATGTGACCCAGGCGAAGATCGGCGACTGTATGGACGAGGAGGTGCTGCGCTCCCTGGGGGTGGACAGCTTCGACTTCTGCTTCGTGTGCATCAGCGAGAACTTCCAGTCCTCGCTGGAGATCACCTCGCTGCTGAAGGAGCTGGGGGCGCCCATGGTGGTGGCCAAGGCGGACAGGGACCTCCACGCCCGCCTGCTGCTGAAGATCGGCGCGGACGAGGTGGTGTTCCCCGAGCGGGACATGGCGCAGCGCACCGCCATGCGCTTCAGCGTGAACGGAGCGCTGGAGTATATAGAATTGGCCCCCGGCTACGCCATCTTCGAGCTGGCGGTGCCGGAGGCCTGGGTGGGCAAGACGCTGATGGAACTGGACATCCGCAACCGCTGGAACGTGAACGTGATCGGCTGCAAGGAGGACGGGGCCATCCGGCCCGTCACCGCCGCGAACCACGCCTTCCAGGAGGGCACGCACATCCTGGTGGCGGGTAGGCCGGACGATGTGTCCAAGATGACGAAGTGAGGGACAGGGGCGGGCCTCGCCTCAATGCACCCGGGCGCCCCGCTCACAGCGGTTGCCCCAGGAGTCGATGAGCTGTTCTCCCCGGTACACACAGATGATCTCGCAGTGGTTGGAGCATCCGCCGCAGCTCGCCTCCCGGGTGCGGAACTCCATGTTCTCGATGGCGAAATCGAAGTCCTGCCGTCCGCTGCCCCGCCGGGCCAGGATGGCCACGCCCAACGCGCCCATGAGATGGCCGTTGGGGTCTACGATCACCTTGCAGCCCAGGGTGCGCTCGAAGGCGGCGACCACGCCCTGGTTCTTGCTGACCCCTCCCTGGAACACCACGGGGGAGACGATCTTCTTCCCCTTCCCCACGTTGTTCAGGTAGTTGGCCGCCACCGCGTTGCACACCCCCGCGATGATGTCCTCCCGCGGGTGGCCGAGCTGGATCTTGTGCACCAGGTCCGACTCGGCGAACACGGTGCACCGGGCGGCGATCTGGGTGGGATGGGTGGAGCGCAGGGCGTAGTCGCCGATCTCCTCCACCTCGATGCCCAGCCGCTTGGCCTGGCTGGACAGGAAAGCGCCGGTGCCGGCGGCGCACAGGGTGTTCATGGCGTAATCCACCGCCACGCCGTTCTCCACTAGGATGATCTTGGAGTCCTGGCCTCCGATCTCCAGGATGGTGCGCACGTCGGGGTAGAAGGTGGTGGTGCCCACGGCGTGGGCGGTGATCTCGTTCTTCACCATGGTGGCCCCCACGATGGTCCCCACCAGCTTCCGGGCGCTGCCGGTGGTGCCGGTGGCCACGATCTGATAGCGCTGCTTGTCGAACTGCTCCTCCAGCAGCCGCACCAGCTCCTTCACCGCGCCGATGGGGTCGCCCTGGGTCCAGATGTACTGGCTGCTGAGGATCTTATCGTCCTTGTCGATGATGACGCCCTTGGTGGAGATGGAGCCCACGTCGATGCCTAGATATGCGTGTTCCAAATCAAAGTACCTTCTTTCTCATGTCGATCATATCGTAGAACGCCTCCAGCCGGGTCATCAGGCCCACGTCGCTGGTCTGTGCGTCATAGGTGAGATAGAGCACCGGGATCTTGTAGTCCGCGCTGATGTTCTGGAGCACCGGCATCACGTCGATCTCCGGCGTGCAGGCGGCGGACTTGATGTGCACCAGTCCGTCGAAGCCCCGCTCCGCGCACTCCCGGGCGTACCAGATGTTGGCGGTGGAGGTGGGGCCCATGTCGTAGGCGGACAGGTCCTTGATCTTCACGCGCATGTTCTTTTGCCCGCCGTAGTGGAGGAACTGGTTGGTGACGTTCATCCAGCGGTGGATCTCCACCCGCATGTCGGCCAGCTTTTGCTCCAGCTCCAGGTTGGAGAACGCGTCCATCGCGGTGTAGAACTCCCCCACGACGCCCACCCGGAGGGGCCGCGCGGGCTTGTCCAGCGGGATGGCCTGCAGGGCGCGCTTGGCCTCGCGGTAGCCCGTCTCCACGTCGTTCCGGCCCTGGGCAGTATACATCGCGGTGAGGAAATCCTGGTAGGCCCGTTTATAGCTGCCCTTCGTGGCGTCGAAGCCGCAGTTTCGGTAGTACTCGGCGGCGATCTCGTCCAGGTATTCCACCATGCGCAGGCCCTCCATGAACTGGGCGAGGAACCGGGCGGGGTTTACCTTGGGGTTGATGCGCCGGACGATACGGATGTATTCCTTTTTCTTGTCCATGTCGTAGTCGGACAGGTTGATGAAGTCGAACTGGTATCCCAGGTCCCGCAGGATCTGCTCCAGCAATTCCCCATAGTATCCCAGGCGGCACAGGCCGTGGGTCATGAGCAGGGTGTCAGCTCCCGCCTCCAGCGACTCGATCATGCTGCCCAGGACGGTCTTGAAGGGGGTGCACACGGAATCCGGGCTGTACTTGGTGCCCAGCTCCATGGTGCGCTTGGTGAGCGCCGGAGGCATGACGTATCTCGCCCCCAGCGCCTGCTCGACGATATACTTGAACGCGCAGTTGTACTCGGCGTAACGCGGGAAGGAGATGTTCCTCATTTTCGGTTCTGCCATCACAGCTTCCCCTCCTTGAAACGGATGATGTCGATGAAGCTCTCCAGGCGGGTCTCTACCCCTGCCGTGCCGCTCTGGCTGTCCAGCACCAGGTTCAGGATGGGCACGCCCTTCACCCGGCGGGTGATGAGCTCGTTCACCATAGCGTCCGGGCCGCAGGGGAAAGCGCTGAGCAGGATGATGCCGTCCACGTCGCCCTGGTGCATGGCGATGCCGCCCAGGATCTCCCGGCTGATCTCCCACTTGCAGGTGGGAGAGAGCTCCCGGCTGCGCTTGGACGCGGCCTCCCGGTCCACGAGGTCTGCCCGCAGGGGGATCACCCCCACCTGCTTGAGGTAGTCGGTGACGGACCTGCCCATGTACGGGTCCTCCGCCACGTAGCTGTGGGCGGCGATCAGGACCTTGATGCCTTCGCGCTTGAACAGCAGCTCCTGCTTCTGGACCCGGGCCTTGTGGTGGGCGAGCTCCGCCTTCTTCGCCTGCTTATAGGCCCGCTTCACCGCCTTGGCGGGATGGCCCAGCGAACGGCCCAGCTCCAGGAACGCGCCGGGCTCGTCTTTTTTGAACAGCTCGTCCACTTCGTAGGAGAGGAACTGCTGTCCGGAGTCCCGAAAGACGTTGCGTACCAGGTCGGGCAGGGCCTCGAACCGGGTGCACATGTTCCGGTGGCGGCCGAAGCTGCTCACCCGGGGGACCAGGATGTAGTCGCATCTGCCGACCAAAGCCCGCACATGGCCCAGATAGATCTTCAGCGACAGGCAGGACTCGTCGATGGCCAGGGCCGTGCCCTGATCCAGGATCTCCCGGTCCGTGGGGCTGCTCACCACCACCTCGGCCCCCAGCTCCTCGAAGAAGGTGTGCCAGAGGGCGCGGCAGCGGTAGTACAGCATGGCCCGGGGGAGTCCGATCGTCATCATATGTGTTTCCATGAGCGTATCCCCAATATCGTTTGGAATGAGCGGCGGTCCCGCCGCGGTCGGGACATGATGTCCGAACAGCGGACATTATAGCACATCTACAGGAGAAAAGCTATCCCTTTTTCGGCTGCGGCCGCGGGGCGGCGTGCGCGGCGCGCCGGGCCGGATGATGATAGGAGTTGAACGACATGATCGAAATGAAGATCAAGATCAGCAAGGTGGACTATGGGAAGGCGGTGGACAGGCTCATGCCTGTGCTGATGGAGAAGGTGGAGGCGTCCGGGAACCCCATCGCTTCCGCAGTGCTCGGCCGGGCCAAGGGCCTGCCTGCCGGCGCGGCCAAGGCCGCGCTGGACATCCTCCCGCAAAAGGCGAAGGACGAGCTGGCGGTGGCCTGCCTGAACCATTATAGCGATGAGCTGTCCAAGCTCATGGTGGAGCTGGCGCGGCAGAAGGACATCAGCGTGAGCGTGGAGGGGATCGAGGCCGCCGTGCACGATTGAACGGCAGGCCATCCAGGCGACGGCATGGGCGGTATCGCTCCCCTGACAGGAGGAGCGGCCGATTCGGATATCAAGAGAGATGAGGTGCGGTCATGATCGCAGAGGAACGGCAATTCCATATCGATTGCAAGGCCGGCGAGGTGGGGCGCTATTGCCTGCTCCCCGGCGACCCCGGGCGGTGTGAGAAGATCGCCCGGTATTTCGACGATCCCGTCCATGTGAGGACCAATCGGGAGTTCGTCACGTATACCGGTACGCTGCTGGGGGAGAAGGTGAGCGTGACGTCCACCGGCATCGGCGGGCCCTCCGCCTCCATCGCCATGGAGGAGCTGGCCAACATCGGCGCGGACACCTTCGTCCGGGTGGGCACCTGCGGCGGGATACGCCTGGACGTGGCCAGCGGGGACATCGTCATCGCCACCGGGGCCGTGCGCATGGAGGGGACCAGCCGGGAGTACGCCCCCATCGAGTTCCCGGCGGTGGCGGACTACGAGGTGCTCGCCGCGCTGGTGGACGCGGCCAAGGCCCAGGGCAAGCGCTGGCACGCGGGGGTGGTGCAGTGCAAGGACTCCTTCTACGGCCAGCATTCGCCGGAGCGGATGCCCGTGTCGTACGAGCTGTGCGACAAATGGGAGGCATGGAAGCGGCTGGGCGTGCTGGCCTCTGAGATGGAGAGTGCGGCGCTGTTCACGGTCGCCGCGGCCCGGGGGGTGCGGTGCGGCTCGGCGTTCCATGTGATCTGGAACCAGGAGCGCAACGCGGTCGGGCTGGACATGACCCGGGACGAGGACACGGATGCCGCGGTCCGGGTGGGGATCGAAGCGGTGAAGCTGCTCATCCGGCGCGATCGGGAGAAGGATGCGCCGGCGTGAGAGCAAGGACTCAGGGCCGCTGCCCATGGCAGCGGCCCTGAGTCCTCCTGTCGTTGGATAAAAGATCGTTCTCACTGACCGAGTTCAGGGCCATCAGGGTCAGGTTACTGCGCATGGTGTCAAAGAAAGTGGCCAGCATGGCCAGCTCTTCCGCTGTCTTCCCCTGGGCGATGAAGACGGACAGGGCCGCAGCGGCAGATATCAGCTCGGCGCCCCGGGAAGGATCGACGTTTCGGCATTGGATAGCGGACCACCTCCTTTGCTCCAGTATATGCAGCGGAGGGGGAGGTGGGCAACGAAAACGGCCGGTGAGGGAAGATCCATGGCCGTTTTCGGCCTCAGAGCTCCCTCACGTACCGCAGGTCCACGCAGACGGCGCCGTGGGGGAAGGGGATGTCCGCATGGGTGCCGTCCCAGGCGAAGCCGTGGGCGGCGTAGAACCGCCTGGCCTTCTCGTTCTCACGCAGGACGAACACGAAAGCGTTCCGGAAGCCGTCCGCCTTCAGCCTGCGCAGGGCCTCCTCCATGAGCGCCCCGCCGTAGCCGTGGCCGCGTTCCGCCGGGTGGGTGTAGAAGGACGCGATCTCGCCCCAGTCGGCGTAGGCGGCGTTGTCGAAGGTGCAGATGTCGCCCGGGTTGTAGTTCACCTGCCGGGCCCGGCAGTAGTTGAGGCAGGACACCGGCCGGTCCCCCCGATAGAGCAGCAGGCCGTGGACGCCGTTGCCTGTCTCGTAGTTCGTGCGGAACACCTCCACCCATCGGTCGTCGGTGATCTCGCTGGCCATGTAGTCGGCGGGCACCGCGTCCACATAGGTGTCCCGCCAGCCCAGGGCGTGGATCAGCGACATGGCTTTGAAGTGTTCCTGCGTGCAGGCGTCCACGAATCTCGATCCGTCCATATAGACCTCCAAACGATGATGATGAGGGACGCCGGTGCGCACGCGTCCCTCTTGTCCTGTCAGCGGCAGGGCCCCGTTCCCGCCCTCGTTCCCGGTCAACGCGGTGGTGATGCCCTGTGTCTTGGAGCGAGCTCCATAACGATACGGCTGTGCGCTGTCTGGGCGTAACGGTGACGTGGAGGGATCGGACCTCCTCGCGCCAGCCCGGTGGCGCGGCCAATGATCCGGCTCGTTCTCAGCCGGGGGAGATGCGTTCGCCCCGGGAACTACCGACCTGCCGCTGTTTCAGATCAGCTCTGTGGCCCAGTTGGCCGCCTGGATGGAATTGTCCAGCAGGCGGAGCTGCTTGGCCATCTGGTCCACCTGCTTTTGCAGCGCCCGCACGTCCACGGTGCTGAGCAGCTTGATCTCGCTCCGGGTGCCCCGTTGGCCCAATCGACTGGCGCTGTAGGCCAGGTCCCGGTAGGCGCTGAGCTTCGCTTTCCACACGTCCCGCCGGGCCAGGAGGACAGTGAGGCTCTCGCCGTCCACCATGGTGCGGCAGTTGGTCAGGTTGATTCGGGCGATGAGTCTTTCCAGCTCCTCTATGCAGCCGTCCAGCTCGGCCAGCAGCTCCTGGGGATCCTCGGCGGGCCGCTCGCCCTCCTGCACCACGGCGTTGCATTGCAGCCGCTCCCGCAGCTTCTGGATGCGGCGGTCCAGGCCCGCCCGCTCCTGTAAGGCTTCTGCCAATCTCATCGGGTCTCCTCCTCTCAGATGCCCGCTCCCACGGGCTCTCGTGCCTGCTCCTTCTTGGCCAAGGCTTTGGCGTTGGCCAGCATGAGCTTGATCCGGTTCTCCTGGTTGATCTTGGTAGCTCCCGGATCGTAGTCGATGGCGACGATGTTGGAATAGGGGTAGTCGTCCTTCAGCTTGCGGATCATGCCCTTGCCTACGATGTGGTTGGGCAGGCAGCCGAAGGGCTGGGTACATACGATGTTCGGGACCCCGGAGTGGATGAGCTCCAGCATCTCGCCGGTGAGCAGCCAGCCCTCGCCCATCTTGTTGCCGTCGCCCAGGTAGCCATGGACGAGCTGGTGCATCTCCTCGAAGGTGCTCGGGGCGCGGAAGCGGGTCTTTTCCAGCGCGGCGATCATGTCCTTCTGGCAGGCCTCGATGTAGTGCTTGAAGATCTGGCACACCTTCTTCTTGACCCACGGCCCGCCGTAGATGTCCACGTCCACTTCGCGGTTGAAGATCTTGAAGATGATGAAATCGGTGAGGCCGGGCACCACGGGCTCCGCGCCCTCGGAGAGCAGGAAGCTCTCCAGATCGTTGTTGCCCAGGGGAGAGAACTTGACATAGATCTCTCCCACCACGCCCACGCGGACCTTCTCCTCCTGAGAGACGGGGACGGCGGCGAAATCGGCGAGGATCGCGTCGAAATTCTCCCGGAGCTGCTTGCGGTCCATGCCCTTGCCGGCCTGGAAGCCGTCGATGAGCCTGCCCTGCCATACGTCCACCAGCCGGTCGGCGTCGCCGGGGGAGAGCTCATAGGGCCGCACCTGGTTGGCGGCGTTGACGATGAGGTCCCCGTACAGCATGGCGTAGATCATCTTCCGGATCAGGGGGAGGGTGAGGGAGAAGCCGGGGTTCTTCTCCAGGCCGGACAGGTTCACGGAGATGACGGGGATGAAGGACAGCTCCGCCTTCTCCAGAGCCTTGCGCAGCAGGTGGATATAGTTGGATGCCCGGCAGCCGCCCCCGGTCTGGGTGATGAACAGCGCCACCTTGTGGGGGTCGTACCCGCCGTGCTTGATGGCGTCGATGAGCTGGCCGATGACCAGCAGGGCGGGATAGCAGGTGTCGTTGTGGACATATTTCAGGCCCTCGTCCACGATGCCCCTGTGGTTGGTCTCCAGCATGTCCACCTTGTAGCCCTCCAAGACGAGGAGCTGGCGGAACATCCCGAAGTGGACAGGGAGCATCTGGGGCATGAGGATGGTGTACTCCGCTTTCATCTCTTTGGTGAACAGGAGACGTCCGTCCTTGCCGTAGACCAATGAAGCCATATCGAAAAAACTCCTTTCCAGGGAAGTGGATCAGTCACATGTCGCCCAGTAGAGCTGCCCTGCGGACCGCTCCATGCCCAGCGAGCGCTGGAGGGCCAGGGAGGGCTCGTTCCCGTCGAACACCTGGCCGTATGGGACGTGCCCGCGGGAGAGCTCCAGCGCGATCATATAGGACTGGAGCAGGGTGGCCAACCCCCGCCGGCGGTATGGGGGCAGCACGTCCAAAAGGCCGATGGAGCCCTCGGCGTGGCGTCCGACAAAGGCCATGAGGACGTCCCCGTCGAAAGCGCCGTACAGCTCGCCCCGCTCCACGAGCCAGGACAGGTATCCCTCGTTCGTCAGGGCGTAGTTGGCCAGGACGGCGGGCAAGTGGGATCGATCCAGCCGCCGCACCTCGGCCCCGAGCTGGGGCAGGGGAGGGGGCGAGGCGTGGAGATAGCCGACCTGCCAGCAGGGCCTCATATCCGCGGGGCCGAAACGGTCCCGCAGCAGGTCGAGATAGAGCGCCTCATGCACCGTGATGAAGTCTGGCACGGGCGGGAGCAAGGCCAGCAGCCGCTCCGCTGTCTCCCGATCGTCCGCGAACATGGTGAAGCCCAGCTCCTGGCCGTCCTGCTCATAGTTGTGGAACGACACCAGCGCCCCGTGAGGGAGGGCCGCGACCACCCGGCCGTCGCCGCGGCGGACGGCCTCGGTGAGATCCAGATAGAGGACGCGGTCCCGGGCCAGCGCGGCCTGACAGACACGCAGATCAGTCTCCATGCCGTTCCCGCTCCTCCATGGCCGCCATCAGGGAGCGCAGGCGGATCTTCACCGCGCCCAGGTTGCTGATGTCGTCGATCTTCAGCAGGGTGTACAGCTTCCCGCCTTGCTCCAGGATGGAGCGCACCTCGTCGCTGGTGATGGCGTCGGTGCCGCAGCCGAAGCTCACGAGCTGTACGAGCTGCATGTCCGGCTGCTGGCACACATACCGCGCCGCGTCGTACATGCGCGCCTGGAAGGTCCATTGGTTGAGGACCTTCCGGGGGGCGTAGCTCTCGTGGAAGGCCACTGCGTCCTCGCTCACCAGCACGAAGCCGAAGGAGGTGATGAGGTCGTTGATGCCATGGTCGATCTCCGGGTCGATGTGGTAGGGCCGGCCCGCCAGCACGATGATGGGCAGGCCCTTGGCCCTGGCCTCGTCGATGTACCGCTGGCCCGTGTGGTGGATGTCCTGCTTGTAAAGGTCGTATGCCTGATAGGCCGCACGGATGGCGTTCACGGCCTGCTTGCGGGGGATGCCGAACGTGTCGGCGAACCACTGGGAGCCGATGCGTTCATAGTCCCGGGGGCGGTGCAGCCCGGCGTAGGGGTCCAGGAACCGGGTCTTTTTCAGGTCGGGCATATTGGCGGCCAGGAGCTCGGGGTAATAGGCCACCACCGGGCAGTTATAGTTGTTGTCCGACGACTTCTCGTCGAAGTTGTAGGACATGCAGGGGTAGAAGATCGCGTCCACCCCGGCCTCCACCAGCGCTTCGATGTGGCCGTGCATCAGCTTGGCGGGGTAGCACACCGTGTCCGACGGGATGGTGCGCTGGCCCTTGATGTACAGTTTCCGGGAGGACACAGGGGAGAGCACCACCTCGAAGTCCAGCCGGGTGAACAGCTCGAACCAGAAGGGGAGGTTCTCGTACATGTTCAGCCCCAGGGGGATGCCGATGCGGCCCCGGGAGCCGTTGCCCAGGCCCTTGCCCTCCATGGCACGCAGCTTCTCATATTTATAGCGGTACAGGTCGGGCAGCTCCGCCTTCTCCTGGCCGAGAGGCCGGGAGCAGCGGTTGCCGGAGATGAAGCGCCGCCCGCTGTCGAAGGTGTTGACGGTGAGGGAGCAGTGGTTGGTGCACAGCCCGCAGGTGACGGGCTTCGCGCTGTGGGAGAAGTGTTCCAGCGCACCGGCGCTCAGCAGCGCGGAGCCGGCCAGATGCAGGTCCCTGGCGGCCAAAGCCGCGCCGAACGCCCCCATGATGCCCGCGATGGTGGGGCGGGTGACGTCCCGGCCCAGCTCCTGCTCGAAGGCCCGGAGCACCGCGTCGTTGTGGAAGGTGCCGCCCTGCACCACGATGTGCCGGCCCAGATCGTCGGCGTTGGCGGCGCGGATGACCTTGTAGATGGCGTTCTTCACGATGGAGATGGACAGCCCCGCGCTGATGTCCTCCACGCTGGCCCCGTCCTTCTGGGCCTGCTTCACGGAGGAGTTCATGAACACGGTGCACCGGGAGCCCAGGTCCACCGGCCTTCGGGTGAACAGGCCCAGCTTGGCGAAGGCGGCGATGTCGTAGCCCAGGGCCTTGGCGAAGGTCTCGATGAAGGAGCCGCAGCCGGAGGAACATGCCTCGTTGAGCATGATGGAGTCCACCGCGCCGTTGCGGATCTTGAAACACTTCATGTCCTGCCCGCCGATGTCGATGATGAAGTCCACGTCTGGATTGAAGTGGGCGGCGGCGCGGTAGTGGGCCACGGTCTCCACCAGGCCCAGGTCGCAGGAGAACGCGTTCTTGATGAGGTCCTCGCCATAGCCGGTGACGGCGGAGCCCTTGATTTGGATGCGGCTGCCGCACTGGGCGTAGATTTCTTTGAGCTGCCCCAGGACGATGGCCACCGGGTCGCCCAGATTGGAGTGGTAGTAGCTGTACAGCAAGCCGCCGTCCGGGGCGATCAGCACGATCTTGGTGGTGGTGGACCCGGCGTCGATGCCCAGGTACGCGTCTCCGGAATAGGCAGCGATGTCGAGCCGGGGCGGGGCGGAGGCGTCGTGCCGGGCGATGAATGCATCGTAGTCCGCCTGGTTCTGGAACAAGGGCGGCATGGTGTCCACCACGCAGGAGACGTCCCGGCTCTCTTGCAGCATGTGCAGCAGCTCGTCGTAGGGCCGCGCCTCGCGGTCCGTGGCGCACAGCGCCGCGCCCATGGCGGCGAAGCATTCGCCGTCCTGGGGGAACACGGCGTGGTCGGCGTCCAACTGCAAGGTGTCCGTGAACCGCTCCCGCAGGCCCAGGAGGAAGTGGAGGGGCCCGCCCAGGAACACGATCTTCCCCTTCAGCTCCCGGCCCTGGGTGAGACCGGCCACGGTCTGGTCCACCACCGCCTGGAAGATGGAAGCGGCCACGTCCTCCTTCCGCCCGCCTTGGTTTAGGATGGGCTGGATGTCGCTCTTGGCGAACACGCCGCAGCGGGAGGCGATGGGATATATCTTCTCATGCTCCAGCGACAGTGCGTCCAGTTCGTCCACCGTCACGTCCATCAGGGTGGCCATCTGGTCGATGAAAGCGCCGGTGCCGCCGGCGCAGGAGCCGTTCATCCGCTCCTCGAGGGCCCCGCCGAAAAAGATGATCTTGGCGTCCTCGCCCCCCAGCTCGATCACCGCGTCGGTGTCCGGGACGTAGGCGTCCACCGCGGCGGCGGTGGCGTATACCTCCTGTACGAAATCGAGCCCGGCGGCTTTCGCCAGGCCCAGTCCGGCGGAGCCGGTGACCATCAGACGCACGTCGCGGCCCTGGAGCATCTCCTCGATGGAGGCGAGCGTTTCACAGGCCCGTTCCCGGGCTTTGGAATAATGCCGCTCGTAGGAGCGGAACAGCAGTTCGTTATCCTCGTCCAGCACCACCACCTTGACCGTGGTGGAGCCGACGTCGATGCCAACACGCAGTGTCATGCAGGATCCTCCTGAATATGTTGTCACGCAGCGCCTGTCTGCGGCGCGCACGGGGTCCTTCGGCCTCGGGGGAGGACCGTTCCGGCCTTGGTCCGCTCGCAGGGGCTGGGACGCTCATGGTCGAAGTCCAGCAAATATTATACCGAAACGATAGGCTTTTTTCAATAGTATTTTTATGCGGCGCTGCCGTCTTTCGACAAAAATGGCCCGCTGTCGATCTCACAGCGGGCCATCTGTCATGTTTTTGCCTTGAAAGGCTCCACACCGCACCGTTCGGGGAAGTAGACCTGATACCAGATGAGGAAGGACAGCACTGTATAGAGCTTGCGGTGCGTCCTGGCCTTGCCGGAGCGATGCTGCTCCAGCAGGTCCAGCAGATACTGCTGGTCGAAGAACCCGGCCACGTATCCCTGGGAGATCAGGTCCTTGGCCCAGTGGTAGTATCGGTCCTCCCGCAGCCAGGCGATGAAGGGGACGGGGAAGCCCTTTTTCTCCCGCTTGACCCAATCGTCGGGCAGCAGGGGGACGGCGGCCATGCGCAGAGGATACTTGGTGACGGTCTTGCCCCGCATCTTCTGGCTGCTGGGGATGGCCCGGGCCACCGCCCATACCTCCCGGTCCAGGTAGGGGACCCGCAGCTCCAGGGAATTGGCCATGGTCATGCGGTCCGCTTTGCGCAGGATGTCCAGGGGCTGCCAGAGATGGAGGTCCAGGTACTGCATCTTGGTCAGGTCGTCCGCCTGGCCCGCGGCCTCGAAGTAGGGCTGGGTGACGTCGTGCCAGGTCAGCGCGGAGCGGTAGGCGGGCTGGAGCACCCGCTGCGCCTCCTCGTCGTCGAAGATGAACGCCTGGCCCACGAAGGTCTCGTCGATGCCCTTGGCGGCTTTGGTGAGGAAGCCCTGCCCGTGGAAGGGCTTGCGTTTCGCCGCCCATGCGGCCACCGCTTTGCGCAGGGCCAGGGGGGTCTTGCGGTAGACGCGGTAGGGCAGGGTGGTGTGATAGGTGATATAGCCGCCGAACAGCTCGTCCGCTCCCTCGCCGGACAGCACGACCTTCACGTCCTGGGCGGCCAGCTTGGACAGGAAGTACAGCGGCACGGTGGAGAGGTTGGCGTTGGGCTCGTCGGCGTGGTATTGGATGGTGGGGAGGGCGTCGAAGAACTCTTCGGCGGTGATGGTCTTGGAGATGTTGCGCAGGCCGAGCTCTTTGCAGAGGGCCTGGGCCTCTCCGGTCTCGTCGAAGTCCTTGTTGGCGAAGCCGACGGAGTAGGTCTTGTCCGGCCGGGAGAGGGCCGCGATCATGCTGGAGTCGATGCCGCCGGACAGGAAAGCGCCCACCTCCACGTCGCTGATCTGATGGGCCTGCACGGACTCGGCGACGGTCCGGCGGATCTGCTCGGCCCGCTCCTCCAGGGGCATGGGCTGGGGGTCGAAGGAGAAGGAGTGGTAGGAGGCGAAGTCGGTGCGCCCCTCCCGATGGAGGAACCAGTGGCCCGGGAGCAGGCGGAACACGCCTTTGAAGAAGGATTCGTTGAGGGCGGAATACTGGAACGTGAGATAGAGCTTCAGCGCGGCGGGGTTGAGCTCCTTCCGGAAACCGGGGTGGGGGAGGAAGCTCTTGGCCTCGGAGCCGAAGAAGAACAGGTCCCCCATGACGGCGTAATAGAAGGGCTTGATGCCGAAGGGGTCGCGGGCGCCGAACAGCTCCTGGCGCTGTTTGTCCCAGATGACGAAGGCGAACATGCCGCGCAGCTTTTCCAGCACGCCGGCCCCCCACTGCATATAGCCGTGGAGCACGACCTCGGTATCGGAATTGGTGAGGAAAGCATGGCCGGCGGCGATCAGCTCGTCCCGCAGGAGCCTGTAGTTGTATATCTCGCCGTTATATGCCAGCACGTACCGGCCGTCGGGGCTGATCATGGGCTGCTGGCCCAGGGCGGGGTCGATGATGGCCAGACGGCGGTGGGCGATGGCGCAGTGCTCGTCCAGGTAATGTCCCTCGCCGTCGGGGCCCCGGTGGCGGATGGCGTCCCCCATCGCCCGGAGCGCGCCGGCGTCAGGGGCCGAGCGGGAGACGAAGCCGGTGAAACCACACATATGAGATCCTCCAGTTCGAATTGGATGCAGATCCTTCACGGATCGGACGCGAGTCCTTGCATTAGGATAAATCTTCATGGAAAGAATGTCAACCGGGACGGGGAAAAATATTCGCCGTCCGGCCCGGGATCTTATGCAGGATATATCGGCATGGAGGTCGGATGCCTTGAAAAATCTCCCTTTTTCCCCTATCTTTTTTCTCGTGGGTCTGGTATACTAAGGCGGGCGATATCCAGATCGCCATAACGTATCATCAGGCCGTGGATCGCTCGCCGGTCCGTGTCGATAGGAGGGATGTCCCATGGCAAAGCCCCTGGTGGCCATCGTGGGTCGCCCCAATGTGGGCAAATCCATGCTGTTCAATAAATTGACGGGCAAACGTTTGTCCATCGTGGAAGATACGCCCGGCGTCACCCGGGACCGGCTGTACGCTCAGGCGGAGTGGCGCGGGCGCACCTTCGACCTGGTGGATACCGGCGGCATCGAGCCGGGGACGGACGATCAGATCCTGTCGTTCATGCGCGAGCAGGCGGAGATCGCCATCGCCGCGGCGGACGTGATCGTTTTCGTGTGCGACATCCGCACCGGGATGACCGCCGCGGACCAGGACGTGGCCGGGATGCTCCAGCGTTCCCGCAAGCCGGTGGTGCTGGCGGTGAACAAGATGGACCGCACCGGCCACACGGACCCGGACGTGTACGAGTTCTATAACCTGGGCCTGGGCGATCCGTTCCCTGTCTCCGCCGTCCACGGCCATGGCACCGGCGACCTGCTGGACGCCTGCTTCGAGTTCTTCCCGCCGGAGGAAGAGCAGGACGAGGAGGACGACGTGGTCAAGGTGGCCATCATCGGCAAGCCCAACGTGGGCAAGTCCTCTCTGGTGAACCGCATCCTGGGCCAAGAGCGCGTCATCGTGTCCGATGTGGCGGGCACCACCCGGGACGCGGTGGATAGCTACCTGGAGAACGAGCGGGGCAAGTATCTGATCATCGACACCGCCGGGATGCGCAAGAAGTCCAAGGTGGACGACCGGGTGGAGAAATTCTCCGTGTTGCGGGCCACCATGGCCATCGAGCGCAGCGACGTGTGCCTGATCATGATCGATGCCCAGGAAGGGGTCACCGAGCAGGACACCAAGGTGGCCGGGCTGGCCCATGAAGCGGGCAAAGCCTGCGTCATCGTGGTGAACAAGTGGGACGCCATCGAGAAGGACGGCAAGACCATGCAGCGCATGGAGGAGGAGGTCCGGCGGGACCTGAGCTATATGACCTATGCCCCGGTGTCGTTCATCTCCGCTTTGACGGGGCAGCGGGTGGACCGGCTGTTCGATCTTATCGACAGCGTAGTGGATCAGGCGGCTATGCGTATCCCCACAGGGATGCTCAACCAGGTGCTGAACGACGCCCAGGCCAGGGTCCAGCCTCCCACGGACAAGGGGCGGCGGCTGAAGATCTACTATATGACCCAGATCGGGGTGAAGCCTCCCCATTTCGTCATCTTCTGCAACGACGCGCGGCTGTTCCATTTCTCTTACCAGCGCTACCTGGAGAACCAGATCCGGGCCGTCTTCGGGCTGAGCGGGACCCCGGTGCGCATCACCATCCGACAAAAGGGCGATAAGGAGGACTGACCATGCATTCTCGTATGCTCGAAGCCGCCGGCGTCGATATGGGCTGGCTGGCGTTGGCCGCAGTGGGCGTGGCCGTGGTGGCCTATTTCCTGGGGTGCTTCAACGGCGCTGTGGTGGTGTCCCGCTACATCCTGCGGGACGATATCCGGGAGCACGGCAGCGGCAACGCGGGCCTGACCAACTTCCACCGCGTGTTCGGAGGGCCGCTGACGGCGGTGGTGATTCTCAGCGACGTGTTCAAGGCGGTGCTGGCGGTGCTGTTCGCCATGTTCATCGCCGGGCACCTCTCGCCGGAGCTGGTCGCCCTGTCCAAATACTGGGGCGGCGCGTTCTGCATCCTGGGGCACATGTTCCCCTGCACCTTCCAGTTCCGGGGCGGAAAAGGCGTGCTGTCCGGCGGGGCCATCGCCCTGATGATCGACTGGCGGGTGGCGCTGGTGGTATGGGGCGGCTTCATCATCCTGGCCGTGGCCACGAGATACGTGTCCCTGGGATCGTGCTGGGCGGGCTTCTCGTTCCCCTTCGTGTCCTGGTTCGTATACCGCGATCTGCTGATCCTGGTGCTGGCCGCCATCATGGGCGGGCTGCTGCTGTGGAAGCATCGGGGGAACATGGTGCGCATCGTGAAGGGCACGGAGTCCAAGTTCACCCTCCATAAGAAAGCCCCGGCGGCCGAAGCGCCGGGATCTGCGCCTGGGCCCGAGCCGGAGGAGCGCGCGCCGGGAGCGGAGGAAGGGAAAGAGCCGTGATCCCGCCGATGGGAAAGGCGATCGAAAAGGAAAAGACCGGGTCCCGCGCAGTCGCGCGGGACCCGGCTTTGCTTCCTTGGTCCTTATGGAATCACACGGCGCGGGTGACCTTGCCGGAACGGAGGCAGCGGGTGCACACATAAACGTGCTTGGGGGCACCGTCCACCACAGCCTTGACGCGCTTGACGTTGGGCTTCCAGGGACGGTTCGTGCGGCGGTGGGAATGGGACACCTGGATGCCGAAGTTCACGCCCTTGCCGCAGAACTCGCACTTGGCCATATTGACTAACCTCCTTGCTGGTTGAGATTCGTACAAACGATAACTACATTATGCTACCATACAGGGCAGGAAAAATCAAGTGTGAATTTGATGGATCCACTATTTTTTTCGGGACGGGGATGTGATAAGATAAAAAACGAGCATATCGTGAAAAGGAGCGTGACTGCAATGGCAAGCAAGACCGGCATCAAGCTGGGCACCATCATCGACATCTTCCATCTGGATGTGCTGTATGGCCCGGAGGGCTACCGGGACCGATCGATCACCATCGAGGACGTGAACCGCCCCGGCCTCCAGCTCACAGGTTTTTTCGATTATTTCGACCGGGAGCGGATGCAGCTTTTGGGACTGGTGGAGATCTCTTACCTGGAGGGGATCTCGGCGGAGAAGCGCTCGGCGGTGTTCGACACGCTGTTCTCCTACCACACGCCGGCGGTGATCTTCGCCCGGGGGCTGAAGCCGTATCCTGAGTGCATGGAGATGGCGAAACGGCACCAGCAGGTGATCCTGGGCACGCAGGAGAACACCGCGAACATCATGAGCACCATGATCGCCTACCTGCGCACGGCGCTGTCCCCCACGATCACCCGGCACGGCGTGCTGGTGGAGGTCTATGGCGAGGGCGTGATGCTGGCGGGGGAGTCCGGCGTGGGCAAGAGCGAGACCGCCATCGAGCTGGTGAAGCGGGGGCATCGGCTCATCGCCGACGACGCGGTGGAGATCCGCCGCACGCCGAACGGCGGGCTGGTGGGCACCGCGCCCGAGCTCATCCGCCATTACATCGAGCTGCGGGGGATCGGTGTGGTGGACGTGCGGCGGCTGTTCGGCATGTCCGCGGTCAAGTTCGACTGCGCCGTCGATGTGATGATCGAGCTGGAGACCTGGCAGGACGGGAAGGTATACGACCGCCTGGGGGCGGACGAGCATTTCACCACGCTGCTGGACGTGCGTGTTCCCACCCTGACGATCCCGGTGAAGCCCGGGCGCAACCTGGCCGTCATCATCGAGGTGGCCGCCATGAACAACCGCAACAAAAAGATGGGCTATAACGCTGCCCTGGAGTTCTCCATGCAGGTGGACAGCCACATCGACCAGAAGTATCTGGAGCTCAATCCCCAGTGACCGAAGGCCGCCCCCACCGGGGGCGGCCTTCGTGGTCCGATCGGATATGGGCGGCGTCCGGTGCGTCACGATCCATCGTTCGTCCCCGCTTCCCGGTCTATGAGGTCCAGCGCGATCTGGAACGCCCGGATCCGCCGGGCGGTGAGGGTATGCTGGGATCTGCCCGGCGTCAGCTTCAGCAGGGCCTTTTCGCATTTGCTCAAGGTCGAGGCGATGGAACGCCGGGCCTCGGCCAGCTCTTCAGGGGTGTATCCGTCCATCTGATGCTCCTTTCCGGTGGGGCGCGAGCGCTTGGGTCCACGCCGGTCATCCTGATTTGACATATGCCGACGATCTTCGTATAATGAAGGGCGAAACGCCTGGGGCGAGCGAGAAAAGGGGCCGTCCCAGGAGCAGTGCGGCCGGTCCATAGGCGTTGCCCGGACCAACGTGCGGCGGTGGGGGACAAAGCTGGGGCGGCTGTTTCGAGCGGCGTCATTTCCAGCGGTATGCGAAAACGAAAGGAGAACGTGCCATGCGCATCGCAGTGACTTATGAGGACGGCCAGGTGTTCCAGCATTTCGGCCACACCCGGCAGTTCAAGATCTATGACATCGAGGGGGGAGCGGTCGTGTCGTCTCAGGTGGTGGATACCGGCGGCAACGGCCACGGGGCCCTTGCGGGGGTGCTCGGCGCGCTGAGAGCCGACACGCTGATCTGCGGCGGCATCGGCGGCGGCGCCCAGGCGGCCCTGGCAGCGGCGGGGATCCGCCTGTACGGCGGCGTGTCCGGTGAGGCGGACGCGGCGGTGGCGGGGCTCCTGGCGGGAGAACTGGACTTCGACCCCCAGGCCCGGTGCAGCGGCCACGCAGGACACCACCACTGTGGGGATCACGGCTGTGGTGGGGAGCACCACCATGGCGGACATGGCTGCGGTGGGGAGCACCACCATGGCGGACATGGCTGCGGTGGTGGGTGCCACGATAACGGGTGACGCGGATCGATTCGTGCCGCTTTGGAAGTGGGAGCCGTCCCGGCGATCGGGGCGGCTCCCGATCTCATCGCTGAGCATGAAAGAAGCGTGGCGGTCCCCACCACGCTTCTTTCAAAGGCGTCATATCGTGCCCTTGTTTATTTATCTTCGTCCATCTCGAATTCCGGGCCGAAGCGCAGGTCATCGACCTTCCGGACGTCCTCTAGCTCTGGGTCCACGGTCGTGATTTTCACAGTGGTGCAGCGGCCGTTGAGCGTACCGCCGTCCTCCACCACCAGGGAAGCGGTGGTCACGTCTCCGTCCACGCTGCCGGAGGATTCTAGGCGCATATGCTCCCGGGCGTGGACGCTGCCCTCCACCCGGCCCGCGACCCGGACCACGTCCGCCTTGATGGGGCCGCGGATCAATCCGGTCTCCGCCACGATCACCGCGCCGGTCAGGTCGAACTCGCCTTCGACCATGCCCTCCACCTGGACCACGCCCTCGCCTCGGAGGGTCCCGTTAAAGGTGATGCCCTGGGCGATCACAGTGTTGCCCGCACGAGGCTGCTTGGGGGCATCGCTCATCTGCTTTTCCTCCTCGGGGAGCGCGGGCAGATCCATCCGCGGCTCGGCTTTTTGCATACTGAAGAAACCCATAGAGATCCTCACCTTTCCTATTGCTGTGCTCTATCTACCATACCACAGTCAGGCGAAGATTTCAAGTCCAAACATGGTCCCGGCCACAGGACTTTTTGGAGGAAGAAGGGGGTGGGACGGCTGGAGGGGCTGCCAGATATCGACGATCCTTCCAATGATCGGGAGCCTTGCCGGCCGCGTTCCGGACAGGGACAGGACAGGCGGGCAACGATCGCTGCCCGCCTGTCCTGCTATATCGATCTCACTCCGAGAGATACCGCGCTGCGATGGCGTTCATCTCGCTCCAGTGGGCCTCCATGTCCTGCACCAGCTTGCATTGGGTGCGGGCCCGGTCCAGGTTCTGGCCCTCTCGGCTGATATGGAAGTACCCGTCGCCCTCGAGATGGTCGGTGAGGAACCGGATGCCGCATTCCAGCGTCATGAGCTTGGCGCCCCAGGGGAGGTAACGGATCTCGGCCTGGGTGAGCGCGTCCCCGGCCTGCTCCAAGAACGCGTCGGTGTAGGCCGCGAACAGGTCCAGATCGAAGTTGACTTTGGTCAGGTCGGGCTCGTCCTCCGCGCTGTGGTTCGCGCCGAAGCGGATGGAGTCGCCGAAATCGTTGATGGACAGGCCGGGCATCACGGTGTCCAGATCGATGACGCACAAAGCCTCTCCCGTCTGGTCGTCCATGAGGACGTTGTTCAGCTTGGTGTCGTTATGGGTCACCCGCAGCGGGAGCGTTCCTTCCCGCAGCGCGGCCAGGGCCACAGAGCAGTCGCTCTCACGGGCGAGCATGAAGTCGATGTCCGCCCGGCAGTCCTTGGCCCGGCCCAGGGGATCGGCGGCCACCGCCTCCTTGAGCTTGCGCAGACGGTCCTCCGTGTCGTGGAAGTGGGGGATGGTCTCGTGGAGGGTGTGGGCCGGATAGTCCCGGAGCAGCCGCTGGAAGCGGCCGAAAGCCCGGCCGGAGGCCGCGAACAGCTCCGGCGTCTCCGCGGCCTGATAGCAGATCGTGTCCTCCACGAAGGCGAACACCCGCCACATGGCCCCGGCGCTGTCGGCGACGCAGGTCTCGCCCTTGCGGGAACGGATGACCTCCAGGGTCTCCCTGCGGCGGTCGCCGCCCAGCTTCTCAATCTCCCGGCCCAGGTATTCGGTGACGTTGACGATGTTCTCCATCAGATCTTTGGGCTGCTTGAACGCCACGGGGCTGATGCGCTGGAGGATGAAGCGGCGCTCCCCCGCGTCCACCAAGAACGTGTCGTTGATGTGGCCCTCTCCGAAACGGACCGGATCGCTCACGAGCGTGCCGAGATCATAGGCCGCCAGGGCTTCCTGAAGGGTCTGCTCTGCCTGTACCATACTCATTGTCCTTACCTCCTGGGCGGGTGGTCCGCCTGTCTCTATTTCCCAGGGACGTCGTTCCCCTAGATAGGCTCAGCCTTTATAGCCGTTGGGATTGCCGGACTGCCATTTGTAGGAGGAGGCGCACATCTCCTCGATGCCCAGCCGGGCCTCCCAGCCCAGCTCGTCCCTGGCCTTGGCCGGGTCGGCATAGCACACGGCGATGTCCCCCGGGCGGCGGGCGTCGATGACGTAGGGCAGGGTCTTGCCGCAGGCCTTCTCATATGCGTGGAGCACCTCCAGCACGCTGTAGCCCTTGCCGGTGCCCAGGTTGCACACGAACAGGCCGCACTTGCTCTCCAGCTTCTTCAGCGCCGCTACGTGGCCCTTGGCCAGATCCACCACGTGGATATAGTCCCGCACGCCGGTGCCGTCGGGAGTGGGATAGTCGTCGCCATAGACGTGGAGCTTCTCCAACTGGCCCACCGCCACCTTGGCGATATACGGCACCAGGTTGTTGGGGATGCCGTTGGGGTCCTCGCCCATGAGGCCGCTGGCATGGGCCCCGATCGGGTTGAAGTAGCGCAGCAGCGCTACGTTCAGCGTGGGGTCTGCGGCGCAGATATCGGAAAGGATGCGTTCCTGGAACAGCTTGGACGTCCCGTAAGGGTTGGTGGTGCCGCCGGTGGGGAAGTCCTCCCGGATGGGCACGGTGGCGGGGTCGCCGTAGACCGTGGCGGAGGAGGAGAACACGAAGTCCTTCACGCCGTGGCGGCGCATGGCCTGGAGCAGATAAAGGGTGCTGATGAGGTTGTTGGAATAGTACTCCAGCGGCTTCTCCACGCTCTCGCCCACCGCTTTCAGCCCGGCGAAATGGATGACCGCGCTGATATCCGGATGCTGGGCGAACAGGGCGTCCACCTCGTCCGCATGGCAAAGCTCCGCTTTCACGAAGGGGACGGTCTTGCCGGTGATCCGTTCCACCCGCCGCAGTGCTTCCTCGCTGGAGTTGACCAAATTGTCCGCCACTACGATGTCATACCCTGCTTCGAGAAGCTCCACGCAGGTGTGGCTGCCGATATAACCGGCGCCGCCGCTGACCAAAATAGACATAAGACGCGCTCCTTTTCATTTTCGTTGTCGGGATCGTCATTCATGACGGTCATGGGATGTTCGATGACCATTTTTATTATACCTGTGCCGCCTGAAAATAAAAATAGCAATCTTGTGAAATATTTATGGATAATTGCCGCTTTTTTACAGATCGCCGGACCGCCGGCGCTTGCGGTATTCCATCGGGCTCATCCCCTCCAGCCGCCGGAAGCTCTGGGAGAAGTAGCTCAGGGAGGAGAAGCCCAGGATCTGGGCGATCTGCGACAGGGAATGGTCCGTCTCCCCCAGCAGGAAGCGGCTCTCCTGGATGCGCCGGGAGATGAGGTAGCTGATGGGGGAGGTGTTGAACTCCCGCCGGAAGGAGTGGGAGAGGTAGTACTTGTTGATGTGGACCAGTCCGGCGAGCTGATCCAGGGTGAGGTTCTCTTTGAAGTGGTTGTCGATATACCGCCTGACCAGGACGCACTCCCGGCTGGACCCGGGGGTGGTGGAGGCGGCGCCGGACAGCGCGAGATCGTCCCTGCGCTCCAGGCGGAGCAGGATCACTTCCAACAGACGCTGGCAGATCTCGTCGCACCCGGTCCGGGGCTCGCGGCTCTCTTGGATGAGGATGCGCAGGCAGGCGGAGATGGCGTCCTCTGAGAACAGGTGGAGCTGGGCGTATCCGTTGGTCTCCGCGATGGTCTCCAGCCCCTCCACGCCCAGCACCACGTATTCCATGGGGCTGCCGTTCTGGCTGGTCTCGGTGTGGGGGATCCCGGCGTTCACCACCATCATGTCGTTGACGGCCACGGGGAAGCGCTCCTCCCGGATCAGGAAATCGCCATGGCCGCCGGTGATGAAGAACATCTCTGCACAGGTGTGGGAGTGGAGCTGGGAGGTCCACTCCTGACTGTAGTGGGTATAGGACACATAGCGCAGCCGGGACCGGCCGCGCTGCGTGTCCCCTTCGGGGACACGATCGGTCTCTGGCAGGATATATTGGTGGGAGCTCACGGGACTCATCTCCAGTCCGGCGCAAGATTGCGCAAAATGCGGTCTGCGCCTGGTTGGAGCATATTATAACTGCTTTTCTCCTTTTGTGCAACTCTGTATAAAAAATTTTGTCACAGGCGGAGCGAGACGGATATATTGTTCGTCTTCGGACGCGGGCCTTCCACAGAATTATCGATTTCGCCGAAAATAGCCAAGAGCAGCGTTTCCGTATGCGTCAAATTGTAAAAAACGCAATATATATAAAAACTGGAGCAACAATCGGATTGCAGTTCTTTCCAGAAACCATTACCCTATGTAGTGTAAGGCGCGGGGCGTCCGCCCCGCCAACATCCGATACATAATTGGAACGGAGGAAATGTCAAATGAAAAAGATCCTGAGTGTGCTCTTGGCCGCCGTCATGGTCCTGACCATGCTGGCCGGCTGCAGCAGCAAGCCGGAACCCACACCCGACAGCGATCCCAGCAACACTCCTGCGAACAGCACTACCCCCAGCAACAGCTCCGAGCCCACCCCCGGGGGCAAGCAGTATGACGGCGTGACCCTGACCATGTGGTCCATGTGGTCCACCGGCGAGCCCCAGGCCAACGTCATCACCGAGGCCGCCAAGGCGTTCGAGGAGAAGACCGGCGCCAAGGTCAACATCGAGTTCAAGGGCCGCGACGTCAACAAGGTGCTGGCCGCTTCCCTGGAGGCCGGCGAGAAGTTCGACATCTTCGAGGACGACTATAAGCGCATCGGCACCGTGTATCAGGACTTCACCTATGACCTGACCGACATGGCCAAGGCCGTCAACTACGACAGCTTCAGCTACAAGTGCTTCACCGACCAGTCCATCGCTTGGGCCGGCTACCTGAACGCCATCACCGAGCAGCCCAACGTGGGCGGCATCTTCTATGACAAGGACGCTTTCTCCAAGGCCGGCGTCACTGCCGAGCCCAAGACCTGGGCCGAGTTCCTGGATGCCTGCCAGAAGCTGAAGGACGCCGGCATCGGCCCCTTGGCTCAGGACAGCGCCTATGCTGACTTCGCGTTCTATCACACCCTGGTCCGTTACCTGGGCGAGGACAAGATCGCCGAGCTGGATCAGAACGGCGGTTGGAGCGGCACCGCTGCCGAGCAGGCCGCTCAGGACATCATCGACCTGCGCAACAAGGGCTTCCTGGCCGACGGCGCTCCCGACGAGTACCCCTCCAGCCAGAACAAGATCGGCTTCGGTCAGGCGGCCATGGTCATCTGCGCCGACTACGTCACCGCTGAGGTCAACGGCACCACCGGCACTCAGGTGAACTGGGGCCTGTTCAACTATCCCGCCGTGGACGGCGGCGTGGACAACGGCGCGGCCTACATGGGCGCCAACTCCCTGGCCATCACCAAGTACAGCGAGAACGCTCAGGCCGCTTTCGACTTCATCATCTTCCTGACCACCGGTGAGATGGGCCAGAAGCTGGCGGACGAGGCCCACCAGATCCCCGCCGACAGCCGCAACACCGCTCCCGCTGACCTGACCGGCACCATCGAGACCCTGCAGGCCGCCCAGTCTCCCATGACCTGGTGTGCCAGCCTGTCCGTCAACGCCGACCTGAAGGACTCCATCAAGTCCCTGTGCGTGGAGCTGTTCGAAGGCAAGTACGCCACCGGCGCTGACTTCTGCGCCGCTCTGGACGCTCTGTATTGATCCTAGCCCGATAGACTCGAACCGTCGCGCTGGCAGGCGGCGCCCCCTCGGCGCCGCCTGCTTTTTATACCCAGCTTAGGAAGGAGAGAGCGATATGAGAAAAAACAAAGCCATGATCTTCTGGTTCTGTCTGCCCGCCCTTTTGTCCTTGGTGATCATGTTCGTCTATCCTGTGACCCGTACGGTGATCATGAGCTTCTTCCAGGTGGAGAGCGTCACCGCCACCACGGCGGACTGGAGCTTCTACGGCTTGGGCAACTATACCAAGATCTTCGGCAGCGCGAGCTTCATGACTTCCATGCGCAACATGCTGCTGATCTGGATCGTGGGCGGCGTCATCACCCTGGCCCTGGCCATGCTGATGGCGGTGGTCGTCACCAGCGGCATCCGGGGAAAGAAGTTCTTCCGGGCGGCCATCTATATGCCCAACATCATCAGCGCCGTGGCCCTGGCCACCATGTGGATCCAGTACATATTCAACTATGACTACGGTCTGCTCAACGAGATCGTCCAGTTGTTCGGCGGGGACAAGGTCAAGTGGCTGGGCACCGACCTGAAGTTCTGGGCCATGACGGGCTCGTTCATCTTCGGCAGCGTGGGCTACTATATGCTCATCTACATCAGCGGCATCGAGGGCATCCCCCAGGACCTGTATGAAGCCGCCACCATCGACGGCGCGGGCAAGGGCCGGCAGTTCTTCGATATCACCCTGCCTCTGCTCAAGGGCGTCATCAAGACTTCCATCACCTTCTGGAGCATCAACACCACCACCTTCTTCCTGTGGACCAAGATGTTCTCGCCCATCGACACCGAGTCGTCCACCATCGTGCCGGTCATATACCTATACGACATGGTGTTCGGCGGGAAGGGCATCACCACCCGGGACGCGGGCGCCGGCGCGGCCGTGGGCGTGGTGCTGACGCTGATCATCATCGCGGTCTATCTGGTCACCGAGCAGCTCTTCAAGGGCAGCGATCTGGAATACTGAGGAAGGAGGGAGCGACATGAAAAAGATCAATTGGAAGAAAGAGGCCCGGCTCCTGCCCGGCTATCTGATCATGTTCATCTGGGTCCTGTTCACCGCGGTGATGCTGTTCTGGATCCTTGGGGCCAGCCTGTCCACCTCTCGGGAGATCTTCTCCGGCAATATCTTCAAGTTCGAGACCGGCTTCCACTGGGAGAACTACGCCACCGCCTGGAACGTGCAGAACGTGTCCGTGTTCTTCGCCAACTCCCTGCTCTATTCCGTCATCTCCTGTGTGGGCGTGCTGGCCATCGCCGCCCCCGCCGCCTACGTGCTGTCCCGCTGGCAGTTCACCGGCGGCAAGACCCTGCGCATCGGTCTGGTCATCGCCATGAGCGTGCCCGTCATCATGGTCATCATGCCCATCTACTCCCTGTCCGTGCAGTGGGGCATCAAGGGCCGGGTGCTGCTGGTCATCCTGTACATCATGCTGCGGGTGCCCTATACCACCATCTATCTGCTGGACTTCTTCTCTACCCTGTCCCGTACCTATGAGGAGGCCGCCTATCTGGACGGGTGCAGCGGGCCCAACACCTTCCTGCGCATCATGCTCCCCCTGGTGCAGCCCGCCATCATCACCGTGACCATCTTCAACTTCATGTCCGTGTGGAACGAGTTCTTCATGGCTTTGATCTTCACCTCCAGTGAGTCCATGGCTCCTGTAGGCGTGGGCCTGCTGAACATCATCAACTCCATGAAGTATACCGGCAACTACGGCGGTATGTTCGCGGCGGTGATCATCGTTTTCCTGCCCACTTTCCTGCTCTACATCTTCATGTCCGAGAAGATCATCGCCGGTGTCACGGGCGGCGGCGTGAAGGGATGATCCCTGTTTGGAGGAACCTATGAACCAAGAACACAGATTCGGCCGCGTCACCATCCCCACCGATGTGGACGTCGTGCCTGAGACCTTAGAACTGCTCGAGCGGTGGGGCGCGGACGCGATCCGCGACTGCGACGGCACCGATTACCCGGAGGCGCTCAAAAGCGTGGACGCCAAGGTCTATTCCACTTACTACACCACCCGGAAGGACAACGCCTGGGCGAAGGCCAATCCGGACGAGGTGCAGCAGTGCTACATCATGACCGGCTTCCACACCGCAGCGGGAGGCCCGCTGTCCATCCCGCTGATGCAGGGGATCAGCCCTGAACTGCTGCAAGTGAACGTCAGGGACGATATCCAGCGCTGGTGGGAGGTGATGGACCGCACCACAGGCCAGCCCCTGGCTCCCGCCGCTTGGCGGTACGACGGGGGGACGGGGTGCGTGGTCATCGAGGAGCCGGAGAGCTTCCATGACTACACGGTCAGCTTCCTGGCCTACCTCATCTGGGACCCGGTGCATATGTACAACGCCGTCACCAACGGCTGGACCGATTTCGAGCACCAGATCACCTTCGATGTGCGCCAGCCCAAGACCCGCGTGTTCACCATGCAGCGTCTGCGGAAGTTCATCGAGGACCATCCCTATGTGGACGTGATCCGGTACACCACCTTCTTCCATCAGTTCACGCTCATCTTCGACGAGCTGAAACGGGAAAAGTATGTGGATTGGTACGGCTATTCCGCCTCCGTCTCGCCCTATATCCTGGAACAGTTCGAGAAAGAGGTCGGCTACAAGTTCCGGCCCGAGTTCATCATCGATCAGGGCTATTACAACAACCAGTACCGTGCGCCGTCCAAGGAGTTCAAGGACTTCATGGCGTTCCAGCGCCGTGAGGTGGCCGCCCTCGCAAAAGAGATGGTGGACATCACCCACGAGCTGGGCAAGGAAGCCATGATGTTCCTGGGCGATCACTGGATCGGGACCGAGCCTTACCTGGACGAGTTCCGTTCCATCGGCCTGGACGCGGTGGTGGGCAGCGTGGGCAACGGATCCACCCTGCGCCTGCTGTCCGACATCCGGGGAGTGCGGTACATCGAGGGCCGTTTCCTGCCCTACTTCTTCCCGGACACCTTCCACGAGGGGGGCGACCCGGTGCGGGAGGCCAAGGAGAACTGGGTCACCGCCCGCCGGGCCATCCTGCGCAGCCCCATCGACCGCATCGGCTACGGCGGTTATCTCAAGCTGGCCTGCCAGTTCCCCGATTTCCTGGACTATGTGGAGTCTGTCTGCAACGAGTTCCGCGAGCTGTATGAGAACATCAAGGGGACCACGCCTTATTGCGTCAAGACGGTGGCGGTGCTCAACTGTTGGGGCCGGGCCCGGTCCTGGGGGTGCCATATGGTGCACCATGCCCTTTACCACAAGCAGAACTACTCCTATTCCGGCGTGATCGAGGCCCTGTCCGGCGCGCCCTTCGACGTGCGCTTCCTCAGCTTCGACGATCTGAAAGCCGACCCGGGCGTCCTGGACGGTGTGGACGTGGTGCTGAACATCGGCGGCGGGGACACCGCGCATACCGGCGGCGCGGTCTGGGAGGACCCGGAGGTGTCCGCTGCGCTGAAGCGCTTCGTGTGGAACGGCGGCGGACTCATCGGCGTGGGCGAGCCTTCCGGCCACCAGTATCAGGGACGGTATCTCCAGCTCTCCGGCGTGCTGGGAGTGGAGAAGGAGACCGGCTTCACGCTGGGCTTCGACAAGTACAACTGGGAAGAGCAGCCGGGCCACTTCATCCTGGCCGACTGCCCCGGCCCGGTGGACTTTGGCGAGGGCACCCGGGGGATCTATGCGCTGGAGCGCGCCCAGGTGCTGGTACAGCGGGAGCGGGAGGTGCAGCTTGCCGTGAACGAGTACGGCGAGGGCCGTTCGGTCTATCTGTCCGGCCTGCCCTACAGCTTCGAGAACAGCCGCCTGCTCTATCGGGCCATCCTGTGGTCCGCGCATGGAGAAGAGGAGCTGTGCAAATGGTTCTCTTCCAATGCCAATGTGGAGGTCCACGCGTTCGTCCAGAACGGCAAGTTCTGCGTGGTGAACAACACCTATGAACCTCAGTCCACCACGGTCTGGAAGGACGGCGGGGAGAGCTTCCCGCTGGAGCTGGCCGCGAACGAGATCAAGTGGTTCGAGATCTGATGAGATAAAAAGCAAGGCGGCCTCGAGGCCGCCTTGCTTTTCCTATATCCCAGCTCGTCATTGGAGCACATCGGTTTTCCCATGCTTGCGCAGGCCGGCCACGATCCATCTCCGGGCCAGGTCGTAGATGACTGCGAACACCGGCACCCCGGCCAGGATCCCCACGAAGCCGAACAGCCCCTGGAACAGCGTGATGGCGAACAGCACCCAGAAGCCCGTCAGCCCCACGCTGCCCGCCAGCAGCTTCGGCCCCAGGACGTTCCCGTCGAACTGCTGCAAGATGATGATGAAGATCAGGAAGATGAGGCAGTTCCTGGGGCTGGAGATGAGGATGAGCAGGGCCGCGGGGACCGCTCCGATGAATGGCCCGAAGTATGGGATCACGTTGGTCACGCCGATGATCACGCTGATGAGCACTGCGTTCTGGAAGCCTGCCACCACGGTCATGACCATACAGAATATGTAGCAGATCAGCCCAACGATGGCGCTGTCCAGGATCTTCCCGCCGAAAAAGCCCACGAAGGTCCGGTCGATGAAGAAGAACTCCTTCAGCAATGCCTCCGCCCGCTCCGGCTTGAACGCGGCGTATATCAACGCCTTGCCATGCTTGGCGAAGGTCTTTCGGCCCAGCAGGAGATAGATGCAGATGATGATCCCCAGCACGATGTTCTTCACCACGGTGAGCACCGAACTCACGGTGGTGACCACCCCGTCCATCATCCCCTGCATGGTGGGCAGGAGGTCGGTGGTCGCCCAATCATAGAGCCAGCTCTCCATGCTGGCGAAAGCGTTGTCCACGTAGTTTTGCAGCACCTCGTTCCCCTCCAGGTGGTCGATCACCCACTGGGCCATCTGCTCGGCTTTCGGCGGGACGGCCACCGCCAAAGCGATGGTGCTCTCGATCATCTCGGGGATCACCATGCTGAGCAGCAGATAGAGCACCAGCACGCTGATGACCAGGACGGCCACCACACTGAGCACATTGGCCCGCTTCACGTATTTGTCCGGCAGGACCGCCCGGATCTTCTCCTCCAAGAAGTTGCAGGGCGTCTTGAGCAGGTAGGCCATCACACCGCCATAGATGAAGGGCGTCAGCACATCCAGGAGCCAATGGAAGCTCTGGCGGAGCTGGTCCAGGCGCTGGATGCAGAAAAACAGCAGGATGGCCAGCGCCAGGGAGAGAAACCCCGTCAGGGATCGAAAAAAGACCTTCTTCAAAAATTCTTTGTTCACATGCCTCCGCCCTTTCCCGTTCGACTATAGGTACATCTTACCTGAAAGGGAGCGTCCTTTCAAGAGGGAACATGGGATCTTAAAAAAGTCGTCGATATTTCTTATGGAAGTCTCAAAGGACGCACGGACGGTCCGAACGGCGCGCCTCTTCCGGCAGACGCAAGAGCGTCCGCCCTCACCTGAGGGGAGGCGCGTTCGGACCGATCGGTGGGAGGGAACGACGATAAGGACCGGCACAGCTCGACGCTGCGCCGGTCCTCACGTACAGGCTCTTTCATGCTGCCGCCTCGGCGGCAGCAGCTTTGCGTTCATCACTTCTCGGCAGGTGCGACCTCACGGCCATTGTAGGTCATGCAGTTCTTGCAGACACGATGGGGCAGGGTGACGGTACCGCACTTGGGGCAAGTGTTGATACCAGGGGTCTCCAGCTTCCAAACGGAGCTACGGCGCTTGTTCCTGCGCTGCTTGGATACTTTGCTTTTTGGGACGGCCATTTTGACACCTCCTTATTGGTCAATGTCCGCAGACATACGGCCTACTGGTCCGATCCATCCCGTTCCAGGAGCTTGGCCAGCTTGGCCAGCCGGGGGTCGATCTCCTTCTTGCAGCGGCAGGGCTCCACATTGAGATCCGCGCCGCAGCCAGGACAAAGGCCCTTGCAATCCTGGGAACAGAGGTTCTTCGTGTCCATTTCGAGGAGGAATATCTCCCGCATCAGCTCGTCCAGTTCCAGTTCTCCGTCCTCGTCCAACAGGACGATATCACTGTTCTCCTCGTTGGCCAATTCGAAAGCCAGGAGAGTCTCATACTCCACTGTCTTTTCCTGCTGGAAAGGCTTGGCGCATCGGTCGCAGTGCAGCGACAGGACCGTGTCCAGCCGGGCGCTCAAGACCATGGCGCCCGCCCTGTCGCGCACCTCGCCCACGATCCGTATGGGGCGGGCAAAAGGCCGGGAGCCGTTCCACTCCACGCCGGACAAGTCCAGTTCAGATTCAAAGGGCATGACTGCGCCGGGCTGTTGGGCTAAGCGCTTCAGATCCAGTTTCATGGCACACCTCGCATAATGGCACAACTAGTATTATACTAGATCTCGCCGGAAATGTCAAATCCTTTCGAGGATATTTTCCGCTTTTTTCGTCGGACCGGCCTCGTATCAGCCTTTCAAGAACGCCTCCAGGCGGTCCATGCCCTTTTGGATGTTGTCCAGGCTGGTCGAATAGGACCAGCGCACGAAACCAGGCGCGCCGAAGCCGCCGCAAGGCACCGTGGCCACCAGTCCATGCTGGAGCAGGGCGGAGGAGAAGTCGTCGCTGCTCCGGATGAGCTCGCCATGGATCGTCCTGCCCAACAGCCCTTCGATGTTCATCATCACATAGAAGGCGCCCTGGGGCTTGAGGCAGCTCACGCCGTCGATGGCGCCGATGCGGCCCACGATATAGTCCCTGCGCTCCTCGAAGGCCCGGCGCATCTGCTCCACGCAGTCTTGGGGGCCGTCGAGGGCGGCCACGGAAGCGGCTTGGGAAATGGAACTGGGCGATCCGGTGGAGTGGCTGAGGAAGTTGGACATCACCCTGGCGATCTTCTCGCTGGACAGCAGATACCCGATGCGCCAGCCGGTCATGGCATAGGACTTGGACACGCCGTCGACGAGGATGGTGCGCGCCTTCACATCGTCGCCCAGGGAGGCGAAGGAGACGGACTTCGCTCCGTCATACACCAGGCCGTGATAGATCTCATCGGAGATGACATAGATGTCCTTTTCTACGCACACCTTGGCGATGGCCTCCAGCTCCTCCCTGCTGTATACCATGCCGGTGGGGTTGCAGGGATCGTTGAGGATGAGCGCCTTGGTCCTGGGGGTGATGGCGGCGCAGAGCTGCTCGGCGGTCATCTTGAACCGGGCGGACTCCCCGGCGGTGACCACCACGGGCTTGGCCCCTACCATCTTGATGAGCTCCAGATAGCTCACCCAGAAGGGGGCGGGGAGGACGACCTCGTCGCCCGGATCCACCAGGGCCCGCAGCGCGATGTATACGCAGTGCTTCGCGCCGCTGGACACCACCACCTGGGACGGCCCATAGCCCACCCCGCGGTCCTCCTCCATCCGCCGGCAGACGGCCTGCTTCAAGGCCATCGTGCCGGTAGCGGGGGTGTAGCGGGTCACGTTGTCGGCGATGGCCTTGTCCGCTGCTGCCTTGATATGGTCAGGGGTATCGAAGTCCGGCTCGCCGGCGCCGAATCCGACGACATCCACGCCGTCCGCCTTCATCTGCTTGGCCAGGGCGTCGATGGCCATGGTGCTGGACACCTGGACAGCGGACGCGATCTGAGCGAGTTCTTTCAAGATGATCCCTCCAAATATCGTTTCCGGCACATTATATCCTCCGCCTTGCAGGATCGCAAGTATGTTTTCGCAGATGCTCAAAGTTTTTGCAGCTTTGACAGATCGAGGTTGCATCCTGTGCCTGGAAGGCCCCCGCCTGCCGAAACAGACGGGGGCGGGGAGCGCTCAACGGCGGGTGTTCTTGCGGTACAGCAGGTACAGACCCTTCACCAACAGGTCGTGGTCATATCGGATCTCACGGCGGCACAGCCGGTAAAGAGCGGGGGCGTGCCCTCCGGTGGCCACCACCGTGGCGGCCGGGGCCCCTGCGGCTTCCTCCAAGGACTCGATCACCCGGTCGAAAGCGCCGCTGTAGCCGTACAGGACCCCCGCCCGCATGGAGTCCACCGTGTTCCGGCCCAGCGGGGTGTCCACCTGGGCCATGGAGATCTGGGGGAGCTGGGCCCCGTTCTGGGAGAGGGCCGCCAGAGCGATGTCCATGCCGGGCATGATGGCGCAGCCCTCGAACGCGTTGGCGCTTAGGTAGGAGAACGTGACGGCGGTGCGGGAGTTGACGATCACCGCCGGGGTGGGGTAGAGGGCGCAGGCGGCCACGGCGGAGGCCACGATATCGCTGCCGAGCTGATCGTGTATCTCGGCCTTGATGTTCAATCCGGTCTTGAGTCCCGGGCCCACCACCAGAGGCGCTTTCCCGGTGAGCCGCCGCAGGGTGCGGGCATAGGTCCCGGTGATGGGGGGCACCACGCTGGATATGACGGCGCCCTTCACACGGTCCAGCTCCGCCCGGTAGAGATGGAACACCCCCATCAGATCGATGGCGCAGCGGTCGTCGGTCATCTTGGGGTCGGTCCCCAGCTCCGACTGGAAGGACAGCTCTCCGTCTGTGCTGAACAGGGCGATGGTGGTGCGGATGTTCCCGATATCGATGGCTAAGATCATATGCCCGCTCCCTTTCTCGTTCGGTTCGAAGCGTCCGTTACGGACCATACCATTCTATCATGGAGCGCCGTCCATTGCAAGGCGGACGGGCAAAGGGCCGGAGCGTCCCTGCCCCGGCCCTACGGTTCAGATGTTCGCCCGGATGACCTCGCCCATCCGTTTCGTGCCGATGACCGCTTCTCCCTGCCGTGCGATGTCGGCAGTGCGCCAGCCCTGGGCCAGCGCCTCGTCCACGGCGGCCTCGATGGCGTCCGCCTCCGCGCAGAGCTGGAAGGAGTAGCGGAACATCATGGCGGCGGACAGGATCGTGGCGATGGGGTCGGCCTTGTCCTGGCCCGCGATGTCCGGAGCGGAGCCGTGGATGGGCTCGTACAGGGCCGGGGCCCCGTCTCCCATGGACGCGGACGGCAAGAGGCCGATGGAGCCGGTGATCATGGACGCCTCGTCCGACAGGATGTCGCCGAACATGTTCTCCGTGACCACCACGTCGAACTGTCCCGGGTCGCGCACCAACTGCATGGCGCAGTTGTCCACCAGCACGTCCTCGTACTCCACATCGGGATATTCCTGGGCCAGCCGGTGCATCACGCTGCGCCACAGACGGCTGGTCTCCAGCACGTTGGCCTTGTCCACGCTGGACACCTTTTTCCGGCGCAGGCGGGCCATCTCGAAGGCCCTCCGGCCGATGCGCTCGATCTCCTTTTCGGAGTAGGCCATCAGATCGGTGGCCTCTGTCCCGCGGTCCTCGGTCTGGTATCGGTCCCGTTTGCCGAAGTAGATCCCGCCGGTGAGCTCCCGGACCATGAGCAGGTCGATCCCCTTGTCCGCCGTCTCCTTCTTCAGCGGACAGGCCCCCGCCAGCGCGGGACGCAGCGCGGCGGGACGCAGGTTGGCATACAGGCCCAGGTCCTTGCGGATGGCCAGCAGGGCGGTCTCGGGGCGCTGCTCGGCGGGCTTGTCGCTGCCCCATTTGGGGCCGCCCACCGCCCCCAGCAGCACGGCGTCGCAGCTCCTGCACAGCTCGGCGGTGCCGTCCGGATAGCTCTTGCCCACGGCGTCGGTGGCGCAGCCGCCCAGCAGCACGTCCACATACCGGAACGTGTGGCCGAACTTCTCGCCCACTTTGTCGATGACCTTCACTGCCTCGTCTACGATCTCCGGGCCGATGCCGTCCCCCCGGATGAGAGCGATCTTGTAGTTCATCTCGCCAGCCCCCTTGCCTTCAGCGACTCCAGCAGCCCGCCGTGCTCGACGATCCCGTTGACGAACTCCGGGAAGGGCGCGGCCTGGAACCGTGCCCCGGTGGTCTCGTTGACGATGACGCCGCTCTGGAAGTCCACGCTCACCTGGTCCCCGGCAGAGATGCCGTCCACCGCCTCCGGGCACTCCAGGATGGGGAAGCCGATGTTGATGGCGTTGCGGTAGAAGATCCGGGCGAAGCTCTTGGCGATGACGCACCGCACCCCGCTGGCCTTGATGGCCAGGGGGGCGTGCTCCCGGGAGGAGCCGCAGCCGAAGTTGCTGCCGCCGACGATGATGTCCCCCGCCTCCACGGTGGAGGCGAACGCCGCGTCGATGTCCTCCATACAGTGGGAGGCCAGGGACTTCTCGTCCGGCGCGTTGAGATAGCGGGCCGGGATGATGACGTCGGTGTCCACATTGTCGCCATATCGATATATCTTCATGTCGATCCCCTCCCTCAAAGACTGGCCGGGTCGGTGACCACGCCGGTGACGGCGCAGGCCGCCGCCACGGCGGGGCTGGCCAGGACGATCATCGAGCTGATGGGGCCCATGCGGCCCACGAAATTTCGGTTGGTGGTGGAGACGGCCCATTCGCCGTCGCTGAGCACCCCCATGTGCCCCCCCAGGCACGGGCCGCAGGTGGGGGTGGAGACCACCGCCCCGGCCTGGATGAAGTCCGCCACCAATCCCTCCGCCATGGCGTCCAGGTAGATCTGCTGGGTGGCGGGGATGACGATGCAGCGCACCCCGTCGGCCACCTTCCGGCCCTTGAGGATCGCGGCGGCTTCGCGCAGGTCCTTCAGCCGGCCGTTGGTACACGAACCGATCACTACCTGCTGGATGGGCATCCCCGCCGCCTCGTCCACCGTCTTCGTGTTGGAGGGCAGGTGGGGCAGGGCCACCGTGGGCCGCAGGGCGGACAGGTCGATGACGATCTCCTGGGCATAGTCCGCGTCCGGATCGGCCTCGAACGCCTGCCAGGGACGGTCCGTCCGGCCCTCCAGATAGGCCCGGGTCTTATCGTCCACCGGGAAGATGCCGTTCTTGGCCCCGGCCTCGATGGCCATGTTGCAGATCGTGAAGCGGTCGTCCATCTCCAGGGAGGCGGCGCCCTCCCCGGTGAATTCCAGGGACTGGTACAGTGCGCCGTCCACCCCGATCATGCCGATCAGATGGAGGATCACGTCCTTGCCGCTGACGAACCGGCCCAGCGATCCCCGCAGCTCCACCTTGATGCCGGAAGGCACCTTGAACCAGGCCGAGCCTGTGGCCATGCCCGCAGCCATGTCTGTGGAGCCCACGCCGGTGGAGAAGGCCCCCAGGGCGCCGTAGGTGCAGGTGTGGGAGTCCGCGCCGATGATGACCTCGCCGGGGGCGGCAAGGCCCTTTTCCGGCAGCAGGGCGTGCTCGATGCCCATCTGGCCCACGTCATAGAAATGAGTGATGGCGTGGGTCCGGGCGAAGTCCCGGCATACGGCGCAGAGCTGAGCCGACTTGATGTCCTTGCAGGGGGTGGAATGGTCCAGCACGATGGCGATCTTGTCCCGGTCGAACACCGAGGACAGCCCCGCCTTATCGAATTGTGTGACGGCCACCGGGGTGGTGATGTCGTTGCCCAGCACCAGGTCCAGCTTGCCCTCGATGAGCTGTCCGGCTTCCACCCGGTCCAGCCCGGCCGCGCGGGCCAGGATCTTCTGGGTCATGGTCATGCCCATGGGAACGTTCCTCCTATCTCCAAATTCGGTGTACTCATTATGACAGAACTTCCCGACGAACAATGTAAACTGTGATACAATCGAGTCCCAGGATAGGAGGTGTGCCGCATGGCGGTGTGGGACTTGCTGGCGGAGGGACGCAGCCCCCGGAGGTACCGGGAGGGACAGCTCATCTATCTCCAAGGCGCTTGCCCGGAATGCTTTTATTATCTCGTCACGGGGTCGGTGCGCAGCTTCATCAGCTCCTGCTCCGGAGAGGAGCGGGTCCTGGCCGTCCACCGCGCCGGGGATCTGATGGGCGAGGCGTCCTTTTTCGACGGCTGTCCCCGGGTGACCTCCGCCATGGCCCTGGAGGACAGCCTCATCCTGTCCGTGGACCAGGGGCAGCTAGACCGGGCGCTCCAGAGCCATCCGGAGCTGGCCCTGCCCATGCTCCGATATCTGGCCCGGACGGTGCGGATGCTCTCCGACCATGTGGGAGCGGCCTCCCTGCCCGCCCGGCAGCGGGTGGTCCGATGGTTGCTGGGCCAGCCGGTGGACGAGGACGGCGCGATCCGGGCCACGCACGAGGGCATCGGTCAGGCGGTGGGGCTGTCCCGGGTGACGGTGAGCCGGACGCTGGGGGAGCTGGCCGCTCAGGGGGCGGTGGCATTGAGCTACCGTTCGGTCATGCTCCTGGACAGGGAGGCCCTGGCGGGCCTGGCCTTCGAGCCGCAGTGAAAGGCCCTGTCCCCGAGCGGGAGCCATGCCCGTACATCAAAGAGCGCCCGGCCGGTGGCCGAGCGCTCTTTCCATCATGTCCGTTTCCTCCGCCGGATCTCCATCGCCCCGCCTATGACCAAGACAGCGACGCTGACCGACAGCATCAGCAGGACGATCAGGATATTGACCCAGGAGGGATCCCCGGCGTCCCGCCGGGCCAGCATACAGCTCACGGAGAAATAGTCCGGGATGCTCATGGCGTGCATGTCCTCCAGCAGCAGGTCGCACATTCGGTTGAACACCGGCATCGCCACCGTGATCAGCAGGGCGATCGCCCCGCCCTTGACCCAGCGTCCCGCCGGTAGCCAGCGGACCACGGCGAAGCCCGCCCAATAGAAGGCCACGCCCACGGCTGCCAAGGGATACGCCAGCCTGAGCAGCCAGTCCCCGCCGGTGAAGGCCCGGATCACCGCCAGCAGCACGAACACCCATACCGTGAGCGAGGCCGACCACAGCTCGGGCAGGTGCTTGCCGTAGGACCGCCAGATCGCCCAGCAGGTCCAGGGCAGGGACAGGCATACCGCAGTGATGACCAGACCTCCGGCGATCCATTTGCCGCCCACATACCCCCAGCAGGCCAGCAGGAGGAGGATCAGGCATACGGACGCCGCCCCCAGGCAGACCACCAGCTTATCGCGCCGGACCAGGGCCGGCAGGTTGGTGAAACAGGCCGCCAGGGCGATGGAGGTGAGCACGATCCAGAACCAGTCCAGAGCATGGAACACCGCCAGATCGCAGATGAAGCACGCGACGATGGCGATGGCGTAGCTCACAGCGAAGAAGCGCCGTGTCCCGGTCACGGCGCCCCGCCAGAGCGCGGCCTGCCGCCGCTGGGCATGGGCCTGGTCGTCGTCGCAGGCGGTGAAGAATTCATGCTCCGTGATGTCCAATGCCGCACAGATGGCGGTGACCATGGACACGTCCGGATAGGACAGCGCCCGCTCCCATTTGCTGATGGTGGACTCGGTGACGAACAGCTTCCCAGCCAACTCCTTCTGGGTGAGTCCGGCCTCCAGCCTTTTTTTGCGGATGTACTCGCCAAAGGATCTTTTTTCGTTCATGATGAAGCCGCCTCTCTTCGTGGGATGTACCTCCACATTACCCGCCGGCCGGAGAAAAGTCAAGGCTCACGCCACAAAATGCGACTCGACTGTGAGGAAAGTCGGCCTGTATCAACGCTTTGCGGCCGTCGGGCGGGAGTGTGCCGCCGTCCGCCAAGAACAGCAGGGGCCCGAGCGATACGCTCGGGCCCCTGTCATCTCGTCACGGTTTGAAGCTGTCCTTCAGGCTCACCGAGCGGTTGAACACCAGCTTCCCGGGCCGGCTGTCCTTGCTGTCGGCGCAGAAATATCCCTGCCGCATGAACTGGAAGCGGTCGGAGGGCTGGGCCTGTGCCAGCCCCGCCTCCACCTTCGCCCCGGTGAGCACCTCCAGGGAGTTGGGGTTCAGGCATTCCAGGAAGTCTTTCCCCGCCGCGTCTGGCTCCGGATCGGAGAACAGCTCGTCGTACAGCCGGATCTCCGCGTCCACCGCGGTGGCGGCGTCCACCCAGTGGATGGTGGCGCCCTTCACCTTGCGGCCGTCGGCAGGGTTCCCGCCCCGGCTGTCCGGGTCGTACTCGGCGAAGATCTGGGTGACGTTGCCCTGTCCGTCCGTCTCATACCCCACGCACCGGATGAGATAGGCTCCCTTCAGGCGGCACTCCGGGCCGTTGGGGTAGAGCCGTTTGTACTTGGGCACCGGCTCGGGCAGGAAGTCCTCCGCCTCCACCCACAGCTCCCGGGAGAAGGTGACGGTGCGCGTCCCGTCCTCAGGCCGGTTGGGGTTGTTCTCCACCTCGAACGTCTCGGACCGGCCCTCGGGGTAGTTGGAGATGGTCAGCTTCACAGGCCGCAGCACCGCCATCACCCGCCGGGCGGTCTCATTCAGGTCCTCCCGCAAGCAGTATTCCAAAAAGGCGTACTCGATGGTGTTGGCGGATTTGGCCACGCCGATCCGGTCGCAGAAGTTGCGGATGGACTTGGGCGTATAGCCCCGGCGGCGCAGGCCGCACAGGGTGGGCATACGGGGATCGTCCCAGCCGGACACCCGGCCCTCCTCCACGAGCTGGCGCAGCTTGCGCTTGCTCATGACGGTGTGGTCGATGCCCAGGCGGGCGAACTCGATCTGTCTGGGCTTATGATAGGGGATGGACACATGCTCCGTCACCCAGTCGTACAGGGGGCGGTGATCCTCGAACTCCAAAGAGCACAGGGAGTGGGTGATGCCCTCCAGCGCGTCCTCGATGGGATGGGCGAAATCATACATGGGATAGATGCACCACTTGTCCCCTTGGCGGTGATGATGGGCGTGGTTGATGCGGTAGATCACCGGGTCGCGCATATTGAAGTTGCCGCTGGCCAGGTCGATCTTGGCCCGGAGGGTCATGGCGCCCTCGGCGAACTCCCCATCCCTCATCCGCCGGAAGAGGTCCAGGGACTCCTGGATGGGCCGGTCCCGATAAGGGGAGGTGGCGGGCACGCCGATGGACCCGCGGTGCTCCTTGAACTGCTCCGGAGAGAGCTGGCACACATAGGCCAGCCCCTTCTCGATGAGCTCCACCGCGTACTCATACATCTTGTCGAAATAGTCGGAGGCGTAGTAGAACCTGCCGCCCCAATCGAAGCCCAGCCAGTGGATGTCCTCCTGGATGGCTTCCACGTACTCCACGTCCTCCTTGGTGGGGTTGGTGTCGTCCATGCGCAGGTTGCACATGCCGCCGTACTTCTCCGCCGTCCCGAAATCGATGGTCAGCGCCTTGCAGTGCCCGATGTGGAGATAGCCGTTGGGCTCGGGGGGGAAGCGGGTATGGACAGTCATGCCCTGGTACTGCCCGCCCTGAGCGATGTCCTCGTCGATGAAATCGTGGATGAAATTCTGGCTCATGGAGACGTTCAATTCTTCAGCCATGTCTGTCACTCCTTGGTAGATCAAAGATAGATGGGCCTTGGAGGCCCCAAAGCCCATCCATTATACCTGTTTTTTCATAGAAAAGCAACTGTCGATCTGACCAGTCCCGTCCGCGGCGTGCGATGCTGGGATATGGCTCCGGCGGTGGGGACCGATCGCGTGTTGATGTCTGGCGCCGATCGTGATAAGATCGAGAGGACAGATCATAAAAAAACAATATGTTCATCCTGATCCTTCCGTTTTTGATCGGGGCAGCCGCTCGGGCTTCAAGCCGGCGCACGAAAAGAGCGTATCTCGTCACGATAGGGCTCATCGTGCTCGCAGCCATCGCCTGGGCGGCTGCGTATGCGCTCCCATCCCATGGGAGCGAGCTATATGGCCTGATCGTGCGGCTGAAACGGGACGGATGATGTCCAGTGCAACGGGGGAGCCGCCTGCGAAGGCGGCTCCCCCGATCTGGATGTTCTGACGGATGGCTGTATGGCGCGGAGCGGAGCATCGCCGGTTCGGGAAGGAGGATCTGGGCGCATCTACTCCAGATCGTGGCCCAGGTCCATCTGGGCCGTGGCGGCATAGTCCTCGCAGACGGGGTGGAGGCCGGCGGGCCACTCCCGGCCCAGCGCGGCCAGTTCCTGGTCTGTGTACAGGAGCTGCACCGGCTCCGGGGGCTCGGCGTCGGGGTCCTCCTCATCCACCTCTTGTGTAGGATAGAGCCCCTGGGGCAGCAGGTGGCGGTAGCCCTCCGGAGTGGCCACGATGAGCCACAGTCCGTCCGAGCCGCTCACCGGCTCCACCTCCACGCCGCACTGCCGGCACAGATGCTCCATGGCCATGAGCAGGCCCATATCGGAGACGGGCTCCCCGGACAAAGCGTCCAGGGCCAGAGGAGAGGCGTTGCGGCCGCCCGGCCCGCCGTTGGAGGCGCGGACGATCGCCGCCAGCTCCTCCACGGTGTAGCCCTCACCGGCGGGAGGGTTGGCCTCCAGGAGCGCGGCGGCGGCGGTCTCGAGCCGCTGGGAATACTCCTTCTCCTCTGCCGCCACGGCATCGATGCTCTGGCCCCAGCTCAGCTTCACCTCGACGATCCGCCGGATGCCCGTCTCCGGGTAGAGGGAGATGGTCTTGACGCTGATGTCGTGGTGCCGGAACAGCTCTGGGGCGTTGAGGCAGGCCAGGTCCAGCAGCCGCTCCACCAGCGTGTGGTCCCCGGAGAAATAGGAGGCCAGGAACACCGCCGATCCCCGCTGCTCGGTGATCAGCCTGGCCAGCTCCTGGCGCACGCCGGCCAGCCCCGTGACCTCCCGCAAGGCGGTCACCTCCTGGACGGTGCGGGAGTAGGCGATCTCCAGCTCCACCTCATAGTAGGTGAGGATCCGGGTGGCCTCGCAGGTCAGGGCGCGCACAGAGAAGGCCCCCATAGGGTCCTCGTACAGCACTTCGTCCCTGGCATTGGCCAGATCGGCATCCACGTCCCCCGTATAATTGTACAGGCGGATGGTGCCCTTCGTCCGGTGGCCGCCGACGAAGTAGAGGATCGCGTTCACCAGCCCCTGATAGGTCTCCGCCCGGAGGATGGATTCGTCCTCGGTGACGGCATAGTCCACATGGGTGCTGACGGTCTCATGGCCCCGCTCCAGCATCGCCGAACAGCCGCTGAGCAGCATGGAACAGCACACGGCCAGGGCCAGTATGCGTCGTCTTTTCACCAAGCGCCCTCCTCTCGCCCGGCCGCGGGCCGGAGCCCTGCTCATAGATCGTCCTTCTTGTAGTCCCGGAACCCCTCGCCCAGCACCTCGTGGGCATTGCATACGATCACGAAGGCGTCGGGGTCGATCTCCTTCACCGCCGCTTTGATCGCGGCGATCTCCCGCTGCTTGAATGCGCACATGAGCACGTCCTTCTCGGCCCCGGTGTACGCTCCGCGCCCATGCAGGACGGTCACGCCCCGGTCCAGGTCTTTGACGAGGACGTCGGAGATCTCCTTGTTATGGTCGCTGATGACATAGGCCACCTTGGCGTTGTCCAGGCCATAGAGCACCCCGTCCATGACGATGGTGGAGATATACAGGGCTACCAGGCCGTACAGCGCCGCGTACAGCGTGCGGAAGGTGACGGCCACCGCCACGATCACCGCCAGATCGATGCCCATGAGCAGCTTTCCCATGGGCAGCCACGCCAGCCTCAGCTTCAGCAGCCGGGCGATGAGGTCGGTGCCGCCGGTGGTGGCGCCCTGCAAGAAGATCAGGCCCAGGGACAGCCCCATGAACAGCCCGCCGAAGATGCACGCCAGCAGCGGATCCATGGGCTCCCATACCCGCATGGGGGTGAGCACGTCGATGAACACGGAGGAGACGAACATGGCGTACAGCGACGTCACCAGCAACCGCCCGCCGATCAGCTTCCAGCCCAGCAGGAACAAAGGGATGTTCAGCACGATGACGGTGGCGCCCACCGGAGCGGCGGGGACGAGGAAGTTGACGATCTGGCCCACGCCGGTGATGCCGCCGAACGCGATGCCGTTGGGCGCATAGCACCAGACGAAGCCCAGGGCATAGGCGGCGGAGCCCACGGTGATGACCAGGATGGGCAGCAGGGTCTTTTTCAAATGGGACACGGCGGACGGCCTCCTTCGATATCGTTGTTGCGCGGCGAAGCGGTCAGGCCGCTCGATCGTTTTCACTTGCCGATCGCTCCTCCGCGTTTCTCACAGCATCGTCATCTGCTCCTCCCCCCGGTCCTCCTCCTTGAGCAGAGCGCCGGCAGCGGGCAGGGACCGGGCCCGGTAACGGGCCGCGTTGACGATGGGGGCATCGGACAGCGGCGTGGCCCAGACCACCTTATGCCGGGCCTTCACCGCCATCACCCCCACGCCCTGGGTGCTCCGGGTGGTCTTAGGGGTGAGGGAGGCGGTATGGAACACCACGCACCGCCCGTCGCTGGACCCCACGGCCATCTCCTGGTCCTCGCAGAGCAGATGGGCGCAGACCAGGGGGGATCTGTCGGAGTAGGCCCCGGTGAGCTTGCGCCGCCTCGTCTGGGTCTTGTAGGCGGCCAGCTCCACCCGGGCGGCCTTGCCGTTCTCGAAGAAGAACAGGATCTGGGCGGAGTGATCCCCGGGGGCGCAGGCCCACACGAACCGCTCCTCCGCCTCCATGCCCAGCTTGGTGGGCAGGTAGTCGCCCAGGATGCTGGCCTTGGCGTCGTCGAAGTCGGACAGCCGGGTCTTGTAGCACTGCTGCTTGTCGGTGAACACCAGCAGCTCGTCCGCGTTGGTCCCCTCCCACTGGAGGTAGGGTCCGTCCCCTTCCTTGTACTTCTGCTCCGAGCTCATGCGCAGGGACTGAGGGGTGATCTTCTTGAAGTATCCCTCTTTCGAGATGAACACATTCACCGGATAAGAGGGAACGTCTTCCACCGCGGAGGCTCTCTCCTGCTCCGCCTGGAGGTACTCGTAGACGATCTCGGTGCGCCGGGGGACGGCGTACCGTTTCTTCACGCCCTCCAGCTCGGAGATGATGATGTCCTTGATCCGGGCGGGGGAGTCGATGATGTCCCGCAGGTCGGCGATCTCCTGCTCCAGCGTGGCGGTCTCCTCCACCCGCTTGAGGATATATTCCTTGTTGATGTTGCGCAGGCGGATGTCGGCCACGTATTCCGCCTGGGGCTGGTCGATGCCGAAGCCGATGATGAGGTTGGGCACCACTTCGGCCTCCTCCTCCGTCTCTCGGATGATGCGGATGGCTTTGTCGATGTCCAGCAAGATCCGCTTGAGGCCCTTGAGCAGATGGAGCTTCTCCTCCTTCTTCTTGCATACGAACCAGGTGCGCCGCCGCACTGAGTCCATCCGCCAGGCGGTCCACTCCGCCAGGATCTCGCCCACCCCCATCACTCGGGGCATCCCGGCGATGAGGATGTTGAAGTTGCAGGAGAAGGTGTCCTGGAGGGGGGTGGATTGGAACAGGCGGGCCATGAGCCGGTCCGGATCCGTCCCGCGCTTGAGGTCGATGGCCAGCTTCAAGCCGTTCAGGTCGGTCTCGTCCCGCATATCGGAGATCTCGCGGATCTTTCCCGCCTTCACCAGCTCGGCCACTTTGTCCAGGATGGCCTCCACGGTGGTGGAGTAGGGGATCTCATAGATCTCGATGACGTTCTCGCCCTTCATATAGCGCCACTTGGCCCTGAGCCGCACGGGCCCGCGCCCGGTGCGGTAGATGTCCGCCAGCGCCGCCGCGTCGTACAGGAGCTGCCCGCCCGTGGAGAAATCCGGGGCCTTCAAGATGCTCAGCAGATCCGCCTCCGGGTCCTTGATCCGGGCGATGGCGGCGTCGCACACCTCCTCCAGATTGAACCCGCACAGGTTGGAGGCCATGCTCACGGCGATGCCCTGGTTGGCCGCCACCAGCACGTTGGGGAAGGTGGTGGGCAGCAGGGTCGGCTCGGTGAGCTTCCCGTCGTAGTTGGGTACGAAGTCCACCGCGTCCTGGTCGATGTCCCGGAACAGCTCCTGGCAGATGGGATCCAGCCGGACCTCGGTATACCGGGAAGCGGCCCAGGCCATGTCCCGGGAGTACACCTTGCCGAAGTTCCCCTTAGAGTCCACCAGCGGGTGGAGCAGCGCGCCGTAACCCCGGGACAGACGCACCATGGTGTCATAGATGGCGGAGTCCCCGTGGGGGTTGAGCTTCATGGTGGCGCCCACCACGTTGGCGGACTTGGTGCGGGGCTTGGTGAGCAGGCCCATGCCGTACATGGTGTACAGCAGCTTGCGGTGGGAGGGCTTGAAGCCGTCGATCTCCGGGATGGCCCGGGAGATGATGACGGACATGGCGTAGGGCATATAGTTGAGCTCCAGCGTCTCGGTGATGGGCTGCTCCAACACCTGGGCCCGCAGGCCCATCACGTTGGGGTTGTCCACCTTTTTCGGTCCCTTCTGCTCCGGGGTCTTTTTCTTAGCCAAATGTATCGATCCTCCCCACGTTTCGCGCGGCCCGGCCGTCCTGAGCCGTGCCTCGTCCCCTTCGTCCAGGCCATCCCTCACGAGATGTCCGCCATATCCAAATACTTATATCCGCTGTCCGCGATATGGTCCTTCCGGCCCTGGAGGTCGTTGCCCAGGAACATCTCGAAGATCTGAGCGGTGCGCTCCACGTCCTCGGGCATCACCTTGATGAGCCGCCGGGTGTCCGGGCTCATGGTGGTGAGCCACATCATGTCCGGCTCGTTCTCGCCCAGGCCCTTGGAGCGCTGTACGTCGAACTTTTTCCCCTCCAGAGAGGCTACGATGTCGTTCTTTTCCTTGTCGGAGTAGGCGAACCAGGTCTTTTCCTTGCAGGTGATCTCATACAGCGGGGATTCGGCGATGTAGACGTACCCCTTCTGGATGAGGGTGGGCGTGAGGCGGTAGAGCATGGCCAGCAGCAGGGTGCGGATCTGGAAACCGTCCTCGTCGCCGTCGGTACAGATGACGATCTTGCTCCAGCGCAGGTTGCCCAGGTCGAAGGCGTTGAGGTCCTTGTTGCTCTTGGACTGGACCTCCACCCCGCATCCCATCACTTTCAAAAGGTCGGTGATGATCTCGCTTTTGAAGATGCGGGCATAGTCCGCCTTCAGGCAGTTGAGGATCTTGCCCCGGATAGGCATGATGGCCTGGAACTCCCCGTCCCGGGCCAGCTTCACGCTGCCCAAGGCGGAGTCGCCCTCCACGATGTAGAGCTCCCGGCGTTCCACGTCCCTGGTGCGGCAGTCCACGAACTTGGCCACCCGGTTGGAGATGTCCACCGACCCGGACAGCTTCTTCTTGATGCCCAGGCGGGTCTTTTCCGCCGTCTCCCGGGAGCGCTTGTTGACCAGCACCTGGCCGGCGATCTTCTCTGCGTCCATGGGGTTCTCGATGAAGTAGACCTCGAGCTGGCTCTTGAGGAAATCGGCCATGGCCTCCTGGACGAACCGGTTGGTGATGGACTTCTTGGTCTGGTTCTCATAGCTGGTCTGGGTGGAGAAGTTGTTGGAGACCAGCACCAGGGCGTCCTGCACGTCGTTGAAGGTGATCCTGCTCTCGTTCTTTTGATATTTCCCGTTCTGCTTGAGCCAGCCGTCGATGGCGGACACGAATGCCGAACGCATGGCCTTCTCCGGTGAGCCGCCGTGCTCCAGCCAGGAGGAATTGTGGTAATGCTCCACCACCTGCACCGTGTTGGAGAAGCAGAACGCCACCGACAGCTTGACCTTGTATTCGCCCTTGTCCTCCCGATCCCGGCCCCGGCGCTCCGTTTGCCAGAACACCGGCGCGGTGAGCGGGTCCGCCCCGGCCAGCTCCGTGACGTGATCGATGATGCCGTTCTCATAGCGGAATTCGGTGGTCTCGAACCTCCCGCCCACCTGATCGCGCAGGCGGAAGGTCACCCCAGCGTTCACCACCGCCTGCCGCTTCATCACGTCCATGTAGTAGTCCAGGGGAATGTCGATGTCGGTGAACACGTCCAGATCCGGCTTCCAGTGGAACCGGGAGCCGGTCTTTTTCCGGTCGGAGGGCTCCTTCTTCAGCTCCCCCACGATCTCGCCCTTCTCGAAATGGAGGGTGTACCGGAAGCCGTCCCGATGGATCTCCGCATCGAAATACTCGCTGGCGTACTGGGTAGCGCAGGAACCCAGGCCGTTCAGGCCCAGCGAATACTCGTAATTGTCCCCGTCGCCGTCCTTGTATTTTCCGCCGGCGTACAGCTCGCAGAACACCAGCTCCCAGTTGTAGCGCCCCTCGGCTTCGTTCCAGTCCACCGGACAGCCCCGGCCGAAGTCCTCCACCTCGATGGAGCGGTCCGTGTACCGGGTCACGGTGATGAGGCTGCCGTGGCCCTCCCGGGCCTCGTCGATGGCGTTGGAGAGGATCTCGAACACCGCGTGTTCGCATCCCTCCAGCCCGTCGGAGCCGAAGATGACGCCGGGGCGCTTGCGCACCCGGTCGGCTCCTTTCAGGGAGGAGATGGAATCGTTCCCGTATCTCGTTTTGGGCGTGGACTTAGCCATAGCAGCACCTCTCATCATCCGTCATACAGCGTCGAAAATAGTCGGATCTCGCGTCCAAGCGGCGAAAGCCGCCTGGACGGCGGCCGAAACGGACGCCGTCCATCGATCGTGTAGTATACCCTAAAGCTCCCCGCGCCGTCAAGAGCGGGCTGGGAAATATCCCCAGCCCATCCGGGAAGGGCGGGCGGAGCGCCTGGGATCATCGCAGCTTCTCCATCCCCGACGCCATGCGCCGCAGGGTCTCCTCCCGGCCCAGGATGTGGCACAGCTCCACCGCGCCGCCGGGTGTGACCGCCTTGCCCGCCACGGCGATACGCAGCGGCCACATGAGGGTGGCGTTCTTCACGCCCAGCTCCTCCGCCAGCCCCACCAGGGCATCGTGGATGGCGTCCTGGCTCCATTCTGGCAGGGCGGACAGCACCGGCTGCGTCTGCCGCAGCATCTCCAAGGACACCACGGAGTCGGTCTTTGACTTCTTGTTGGTGAACAGCCCCGCGTCATACTCCGGCAGTGTGTCGAAGAAATCCACCTTTTCCGGGATATCGGACAGCTTTTCGCACCGGGCCTGGAGCAGAGCGGCGATGGCGGCGGCGTCATAGCGCTCGTCCTTCACCGCTTTGCCGATCCAGGGGCGCGCCGCGGCAGCGAACTCCTCGGGCGTCATGGCGCGCAGGTAAGCGGCGTTGAAGTAGTTCAGCTTGTCCATATCGAAGGCGGAAGGGGACTTGGATATGCCGGAGATATCGAACGCGGCGATGAGCTGATCCATGGTGAAGAACTCCTGCTCCGCGATGTCCCCGTGCGGGGCCCAGCCCAGCAGGGCGACGTAGTTCACCACCGCCTGAGAGAGATAGCCCTGGGCCACCAGATCCTCGTAAGACGGATCGCCCAGCCGCTTGGACATCTTGCGCACACAGCCGGCCGCGGGGTCGTCGATTATGACGGAGGAGCAGTGGACGTACATGGGCACGTCCCAGCCGAACGCCTCGTAGAGCAGGTCGTATTTGGGGGCGGAGGAGAGATATTCCGCGCCCCGGACCACGTGCGTGATGCCCATGAGATGGTCGTCGATGACATTGGCGAAATTGTAAGTGGGCAGGCCGTCGGATTTGATGAGGATCTGATCGTCCAGTTCGGCGTTGTCCACGGTGATGTCGCCATAGACCGCGTCGTGGAAGGTGGTGCTCCCCTCCGGGATCCTCTGCCGGATCACATAAGGCTCGCCCGCGTCCAGCTTGGCTTGGATCTCCTCGGGAGAGAGGGACAGGCACTGCCGGTCATACTTGGCGTTGGGGTCCTGCTCGTGGAGCTGCGCCAGCCGCTCCTCCGAACAGAAGCAGCGGTAGGCGTGGCCCGTCTCGATGAGCAGCTCCGCATACTTGCCGTACAGCCCGCGGCGTTCCGTCTGGATGTAAGGGCCCACCGGGCCGCCCACGTCGGGCCCCTCGTCCCAGGTGAGGCCGCACCGGCGCATGGTGTCGTAGATGACGTCCACCGCGTCGTCCACCAGCCGGCCCTGATCGGTGTCCTCGATGCGCAGCAGGAACTTGCCCCCGGCGTGGCGGGCGATGAGGTAGGTATATAAAGCGGTACGCAGGTTGCCTACGTGCATATAGCCCGTGGGAGAGGGAGCGAACCGGGTGCGCACTTCGCCCTTGGGGATGCGGGACTCCATCTCATCGAACCATTTTCGATCGATCGCCATGGTAAAACCTCCATATTTCATCTAGTCCGCTCCATTATAGAGGGTGACGGTCTTTTTTTCAAGGGGAAAATAGAGACCGCGCCCCACACAGCGCCGTCCATGGCCTGCCCACACCGGCAAAACGGCGGCTTTGGATCCCAAAGCCGCCGCTCCTTCGTATCACTTCATGCTGTACTGATGGGTCTTGGACTGTTTGAGCTTGAACTTTTTGGTCTCGTCCTCCAGGAGATGGACCTGCTCGAACAGCTCCGAGCTGACGGCGGCGGATTCCTCGCTGCTGGCGGAGTTGGTCTGCACCACCGAAGAGACCTGACCGATGCCCTCGCTCACCTGGGCCAGAGAGTCCGCCTCGGACTGGATGGCCTCGGCGATGACGTTGATGGCGGAGTTGGACTGCACCACCAGATCCAGCGCCTTCTTCAAAGAGTCGGACACCTCGCCCACGATCTCGGAGCCCCGGCGGGTGGCCTGGATGGAGTTCTCGATGAGGCCCTTGGTGGCCTTGGCCGCCTCGTCCGACTTGGAGGCCAGGCTGCGCACCTCGTCGGCCACCACGGCGAAGCCCTTCCCGGCGCTGCCTGCGCGGGCGGCCTCCACCGCCGCGTTCAGTGCCAGGATGTTGGTCTGGAACGCGATGTCCTCGATGGTGGCGATGATCCGGCCGATCTGCTGGGAGGCGTCGGCGATGTTGGCCATGGCGGCCACCATCTCCTCCATCTGCTTGCTGCTGAGCGTCACCTGCTGGCTGGTGCGCTGGGCGCTGTCCTGGGCCTCGGAAGCAGCCTGAGCGTTGCGCCCGGCGCTCTTGGAAAGGTCGTCCACGGTGGCGTACAGCTCCTGCACGGCGCTGGCCTGCTCCGTGGCGCCTTGGGCCAGGGCCTGGGCGCCGCTGGAGAGCTGCTCGGCGTTGCCGGACACCCGGCGCTCCGCCTGGCAGATATGCTCGAGGGAGTCGGAGATGGCGGAGGTGAACATGTTGAGCGATTCCTCGATGGACTTGAAATCTCCGATGTAGGGGACGGACGTGTGCACATCGAAGTTGCCCTTGGCCAACTCGTCCATGATGCGGTTGATGTCCTGGACGTATCCGCTGATATGGGCCACGGAATCCTCCAGCGTCCTGGCCAATTCTCCCAGCTCGTTCTTGGACTTGTAGTCGATCTCCAGCCTAAGATCGCCCTCCTGGAGGGGACGGGCCTTGTGGGTGATGAGGACCAGCGGCTTGACCACATAGCGCAGCACATATATCACCAGGCTGGCCAGGCTGACCAGGGCCAACACCAGGCAGATGCAGGTGAGGATGTGCATGAGGGCGATGGTGTCGTTCATCTGTTTGGTGCAATCCTGGCTGATGGCCTTGCCCCGAGTCACCACCTGGTCGAGCAGGCCGACCAAGGTGGTCAGATCCGTCTCGATGGTGTCCGCATAGTAATCCTGGGCCTGGGCCGGGCTGTCCTTATGCAGCTCCAGCGCGGTGCCCGCAGACGCGTGGAGGGAGCGGTGCAGGGGTTCGATCTCGGCGCGCAGCCGATCGATCTCAGCATCGCTGATCTTCAGGTCACTGTAGAGCCATTTTCCCAGCACACAGCCGCTGTAGTCCATGCTGCCGGTGAAATCGTCCCCCGTATAGAGGGCGTCGCTCAGGTTGACTGCCCACTTGTAATGAGCGACCTCCGCCTGCTCGGCGCTGTCGAGCAGGGAGTCGGCCTGGACGCTGGCGGTCTGGGTGCTCTCGATGCGAAGGATGTTCGCTGTGGTGATGCAGCTGAACAGAAAGATCGAGAACACAGCGAAAGCGACTCGGATGCCGACGGATCTGTTGATACTTTTACCCATTGGAATTTGGTCCTCCTTCGTTATTTCGTCGGGAGAGCTCATAGGAACAGGACGCGTCGATCTCCCCGTCCGTCATCATATGCGCGCAGGGGCTACACAGAACGACGGCATCGGGGACATCCAGCGTCCAGCCTACGATGCCATTATATGATAAAACCGGAGCGAATGCAATAGCCTATGCAAAATGTGCGAGAAAAGGAAGTATTTCCCACCGGTGGACGACGTTTCATAGGCATAGATGAGGAAAGGCCGGCCGTTTTCGGGAGAGGGGCGGATCGCTCAAGCGTGTCGATCCGCCTCGTCCCAATGGAGGGACCGGCGCTGCCGGAGCAGGTAATGGGCCAGCCCGACGCAGTCCGCCAGGAACCAGCCGATGGGCACCGACCACCAGATCCCTGCCACGCCGATGGCCGGGACAGCCGAGAGGACATGGGCCAGGATCACCCGGGAGCCCAGGGAGACCGCCGTGAGCACCACGGACATGCCGGGCCGGCCCAGCGCCCGGTATAGGCCGTACAGCAGGAACAGGCATCCGATGCCGCAGTAGAACGCCCCCTCGATGCGCAGATACCGCACGCCCTCCTGGATGGTCTGGGTCTCCCCGGCATCCACGAACAGCCCCATCAATGGCCGGGCGAGAACGAACACCAGGACGGAGACCGCGACGCTGAACACCACGGCTGTGGTCACGGCCACCTTCAGCCCGGCGCGGATGCGCTCCTCCTTTCTTGCGCCGTAATTTTGGGCGATGAAGGTGGAAAAAGCGTTGCCGAAGTCCTGGACGGGCATGTAGGCGAACGCGTCGATCTTCACCGCTGCGGCGAAAGCCGCCATCACCGTTGGGCCGAAGCTGTTCACCAGCCCCTGTACCAGAAGGATGCCTAAGTTCATGACGGATTGCTGGACGCAGGTGAGGAAGGACGCCCCGGCGATCTCCCGCATACGGGCGGGCGCCACGCGCGAACGCCCTTTGGCGGGCCGCAGCAGGGGATGCCTCCACAGCGTGTAAGCCGCGATCCCGAGGCCGGAGGCGTACTGCGCGATGACGGTGGCCTCCGCCGCGCCTGCCGCGCCCCGTTCCAGCCCCAGCACGAACCACAGGTCCAGCGCGATGTTCAGCACGGCGGACAGGGCCAGGAAGATGAGGGGGATCACCGAGTCGCCCACCGCCCGCAGGAAACAAGCGAAATAATTGTAGAGGAAGGTAGCGGCGATGCCGCAGAGAACGACGGCCAGATAGGCCCGCATCATGCCCCACACCTCGTCCGGCACCCGAAGGAAGATCCGGATCGGATCCAGACAGGCGAAGGCGGCGACGTTCAGCGCGAGGGCCAGCGCCGCGATGAGGACGAACGAGGCGTGCGCAGCTTCCCGCAGGCCGTCCTCGTCCCGCTGGCCGAAGCGGATGGAGAACACGGCCCCGCTGCCCATACACGCCCCCAGAAGGATCGAGGTGAGGAACGTCATCAGCGTGAAGGAAGAGCCCACGGCGGCCAAGGCTTCCTTGCCCAGATATCTCCCTACGATCAGGGTGTCCGCCACGTTGTAGCACTGCTGGAGCAGGTCCCCCAGGATCATGGGGACCGCAAAACGCAGCATGGACCCCATCACCGGCCCCTTCGTCAGATCTCTGCTCACAGCCCCGCCTCCCCGTCGAGCATACAGCGACCATTCTACCTGCCGGCGTCAGGGATGTCAATATGTATAGTTCCACAGTTTCCGGCCTTGGCAAACGAGGGCCGTTGTGATATGATCCATAACAGATCAGGATGCTGAAAGGGGAGGATCCCATGGAGAGCTTGTTCCGCTGTCCCATCTGCGGCGAGGCGTTGTCCAGAGAGGACGGGCGCTACCTGTGCCGCAGCGGCCACAGCTTCGATATGGCCCGAGAGGGGTACGTGAACCTGCTGCCGGCCAACCGCCAGCACTCGAAGGCTCCGGGGGACGACCGGGAGATGGCCGCCGCCCGCACCCGCTTCCTGGACGGCGGCTGGTATGGTCCGCTGCGGGACACGTTGTGCGCGCTGGTGAGGGATCTGGCGCCCCGGTCCCCCGACCTGCTGGACGCGGGCTGCGGCGAGGGCTGGTATACCCAGGCCCTGGCGCGGACCGCCGCCGCCTGCGGGGGCCGGACGGCGGGGGTGGACCTTTCCAAGCCGTCGGTGAAGAGAGCGGCCCGCCGCTGCTCCGATGGGGAGTTCGCGGTGGGGACCGTGTACCATCTGCCGGTGGCGGACGGCCGCATCGATGTGCTGGTGGACTGCTTCGCGCCCCTGGCGGCGGAGGAATTCGCCCGGGTGCTGCGGCGAGGCGGGCGGTTCCTTTACGTGGTCCCAGGTCCCCGGCACCTGTGGGGATTGAAAGAGGTCCTCTACGACAGGCCCTATGAGAACGAGGACAAGCGGGAGGGATATCCTGGCCTGCGTTATCTGGACGTGGTCCCGGTGGAGACGTCGTTCACGCTGCCCGACCGGCAGTGCGTCCAGGATCTGTTCCGCATGACCCCCTATTATTGGAAAACGCCCAGGGAGGGGGTGGAGCGGCTGGCTGGGCTGGACCGGCTGACGGTCACGGGGCAGTTCCGCATACATGTGATGGAGCGCGTCTGACCGGATGCGCCGGACGAGAGGACGAGGCGGGCGGGAGCGCCGGGGAGGACCCGGAGCTCCCGCCGTGCTGTCTGCGGGATCGACTGGGCTGGGCTCATTTTTTGCCGAAGGGCCACTTGAAACGCTTGCTTTGCTTCGTGGGGCTTTGGGCTTTCAGAGCCGTCACGCGCTCCAGCGCCTGCTTCGCTTCCTGCTCCCCCTTGTCCGCTGCCTGCCGGTAGAGCGCCCCGGCTCGGTCCAGGTCCTGCTCCACGCCCCGGCCCTGCTCATAGCAGCCGCCCAATAAGTACAGCCCGCGGGAAGAGCCCCGGTCGGCGGCCTGCTGGTAAAACTGCGCCGCCCGTGCCTCGTCCTGGACCACGCCCCGGCCGTCGGCATAGCATTCGCCCAAGGAACAGGTCCCGTCGGGGTATCCGCCCCGATGGGATCGCATATACAGCTCCACCGCCTTGTGGATGTCCTGCTCCACGCCGTAGCCGTTCTCGTAGCACTCTCCCAGGTAGAACTCCGCCCGGTGGTGGTCCTGCTCGGCGGATCTGGCGAACCACCGTGCGGCCTGTGTGTCGTCCTCCTCCACGCCGATGCCGTGGTAATAGAAGAAGCCCAGGTTGCACATGGCCCGGGCATCGCCCGCCTCAGCGGCCTGCCGGTAGAGCCGGGCGGCTTCGCCGAGGTCCTGCTCCACGCCGTGGCCCAGCTCGTAGGACAGCCCCAGGGCGCAGGTGCCCGCAGGATGGCCGCCCTCGTGGGCGATGCGGTACAGCCGGGTGGCCTCGTCGTGGTCCTGCTCCACGCCGTAGCCGTGGTTATAGCACTCGCCCAGCAGGAAATGGGCCCGGGCGCTGCCGCGGGACGCAGACTTGCGGAACCACGTCACCGCTTCCTCGTCGTCCATCTTCACGCCGATACCCTGATAGCAGCAGTAGCCGTAATTGCACATGGCCCAGGCGTCGCCTTGCTCGGCGGCCTCTTTGTATAGCTGCGCCGCCCGCGCCCGGTCCGTCACCACGCCGTGGCCGTATTCATAGCAGGTGCCCAGGGAGCAGGTCGCGGCGGCGAAATGCTGCTCATGGGCCTGGAGGTAGAGCTCCACGGCCTTCTCCATGTCCTTTTCCACGCCGTAGCCGTTCTGATAGCACTCCCCAAGGAGCTGCTGGGCCCTGGGATAGCCCGCCTGGGCGGCTTTGGCGAACCACTGCGCGGCCTGCTGGTCGTCCACCTCCACGCCGATGCCGCGATAGTAACAGTAGCCCAGGTTGCACTGGGCCCGGACGAACCCGTGTTCCGCAGCCTGCCGGTAGAGCTCCACCGCCCGGGGCAGATCCCGCTCTACGCCGGTGCCCAGCTCATAGCACAGCCCCAGGGCGCAGGTGCCGGCGGGATAGCCGCCCTCGTGGGCCTGCCGGTAGTACTGCACCGCCTTTTCCTCGTCCTGCTCCACGCCGTAGCCGTTGTCGTAGCACTCCCCCAAGAGCTGCTGGGCCCGGGGATAGTCCTGCTCGGCGGCCATGCTGAACCAATGGACGGCCTGCCGGTCGTCCGCCTGTACGCCGATGCCCTGATAATAGCAGAAACCCAGGTTGCACTGGGCCCGGGCCTCGCCCTTTTCCGCGGCCTTGCGATACAGCTCCACGGCCCGGGCTTTGTCCATCTCCACGCCCCGTCCGATCTCATAGCACAGGCCCAGGGCGCAGGCGCCGGCGGGATGTCCCTTTTCGTCCGCGCTGGTGTACAGCTCGATCGCCCGGGACAGATCCGGCTCCACGCCGTAGCCGGCTTCGTAGCATTGCCCCAGCAGGAACAGCGCCCTGCCGTGGCCCTGCTGGGCGGCCTTTTCGAACCATGACACGGCCTGGTCGTTGTCCTCCTGCACGCCGATGCCCTGATAATAGCAGTAGCCCAGGTTGCATTGGGCCCGGGCGTCCCCCTCCTGCGCCGCCTGGAGGTAGAGCTCTACGGCCCGATCCAGGTCCTGTTCCACGCCCTGGCCCAGCTCGTAGCACAGCCCCAGGGAGCAGGTGCCGGGCGGATAGCCCCCTTCGCTGGCCGCGCGGTAGAGCCGCGCCGCCCGCACATGGTCGATCTCCACGCCATAGCCGAAATCATAGCAGTCCCCCAGAAGGCCGAGGGCCCGGGGATAGCCCTCCTCCGCGGCCAGCTCGAACCAGTGGACGGCCTGCTGGTCGTCCACCTCCACACCGATGCCCCGGTAGTAGCAGAAGCCCAGGTTGCATTGGGCGGGCACATAGCCGCGTTCCGCCGCCTGATGGTACAGCTCCACCGCCCGGGGCAGGTCCCGCTCCACGCCCTGGCCCAGCTCGAAGCACAGCGCGTAAGCGCAGGTGGCGGGAGGATAGTCGTCCTCATGGGCCTGACGGTACAGCTCCGCCGCCCGAGCCATGTCCTGCTCCACGCCCTGGCCCAGCTCGTAAGACTGGGCCAGCAGGAACTGGCCCTTGGCGTAGCCCTGCTCGGCGCACTGGCGATAGAGCTCCGCCGCCATCCCCTCGTCTTTCTCCACGCCGATGCCCTGATCGTAGCACACGCCCAGGGCGCAGGTGCCCGCGTCGTACTTCTGGTCGTGGGCGGCACGGTACAGCTCCACCGCCCGGGCCACGTCCTGCTCCACGCCCAGGCCGTTCTCGTAGCACTCGCCCAAAAGGGTCTGGGCCCGGGGATGGTCCTGCTGGGCCGCTTTGGTGAACCAGCTCACCGCCTCGCCGTAGTCCTGCTCCACGCCGATGCCCCGATAGTAGAAGAAGCCCAGGTTGCACTGGGCGGGGGCATGGTCCTGCTCGGCCGACTCCCGGTAGAGCTCCGCGGCCCGGACCTTGTCCATCTCCAGCCCATTGCCCAGCTCGTAGCACAGCCCCAGCTCGCACTGGGCGGGAGGATAACCCTGCTCCGCCGCCAGCCCCAGGAGCTGCGCGCCCCGCTCGGGGTCCTTCTGTGTGCCGATGCCCCGCAGCCAGCACAGCCCCAAGCCGTATTGCGCGGCGATATAGTCCCCCTCCGCCGAGCGGGAGAACCATTGGAACGCCAGCTCCTCGTTCCGCTGTGCGCCGCCGGTGCCGTTGCAGTAATCCATGGCCACCCGGTACTGGGCGTCCAGATCGCCCTCCTCGGCGGCTTCCAGCAGCTCCCGGAAGCTCTGCTCCTTCTTCGCGGACACGTCCGCCAAGCTTTGGATCAGCTCCGGATCGATATATACCATGACCGTGTCCTGCCCGCCGGGCTGCAGGCAGTCATTTTTTTCTTCCGACATCTCGACCGCTTCCTTTCCGCTTTTTCCGACCGGCGGCCCTGCGCAGCCACGCCGCCTCATGCCAGTGTATCATATGCCGGGCGGGATCTCCACTGTCCCGAGAGATCTTTCTCCGCCGGGCTCAGGGCCGCTCGTAGATCTGCAGATCGCCGCTGATCGTCTGCTCCAGATAGGCGTCGATCCAGCGGGACGCGCCCTGCGCGTCCCGGGCCCGGAGCAGCGCGTACAAGGTCTGGGTGTTGCTCACCAGGGCGGGTATCCCGTACAGGTGGCAGAAACGCGCCCACAGCATGATGACAGGGGGGCGGAAGGAGTGATAGATCAGCGGGACGATGCTGTTGCCTCCCGCCAGCGCCAGCTCGTGCTGGAACGCGAACGCGGCGTCCGCCGCCAGCTCGGGGCTGGCGGCCTCGGCCATCCGGGCCAGGGGGCCCTCCAGCCGGTCCAGCGCCTCGTCGGAGGCGTAGAGGATGGCCCGGTCCGCCGCCAGATGCTCCAACGCCCGGCGCACCTCCAGGATGGAGCGGATCTCCTCCCGGCCCAGGACGCCCCCCTTGTACTGCATGATCGCGATGAGGGTGCTCAGGTTGCCCCGGCGGCGGTAGTCGGCCACGCAGGTGCCCTGGCGGGGGCGGACCTCCAGGAAGCCCTGCTCGGACAGCTCGGCAAGGCCGCTGTTCACCACCGTCCGGCTCACGTGCATCTGCTCGGCCAGGGCCCGCTCGGGGGGGAGCTGGGCGCCTGTGGGCAGCGTCCCGGACAAGATCATGCCCTGGAGCTGCTGGACGAACAGGTCTTTCAGGCTGGGGGCGGAGAGCTTGGCGAATTCCATGGGCGCTGCCTCCTCTGGTTCTGGTCATGCCAAATGTCACACAAAGAGTCTATCATACATTTTCGACAAAATCAACCGTACAAGACGGTGGATATGACAAAAGATCAGGAAAAACATCGGGGCCGTTGACATGGGCGGAAAGGGGATGATAAAATGATGGGGATATCTGGTTGGACCAGAGGGAAAGGAGAGGATGCGCCATGGATCGGGTCCGCATCATCGAGGTGAAGCAGAGCGTGTTCGCCGACAACGACCGCCGGGCGGACCAGCTCCGCCGGGAGCTGAAGGAGCGGGGGATCTTCCTGCTCAATCTCATGAGCTCCCCCGGCTCGGGCAAGACCACCACCCTGGCACGCACGGTGGAGCTGCTGAAGGACGAATATAAGATCGGCGTGCTGGAGGCGGACATCGACTCGGACGTGGACGCCAGGACCATGGCCGCCACGGGGGTGGAGGCCATCCAGCTCCACACCGGCGGGATGTGCCACCTGGACGCGGACATGACCCGGCAGGGGCTGGACGCGCTGGTGGCCGGGGACGTGGAGCTGGCCATCCTGGAGAACGTGGGCAACCTGGTGTGCCCGGCGGAATTCGACACGGGGGCGGTGAAGAACGCCGCCATCCTGTCCGTGCCCGAGGGGGACGACAAGCCCCTGAAATACCCCCTGATGTTCCAGGTCTGCGACGTGGTGCTCATCAATAAGATGGACGTGGCGCCCTACTTCGATTTCGACCTGGACAGATGCAGGGAGCATATCCGTATGCGCAACCCGGACGCCGAGGTCATCCCCATCTGCGCCAAGACCGGGGAAGGCATAGCGCAGTGGGCCGATTGGCTGCGGGGACAGATGGCCGCCTGGCGCGGCTGAGCGCCCCGCGAAAGTAGGGAGGAGAGAGGACATGAGCGAGACCAGATTCCCCTTGGACGAGGAAAAACTGTCTTTTTCCATCCCCAGGACGGACCAGCCTAGGGAGAAGATCGTGAAATTGGGCAGGATGATCACGGACCGCTTGCCGGCGAAGCTCCGCGGCGTCACCGGGGACGACCCGGAATATTGGGGGCTGGCTGGCCTCGTCACCGACGAGATGGCGGACGTGGCCATGAAGATGAAGGTGCGCAAGCCCAAGACCTTCGAGCAGATCCAAAAGCTCACCGGGATGGAGAAGGAGAAGCTGCAAGGGCTGCTGGACGAGATGAGCAAGATCGGCCTCATCGAATACCACTGGGAGGACCTGGACGGCAAGAACCCGGACCATGAGAAGCGGTACGTCCTGCCCATGTTCGTGCCGGGCAGCGCGGAGTTCTTCAACATGCGCCGCGCTCAGATCGACGAGCACCCCGAGGTGGCGGCGTTCTTCGAGCGCATGACTTTCCTGCCCCTGGAGAAGATCACCCCCATGGTGCCCCCCGGCGGAGCGGGCATCGGGATGCACGTCATCCCGGTGGAGCAGGCCATCGACATACGGAACGAATCGATCTCCATCGAGCGCATCTCCCACTGGCTGGACAAATATGAGGGCAAGTACGCCGCATCCCCCTGCTCCTGCCGCATGAGCCGGGCCAAGCTGGGCGAGGGCTGCGGCGACGACGCCGACGACTGGTGCATCGCCGTGGGCGACATGGCCGACTACGTGGTGGAGACCGACAAGGGGGGCCGCTACATCACGAAGGAGGAGGCCCTGGAGATCTTCAGGAAGGCGGAGGCCAACGGCTTCGTCCACCAGATCACCAACATCGACGGGGAGCAGAAGATCTTCGCCATCTGCAACTGCAACGTCAACGTCTGCAACGCGCTGCGCACCTCCCAGCTCTTCAACACGCCCAACATGAGCCGCTCCGCCTACGTGGCCAAGGTGGATCGGGACGCGTGCGTGGCCTGCGGCGGCTGTGTGGAGGTGTGCCCCGCCGGTGCGGCCAAGCTGGGCCAGAAGCTGTGCGGCAAGGACGGGCCCACCCGGTATCCCCAGCAGGAGCTGCCCGACGAGGTGGCGTGGGGCCCGGAGAAGTGGTCCATCGACTACCGGGACAAGAACCGGATCAACACCCACGAGACGGGCACCGCCCCCTGCAAGGCCGCCTGCCCGGCCCATATCTCCGTCCAGGGCTACCTCAAGCTGGCGGCCCAGGGCAGGTATACCGACGCGCTGGAGCTCATCAAGAAGGAAGATCCCTTCCCCGCCGTGTGCGGCCGGGTGTGTAACCGCCGGTGCGAGGACGCCTGCACCCGGGGGACCATCGATCGGGCCGTGGCCATCGACGAGGTGAAGAAGTTCATCGCCCAGCAGGATCTGGACGCGGAGGTGCGCTTCGTGCCCCAAAAGGTGATCCCGAAGGTGGAGGGCCAGTTCAGCCAGAAGATCGCCGTCATCGGCGGCGGACCGGCGGGCCTGTCGTGCGCGTTCTATCTGGCGCTCAAGGGCTATGAGCCCACTGTGTTCGAGAAGAACGAGGAGCTGGGCGGTATGCTGCGCTATGGCATCCCATCCTTCAAGCTGGAGAAGGACGTGCTGGACGCCGAGATCGATGTGATCCGGGCCCTGGGCGTGGACTTCCGCTGCGGCGTGGAGGTGGGCCGCGACCTTACCCTGGACGACCTGCGGGCCCAGGGCTACGAGGCGTTCTATCTCGCCATCGGCTGCCAGCGGGGCCGCCTGCCCGGCATACCCGGGGAGTCCGCTCAGGGCGTGTGGTCCGCCGTGGAGTTCCTGCGCCGCGCCCTGTCGGACGAGAGCCTAAAGGTCTCCGGCGGGACCGTGGTCGTCGGCGGCGGGAACGTGGCCATCGACGCCGCCCGCACCGCCCACCGCTGTGGGGCGCAGCCCGTCCGGATGTTCTGCCTGGAGCCCAGGGACAGGATGCCCGCGTCCCTGGAAGAGATCGCCGAGGCGGAAGAGGAGGACATCGCCATAGAGTGCGGCTGGGGCCCCAAGGAGGTGCTCACACAGGACGGCAAGGTGTCCGGCGTGGTGTTCATGCGCTGTACCAGCGTGTGGGACGATCAGGGCCGCTTCGCGCCCCAGTACGACGAGCAGGACACGATGACGGTCCCCTGTGAGCATGTCGTGCTGTCCATCGGCCAGAGCGTGGAGTGGGGCGGGCTGCTGGAGGGCAGCAAGGTGGAACTGGCCCGGGGCGGCTGGGCGAAGGCGGACGGCCGGACCTATCAGACCGCTCAGCCGGACGTGTTCGTGGGCGGCGACGTGTACACCGGGCCCCGGTTCGCCATCGACGCCATCGCCGCGGGCAAGGAGGCGGCGGTGTCCCTCCACCGCTTCGTCCAGCCGGACACCAGCCTGACCATCGGCCGGGATCCCCGGTATTTCGTGGAGCTGGACAAAGAGAACGTGGAGCTGGAGCAGTATGACACCGCCCAGCGGCAGATCCCCGGCATGGACGACAGCATCGACTGGAAACGCTCCTTCCGGGACGCCAAGCGCACCTTCACCGCCGAGCAGGTCAAGACGGAGACCGCCCGCTGCCTGGGCTGCGGCGCGTCCATCGTGGACCCCAACAAGTGCATCGGCTGCGGGCTGTGCACCACCCGGTGCGAGTTCGACGCGATCCATCTCTACAGGGAGCGGCCGGAGTGCTCCACCATGATCCGCAGCGAGGACAAGATGAAGGCCATCCTGCCCAATATGGTGAAGCGTGAGATCAAGATCCGCCGGGCCGCCCGAAAGAACGAGAAGTGAGGGCGGGGCGCCATGCACGAGTTGGGCATCGTGTTCCATATCATCGACCGCGTGGAGCGGGTGGGCCGGGAGAACGGGCTCGAGAAGGTGTCCGCCGTGGTGCTGGAGCTGGGGGAGGTGTCCGGCGTGGTGCCGGGATACCTGACCGACTGCTGGAGGTGGGCGGCGGCCAAGTCCCCGCTGATGGAGGGCTCGGAGCTGAAGATCGAGACACTGCCCGCGATCACCCGCTGCGGCGGCTGCGGGCGGGACTATCCCACCGTCGCCCATGGCCGCACCTGCCCCCACTGCCGGAGCGGGGACACCTGGCTGCTGACCGGCAGCGAGGTCGATATCAAAGAGATCGAAGCGTACTGACCGTCCCTCCGCCCTGGCGGCGGCGGGCATCATCGGCCCGGACGGACGATCCGGGGCCGGACAAAAAAACACTGTCTTTTTTTGTTCCCATGTGGTATGATGGTCCCCACAGATCTCGACCATGTGGAAAGGAGCGGCAATGATATCATGATCACTGTCACCGACTTGAGCCTCAACTACAGCGGCACTGCGCTGTTCTCCCATGTGGACCTGCGATTCGACCGGGGCAACTGCTACGGCATCATCGGCGCGAACGGCGCGGGCAAGTCCACCTTCCTGAAGATCCTCTCCGGAGAGCTGGACTCCACCTCCGGCGAGGTGTCGATCCTCCCCGGCATCCGCATGTCCGTGCTGAAGCAGGACCAGAACGCCTACGACGCCTATAACGTCATGGACACGGTCATCATGGGCAACCAGCGGCTGTACGACATCGGCAAGCAGAAGGATGCCCTTTATGCCAAAGAGGAGATGACCGATGAGGACGGCATGTTGGCCTGCCAGCTCGAAGAGGAATACGCCGAGCTGGGCGGTTGGGAGGCCGAGAGCAGCGCCAGCCGCATCCTCCAGGGCCTGGGGGTGGGCGTGGCGCTCCACGACAGCGATATGGCCACCCTGGATCCCCGCCTCAAGGTGAAGGTGCTGCTGGCCCAGGCGCTGTTCGGCGATCCGGACCTGCTGATGATGGACGAGCCCACCAACAACCTGGACATAGAGGCGGTGAACTGGCTGGAGGACTTCCTGCTGGACTTCGAGGGGACCGTCATCGTGGTGTCCCACGACCGGCACTTCCTCAACACCGTGTGCACCCATATCGTGGACATCGATTACAACAAGATCAAGATGTACGTGGGCAACTACGACTTCTGGTACGAGTCCTCCCAGCTCGTGCAGCAGCTCATCAAGAACCAGAACAAGCGCAATGAGGAGAAAATCCGGGATCTTCAGGACTTCATCTCCCGTTTCTCCGCCAACAGATCCAAGTCCAAACAGGCCACCGCCCGGCGCAAGCTGCTGGACAAGCTGAGCGTGGAGGAGATGCCCGCCTCCTCCCGCCGGTATCCCTTCGTGGGCTTCACGCCCGACCGGGAGGTGGGCAAGGACATCCTGTTCGTCACCGACCTGTCCAAGACCATCGACGGGACGAAGGTGCTGGACAAGGTGTCCTTCATCGTGGGGCACGACGAGAAGATCGCCTTCGTGGGGGACAACGAGAACGCCCACACCGCTCTGTTCAAGATCCTGGCGGGGGAGATGGAGCCGGACGAGGGGAGCATCAAATGGGGCCAGACGGTCTCCTACTCCTACTTCCCGAAGGACAACACGCCGTATTTCGAAGGCTGCGAGGACGACCTCGTACAATGGCTGCGCCAGTTCTCCCGGGACCCCCAGGAGCAGTACCTGCGGGGGTTCCTGGGGCGGATGCTGTTCTCGGGGGAAGAGGTCAACAAGCCGGTGAAGGTGTTGTCCGGCGGGGAAAAGGTGCGGTGTATGCTGTCCCGGATGATGTTGTCCGGGGCCAATGTGCTCCTGCTGGACCAGCCCACCAACCATCTGGACCTGGAATCCATCGCCGCGCTGAACAAGGGGCTGGAGGCGGTGAAGTGCAATATACTGGTGGCCTCCCACGATCATCAGCTCATCCAGACCGTCTGTAACCGGGTGTTCGAATTCACCGCCGACGGGAAGCTCATAGACCACAAGACCACGTACGACGAGTACCTGGAGCAGCAGCGGGAGCCGTGATCGCCGCACGTCCGCCCGCTACCACTCCCGCTCGATCTCTCCTGCCTCCACCTGATATCGCTGCATGAACTCCTGAAGGTCCCTGTCGTCCCGTATCAGCATCAGTTCCTGGAACCTCCCGGTGGTCCGGTCCTTGAAGCCGGCCACCTGTTCCCCGGTACAGATGCTGGAACGGATGATGGGGACCTTCCCCGTTTTGTCGTAAGGGGCGGCCTGCTGCTTTTTGCGTATGCGGAACATCCCGGTCTCCTCCTGTCGTGGGCCCTCGTCCTGAGAGGGCCTGTGGCGTCCTGCCCCGGCGGTGCGCCGGGCGAGGGAACATGGAAAAACGAAAAGCCCCGCCCGGTCCGGACTGCCCTCATGGGGACAGGTCCGGATCGGGTGGGGCCGTCGTGTCATTTCAGGTGCCAGATATCGCGGTCGTATTCCGCGATGGTCCGGTCGCTGGAGAAGAAACCGCACCGGGCGGTGTTCACCAGCATCTTCCGGGCCCAGAAGGGCTTGTCGCCGTAGTCGTGGATGGCACGGTCCCGGGCGGCGATATAGCTCTCCACGTCCAGCAGGGACATGAACCAGTCCTTGCCGGTGATGTCGGTCCACAGGGCCTTGAGCGCCTCGGCGTCGCCCAGGCGGGTGAGCACGGGGTCCAGCAGGAAGTCCACCAGCGGCTTCACCGCCGGACGGCGGTAATACAGCTCGGACTGGTAGCCCATCTTGGGGTCCCGGGCCTTCTGGTCGTACAGCTCGATGATCCAGTTGCTGGACGCGCCGAAGGTGTAGATGTTGTCCGGCCCGACCAGGTCGGCGATCTCCACGTTGGCGCCGTCCCGGGTGCCCAGGGTGACCGCGCCGTTGGCCATGAACTTCATGTTTCCGGTGCCGCTGGCCTCCTTGGAGGCCAGGGAGATCTGCTCGGAGATGTCGCAGGCGGGGATGAGTTTCTCCGCCCAGGTGACGTTGTAGTTCTCCACCATCACCACCCGCAGCCAGGGGCGGACCTGGGGATCGTCCTCGATGAGCTGGCGCAGGCACAAGATCAGATGGATGATGTGCTTGGCCATGACGTAGGCCGGGGCGGCCTTGGCGCCGAAGATGACGGTGACGGGCCGCTCGGGGATCTTCCCGGCCTTGATGTCCAGATACTTCCGGATGACGTACAGGGCGTTCATCTGCTGGCGCTTGTACTCGTGCAGGCGCTTGACCTGGATGTCGAACACGGACTCTGGGTCCAACTCCACGCCCTGCTCCCGGCGCAGGGCGTCGGCCAGGCCGCGCTTGTTCTCCGCCTTGATGGCCTGCATCCGCTCCAGCACGGCCGCGTCGTTGTAAAGATCCATCAGGCCGTTGAGCTGAGTGGGGTCGGTGCGCCACTGCGTGCCCAGGCACTGGTCCAGCAGCGCGGCCAGCTTGGGATTGCACACCTCCAGCCACCGGCGCAGGGTGACGCCGTTGGTCTTATTGTTGAATTTGCCGGGGTAGATGTCGTAGAAGGGCTTCAGCTCGGAGCCCTTGAGGATCTCCGTATGCAGCGCGGCCACGCCGTTCACCGAGTAGCCGTAGTGGATGTCCATGTGGGCCATGTGGACGACCTCCTGGCCCGGCTTCCCCTGGATGATGGCCACCGCCGAGTCGGGATGAGCGGCCTTGGCCCGCGCGTCCAGCTCCTTCAGGATGGGCACCAGTTGGGGGGCCACCTTTTCGATGAAGGAGATCGGCCACTTCTCCAGCGCTTCGGCCAGGATGGTGTGGTTGGTATAGGCGCAGGTGTGGGAGACCTGCTCCACCGCCTCGTCCATGGTGAGGCCCCGCTGGAGGAGCAGACGGACCAGCTCGGGGATGACCATAGAGGGGTGGGTATCGTTGATCTGGATGGCCGCGTGGGCGGACAGGGAACGCGGGTCGTGGCCCCGCTCATCCAGCTCCTTGAGCACGAGCTGCGCCCCGGCGGACACCATGAAATACTGTTGGTACACCCGGAGCAGACGCCCGGCCTCGTCGCTGTCGTCGGGGTAGAGGAAGGAGGTGAGCCGGTCGGGCAGATCGGTCTTGTCGAAGTCGATGCCGCCCTCGGGCGCGGGCGCGGGATGCTCCACATCGAACAGGTGCAGCCGGTTGGCCACGTCCGTGTGGGCGCCGGGGACGGCGATGTCGAACAGCTTCGCCTTCACCGGGCCGAAGCCGAAGGGGACCTCGAACTCGATCCCGGTGGGGATGAGCCAGCTCTCGTCCTCGATCCAGGGGTTGGGCCGCTCCGTCTGCTTGTTGTCGCGCAGCTCCTGCTGGAACAGGCCGTAGTGGTAATTGAGGCCCACGCCGTCGCCGGGCAGGCCCAGGGCGGCGATGGAGTCCAGGAAGCAGGCGGCCAGACGGCCCAGTCCGCCGTTGCCCAGGGAGGGCTCGGGCTCCGCCTCCTCCACCGCGGAAAGGCTGTGGCCGCACTCGGCGAGCGCCTGGGACACCTGATCGTAGATGCCCAGCGCCAGCAGGTCGTTGCTCAGCAGTTTGCCGATGAGGAACTCTGCGGAGAAGTAATACAGTTTCCGCTCTCCGGCCGGGGCGCGGCGCCCCTGGCAAAGCTCCTGGGAGAGTTGGAGCAGCACATGGTAGAGCTGGCCGTCGCCGCACTGGGACAGTTCCTGGCCATATTTGGCCTGGGCGATCTCCTGCATCCGTTGTTTGACGTCCATATCATGATCTCCTTTCTGATCCGGTCATGCCGCCCTGCCGGCAGCAGGTATGGAAACGTTTTCAGAAACGTTGGGAGACTTTGGCTCCGTCCAGTCTCCACGGAAAGTATAGCCCGCTTTTCGTTACAAGTCAAAGGTTTTCTCCACAAATTTATCAAAGATCTCCGCCATTTTTCAGGCACAACGTATGAAAAACGGGGGGAAAAGCTGTCCCGCCGTCACGAACTGCCGTTTTTTCCCTTTCGTGCGCCCGGCTGTTCCACCCGCAGGGCGCCGCCGCAGGCGCAGCGGTAACGCTCCGGATGGTCCACCAGCGGGGAGCGCTTCATCCGGGGGATGCGCCGCCCGCAGCTCTGGCACACCACATAGAACCGCACGGGCCGGTCGTCCTCGATGCCCAGGGAGCTGTAGCCGTCGGTGCGGCGGATATGGTAGCCGTATGCGTCGTTCATCCGCTGGGCGTAGCTTTTCCACCGCACGCCGTGGTTGGAGCACCCGTAGCAGGTGTGGAGCACCTCGTGGGCCAGCACCTGGAGGACGGCCTCCTCGCTGCCCTGCTCCGCCAGGCGGGCGGACAATTCGATGGTGTACCGTCCGTCCCGCCGGATGCAGCAGCCGAAGCGGGTCCGGGCCCGGCGGTTGAGCTGCACCTGGGGACAGATCTCCTGGGAAACGGGTATCTTGACGGCCCTGGCCCGATCGATGGTCTTGGCCAGCAGTGCGTCCAATTCCTGTTGGGTCATGTGCTCCTCCTTTATAACCGGACGGGCACCGCGTCCGTTATGGTGAGGGAGTCCGGTGCAGCGGCGCACTCCACCGCCAGCACTACGACCCCCGCTGCCGCTGCCTCCCGCAGCGCGGCGCCGAACTCAGGATGCGTGCGGTCGTTGGGGGAGAAGGCGTCCATCCCCGATGTCTGGATGACGAAGCACACCGCCGCTTCGTAGCCCTGAGCGTGGCAGGCGATGAGTTCCCGCAGGTGCTTCACGCCCCGGAGGGTGGGGGCATCGGGGAAGAGGGCCAGCCCGTCCTCTTCCAATGTACAGCCCTTCACTTCGACGAAGCCGCTCCGGCCGGTCTCTGATGCCTCCCAGTAGAAATCGAAGCGAGAATTCCCCCATGTGGTCTCCGGACGGAGCAGGGAGGGCCTGGGCAGCCCCGATCCTGCCCCCAGGCCCTCCCGCATCCATTCTCCGAACACCTTGTTTGGGGCCTGGGCGTCCATATTGATGAACAGGGGAGGCCGGCCGGGCCGGAGCTTCTCCACCGCGATCAGGTCGAACCTCGTCTTTCGGTGGAGGGCCGCGCTCTCCTCCAGCCACACGGTGCAGCCGGGGACGAGCAGCTCCCGGCACCGGCCGGTGTTCTTCACATGGACGGTCTCCTCCTTCCCGTCCACCTCGACCCGCGCGATGAAGCGGTTGGGCCGTGCGATGAAGCGGGCGGGACAGACGTTCCGATAGGTCATCTGCCGTCCTCTCCATCCTCTTTGGGGGACGGCTCCTCGTCCTCCGGGACGCCGTCAGGCTGTTCCGGGACGCCGGCGCTCTCTTGCTCCGGCGCTCGCTCGGGCTCCGGCTCGGGTTTGGGCTCCGGCTGCGAAGGGGCCTGATAGGGCAGCAGGATGTCGATGCCGCAGGCCAATGCCACCCCCACCAACGTCTCGAATAGACGCTCGATGGAATAGATGGCGGGCGTGTCCCCGATGCTGTGGTTCACGGTGACGCACAGGAACACGATGCAGGCCATGGCGGCACAGCCGGGCTTTTTGATTGCCAGGCAGATCTCGATGATCGGGATGAGCATCAGCGCCAGGACGGCATAGCGGACCAGCTCGATATACAAGATCCCAAGGGTGTCCAAGGAGTACACCACCAGCACGCCCACCATGCCTCCGATCAGAGTGCCGATCATCCGGTTCACCGAGGACTCGATGGTCTTGCCCGCGGAATTCTGTATGCAGACCACTGCGGCGATCATGGAGTAAAAGGCGGACGCCTCGCGGAGATAGCCCAGCACGCCGCACAGGAACACCGCCACCACCGTTTTGATGATCCGCATCCCGATGCGGTGCCGGTGTTCCAACGTGGAACGGTCCGATTTGTTCTGTTCCATCCTCATATCCTCATTTCCTGCGATAGATTTTTACCACTATACCACAATGTGGGAGGGGCCGCAAGCTTGTTTTATCCTCATATCGGACTTCCATTCCCCCTTTGCGTGTGCTAGAATGTCGAATGAGGTGATCTTATGCACATCCCGAAGGGCAGTACCGGCCTGCTGGAAGTGGTCCGCTTCGAAACGGCCCTGGGAGCGGCCCTGCTCCCCTCTCCCGACTATGATGCAGAACGGTGGCTCTACGTCCCGAACGTCTACGGCGAGTACCGGTACATCCTGGGCACCCGGGGGGAACGTCCCCTCATCTGCGTGGGGGTGAACCCCTCCACCGCCGCGCCGGGAGATCTGGACAACACGTTGAAATCGGTGGAACGGATCGCGCTCCACAACGGCTATGACAGCTTCATCATGTTCAATGTCTACGCCCAGCGGGCCACCCGCCCGGAGGACATGGAGCCGGTCTGCAATGCGGACCTCCACGCCGAGAACATGAAGGCGTTCGACTACGCCCTGTCCTTGGACAAGGACGGCGCTCCGGCGGTGTGGGCGGCCTGGGGCGCGGTGATCGAGAAGCGGGGATATCTGCCCGGATGCGTCCGGGACATGATCGCGGTGGGCGGACGGCGCGGCGCGCGGTGGTTCTCCGCCGGGAAGCGCACGAAGCGGGGCCATCCCCACCACCCGCTCTACCTGAAAAAAGACAGCCCGCTGGACCCCTTCGACGTGTCGGCGTACCTGGACGCGCTGGGCTGACGCTTGGAAGGAGCGGGGACCGCCGGTCGACAAGTAAACTTGGCAATACGATCCGGGAGGTCCGACGGCGAAGCTGGCCCTCATATTATGTATCGCGGTGGACAAAAAGTTCGAGGAGCTGTTCTACTGCTGAGATCCTGAAAAGCCTTTGGCGCTCTGCTCCGTGCGGATGGACGTTCGCACGGAGCTTTTTCGGCCTCGTTTGGTTGCACGGGCGTGGAAAACTTTATTTCCCATCCACGTTTCCAGGCAGGAGGAGGTGAGGGAGGACGCGTTCGATCCTACGATCGGTGGATGCAGGTCGAAACCATGAGGATCTGCCGCCAGCGATCTCGCGAACGCGCCTGTTTCGCGCAGGCGCGGCCTATGAACGATCGAGTTTTTGAAAGGAGCATCCGATATGGAGTATTTGGACACAGCGGGGCTGCGCCATCTGTGGGGAAGGATCAGGACCGCGCTGTGCGACAAGCAGGACAGGCTCGCCGGTACGCCGGGGCAGACGATCGGGTTCGACGCCGCAGGCGAGGCGGTAGCTCAAATCGGTTGGAGCAACCCGAACCTGTTGGACAACTGGTACTTCGCCGACCCCATCGATCAGCGAGGGAAAGGAGGGTATACCGGCCAAGGATATGGGATCGACAGATGGAGCGGCGGCACGTATACGCTCCGGAAGGGCCACTTGGAACTGAGCGAGGGCATGATGTGCCAACGGTGCCAATACGGTACGTTCCTCGTCGGAAAGACGGTGACGTTCAGCGTGCTGCGGTCCGACGGGAGATTGGCAGTGCATACGTTCAAGGTGCCGCCCAAGAACATGGACAGCGTTGGATCGGAAGGGGTGACGCTGGCTGCCGGACTCGATGCAGCCCACGGCGATATGATCAGCGTCGGGATCGGGCTCTCCGGTTCCGGACCGGCGGGGCTCATCGCGGCCAAGCTCGAGCTGGGTTCGGTCCAGACCTTGGCCTGCCAAGATGGAGCGGGGAGCTGGGTCCTCAGCGACCCGCCGCCCAACAAATTGCAGGAGTTGGCGAAATGCCAGAGGTATCAAGTGGTCTTTGGCTACCGGAAAACTACCTTCACCAACGCCACTTATATCGGCACCGGATATGCGATCGATGGGACGATGGCGAGATTTTTCATCGATACGCCGGTGCCGCTGCATACGAAGCCAGCCGTCATCGTGGATGGGTTCTGCGTCACGAATGGCCTGAAGCGGGCGTCCATCGATTCAGCAGGGGTCTTATGGATACCGACACAAGACAAGACGGGCGTCCAGGTGAACTACTCTGGCGGCAGTTTCGCGACCGGGGAGATCCTGTTTTTAGAATCTTATGACAATTCCCGGTTCATCCTGGACGCGAACCTATGAAGCTCCCCCAAAAAAGCTTTTACGATCCAGCGTGGTT